>JAHFVC010000350.1:6231-6968 GCA_023264765.1 Mycobacterium sp. | reverse complement strand
GACTCGATGGCCGAGCCGGACGAAAAACCGGGTGTGCTGGACCGACTGCGGGCGCGCTACGCCTGGTTCGACCGCGTCATGCGTGCCCAGGAACGCTACAACGACTCCAAGGGTGACTTCTACGCCGCGGGCATCACGTACTTCACGGTGTTCGCCCTGTTCCCGCTCCTGATGGTCGGATTCGCGGCCGGTGGTTTCGTGTTGGCCAGTCGGCCGCACCTGATGGCCGACATCGAACAGCGCATCAGGGAAACCGTGTCCGGCGATTTCGGCACGCAACTGGTGCAATTGATGGATTCCGCGATCTCCTCCCGTGGCGCCGTCGGGGTCATCGGGCTCGCCACCGCCGCCTGGGCGGGACTCGGCTGGATGTCCAACCTGCGCGAGGCGCTCAGCCAGATGTGGGAACAGCGCGCCGAGCCGGACGGATTCGTCCGTACGAAACTGTCGGACCTTCTCGCCTTGCTGTCGGTGTTCGTGGCGATGGTGCTCACCATCGGCCTCACCGCGCTTGCCAATGAGTCGGTGATGACGCGAGTGCTCAATTGGCTCGGTTTGCACGATGTTCCAGGGCTGACCGTGGTGCTGCCGGTGGTCTCGTGGCTGCTCTCCGCGCTGGTGACCTGGCTGCTGTTCACCTGGATGATCGCCCGACTACCGCGCGAACCGATCGCATTCGGTAGTTCGGTGCAAGGCGGCTTGTTGGCCGCGGTCGGTTTCGAGCTGTTCAAGCAGGT
>JAHFVC010000350.1:0-6221 GCA_023264765.1 Mycobacterium sp. | reverse complement strand
TGTTCGCCACCGCATGGGCTGCCACGTCCGAGGAGAGCATGCTGCTGGCACCGGTCGAGCCACCCGGTCCGGTGGCCATCACCCCCCGGGTGCAGGTGCGCGAGGGCGTCGGAGTGCCTGGTGCGGCGGCCGCGTTCGCGGCGGGAGCTCTTGGAGCCCTGGGTATTTCGCGGCTGTTTCGGCGCTGATGACCGCCGCGGCCGACTGGATCGCGCAGGTCGGTATCGACGTCCCGATCGTGAACGCACCGATGGGCGGCGCCGCGGGTGGCCGGCTCGCGGCGGCGGTGTCGAAGGCCGGCGGGCTGGGCATGATCGGCATGGGCAGCGCGGCCACCCCCGATGCGCTGCGCCGCGAACTCGCCGAATTGGGTGGCTGGGCCGGTCCGTTCGGCATCGGTCTGGTGCACTGGGTGATGTCCGATCGGCCGGAACTGTTCGAGATCGCCGTCGCGGCCCGGCCGACGCTGCTGTCGGTGAGTTTCGGCGACGACTGGTCCTGGGTCGCCGACGCGCACGCTGCCGGTGTCGGCGTCTGCACGCAGGTGGCGCATCCGGCGGCCGCCCGGCGGGCCGCCGCTGCGGGTGTCGACGTGCTGGTGGCGCGCGGCGCCGAAGGTGGGGGCCACGGTGAACCGATCCTGGAGTTGAGGGCGTTGCTTCCTGAAGTCCTTGCCGCCGTCGATGTTCCGGTGCTGGCCGGCGGGGGTGTCGGCTCAGCCCGGACGGTGGCCGATGCGGTGGAAGCCGGCGCTGCCGGCGTGTGGGTGGGAACCGCCTTCGCGGTGTGCCACGAGGCGTTGACCACGCCGCAGGCGCGTGCCGAGTTGCTGGCCGGCACCGAGACGGAACTGACCCGCGAATTCGATCTCGCCGCCGGATACCGTTGGCCGGCAACCATTCCCGAGCGCGTACTGCGCGGCTCGGCGGTCAACGCGGGCCGAGGGGTGGGCGAGGTGCGTGCGGAACTCGCTGCGGCAGAAGTGGTGTCGCGCCTGACGGCTCAGCTCTGAGGGCGGCGATTCATCGACCGGGCGGCCATGATCAGTGCGAACACGATGATGCCGCCGACCAGACCGACCCCGACCCGCACCGGAACCGCGTCGGCGGGTGCCAGTGCGGTGGCCGCGACGGCGGCCGTATCCGGGGCGTCGGGCTTGGCCTTGGGCAGCAACGACGGGTCGGGTTCGATCAGCTTGCCCACCTTGGTGCCCGGTGCCGTGGCGAAGCCGTAGTCGAGCAGGTGTGCGGCCTGCTCCCACGGTGCGATCGGCTCACGGGTGCCGCGCAGCAGCACCGCGACCAGGCGGCGGCCGTCCCGGTTGGCGGCGCCGACGAAGGTCTGCCCGGCGTCGTCGGTGTACCCGGTCTTGCCGCCGAGCGCGCCGGGGTAGTTGTAGAGCAGTTTGACGTCGTTCTCCAGGTCGTAACCGGGATGGTCGTTGTCCTCGCCGGGGCGTGCCGGATACCCGGGGAACGGGTACTTCTCGGTTCCGACGACGCGGGTGAACGTGTCGTTCTGGAATGCGTAGCGATAGAACAGCGCGATGTCGTAGGCCGAGGTGCTCATGCCCGGCCCGTCCAGCCCGGACGGCGTGGCGGCGCGGGTGTCCCGGCCGCCCAGCTTGTTGGCCAGCGTGTTGATCTTCTGCAGGGCGGTGTCCATCCCGCCGACCTGCATCGCCAGCGCATGCGCGGCGTCATTGCCGGAGTGCATCAGCAGGCCGTGCAGCAGGTCGTTGACGGTGTAACGGCCGCCCTCGTCGACGCCGACGCGGGTGCCCTCGGCGGCGGCATCGTCCGAGGTGCCGATGACCTGCCGGTTCAGCGGCAGTTCGTTGATCGCCTGCATGGCGATCAACACCTTGATGATGCTGGCCGGTCGGTGCCGGCCATGGGGGTCCTTGGTGGCGATGACATCGCCGGTGTCCAGGTCGGCCACCACCCAGGCCTCGGCCGAGATGTCGTTGGGCAGTGGTGGCGTGTCCGGCGCGACGACGACGCCGCAGTTACCCATGGCGTCACCGCCCAACGGTGTCGCGGGCACGGGCAGCGGGGCGGGCGGGTCGCCGGCCTTGGGGACCTCGGAGGAATCCACCGCGGGCGGGGTGCTCACCTTGAAGGGGCACGGGTCGGGCGGACCTGGCTCGGCGTGCGCCAGGGCCGGCCCTGCAGCCAGGAAAAGCGCCGCAGCCAGGGCTGCAGCGCGGTGGAGCGTGGTCTTCGTGGTCGCCATCGTGTGGCCAGATTAGGTGACGAGGGCGCCGATGGCGGGGAAGCGCGCTGTGACTGGTGGGGTTTGTGTTACTCGGGTAGGGCGCAGTGGGCGAGCGCGTCCGAGCCGATGGTGCTCAGCCAGAGGCGGCCATCGCGCTCGACCAATCCGGTGACCTGACCGAACCGGGGATGCGTGCCGCGGATACCCGCCACGGGTGCGCCGGTGTCGGGATCGAACGCCACCGCCCACACCTCCGAGGGCATCTTGGGTTGCACCGCCTCGGGCAGTCGCCACACCAGGCGGCGAAGTGCCGGGGCGCGGGGTGCCAGCCATTCGGCCGACGCGTTGACCGGGCAGACCAGCGCCACCCAGATCCTCCCGTCACCGCCGGTGGAGATGTTGTCGGGCATGCCCGGCAGATGCGCGACGAGTGAGGTGACGGTGCCGGCCTGCGGACCGGTGAGCCAGTACTTCGACAGCCGCCGGCCCTGCGTCTCGGCGAACACCAATGCCGAGCCGTCGGCGGTCACGGTGACGCCATTGGCGAAGTACAGCCCCGAGACCAGCGTGGTGACGGTGCCGTCGAGATCGAACCGGTACAGCCCGCCGGTCCCACGCGCATCCAGGACCGCCGCCTTGAACCACTCATAGTGGTAGTCGCTGGTGGACTCGGTGAAATAGATTGTGCCGTCCGATGTTTGAGTGACGTTCGAGCAGAATTTCAGGGTGTGACCGGCGGCCGTGCCGGTCAGCGTGGTGAGCTCGCCGCGTGCGGGGTCCAGGGCCAGCAGCCCGCGGTGGCTGTCGCACACCAGTATCCGGCCGTCCCGGGCGACGTGCAGGCCCAGCGGGCGCCCGCCGGTGTCGGCGACGACCACCGGCTCCGGGTCCAGTCGAATGATCCGGCCGTCGTCGAGCCCCGTCCACAGCCCGCCTGCCGCGTCGAGGACCACGTCCTCGGGCGCGTGTCCGGGGACCGGGACGATGGTCAGTTCGGGTGACGGGAAATCGGGCAACGGATCCACCGGCGGGGGTTGCCAGCGGACGGGGTGGATCGAAGGCTTTTCAGAGGTGGCCGGCACAGGTTCGACGGTAGTCCGGAGATGACAACGGCCGGGCGGTTTCCCGCCCGGCCGCAGTACCGACGTGCGCTACAGCAGGCGTCCGGCCTCACTGAGCACCCGGTGCAGGATGTCGTAGATCGCGTCGAACTCCTTCTGTCCGCTGATCAGTGGGGGAGCCAGCTGCACCACTGGGTCGCCGCGGTCGTCGGCGCGGCAGTACAGGCCCGCCTCCCACAGCGCGGGTGTCAGGAAGCCACGCAGCAACCGCTCGGACTCCTCGTCGTTGAACGTCTCCTTGGTGGCCTTGTCCTTCACCAGTTCGATGCCGTAGAAGAATCCCTCGCCGCGGACGTCGCCGACGATGGGCAGGTCGTACAGCTTCTCCAGGGTGGCCTTGAACACCGGCGCCTGCTCCTTGACGTGAGCGTTGATGCCTTCGCGCTCGAAGATGTCGAGGTTGGCCAGCGCGACCGCGGACGAGACGGGGTGCCCGCCGAAGGTGTAGCCGTGCCCGAACACCGTCTTGCCGTCGTTGAACGGTTCGAAGAGCCGGTCGCTGGCGATCATCGCTCCGAGCGGGGAGTAGCCCGACGTCAAACCCTTTGCACTGGTGATGATGTCGGGAACGTAGCCGAAGTCGTCACAGGCGAACATCGAACCGATGCGGCCGTAGGCGCAGATGACCTCGTCGGAGACCAGCAGCACGTCGTACTCGTCGCAGATCTCGCGGACCCGTTCGAAGTACCCCGGCGGCGGGGGGAAGCAGCCGCCGGCGTTCTGCACCGGCTCGAGGAATACCGCGGCGACGGTGTCGGGACCCTCGAACTCGATGGCCTCGGCGATCCGATCGGCGCAGTACCGCACGAATGCCTTCTCGTCGTGCGCGTAAGCCTCCGGCGCCCGGTAGAAGTTGGTGTTCGGTGCGCGGAAACCGCCCGGGGTGAGCGGCTCGAACGGCGCCTTGAAGGCGGGAATGCCGGTGATGGCGAGCGCGCCCTGCGGGGTGCCGTGGTAGGCGATCGAACGCGAAACCACCTTGTGCTTACCGGGTTTTCCGGTCAGCTTGAAATACTGCTTGGCCAGCTTCCAGGCGCTCTCCACCGCTTCACCACCGCCGGTGGTGAAGAAGACCTTGTTCAGGTCGCCCGGCGCGTAGTTGGCGATGCGTTCGGCCAGTTCGATGGCCGTCGGCGTGGCGTAGGACCACAGCGGGAAGAAGGCCAGCTGCTCGGCCTGGCGAGCCGCCGCCGCGGCCAATTCCTCGCGGCCGTGGCCCACCTGGACGACGAACAGGCCCGACAGTCCGTCGATATAACTCTTGCCCTGGTCGTCGAAGATGGTGACGCCCTCGCCGCGGGTGATGATCGGCGGGGTGATGTCGGCGCCGTGGCGGGCGAAATGCCCCCAGAGATGCCTTTTGGCCTTGGCGGCCAGATCGGTTGAGAGTGATTGTGCTACATCAGTTGTTGTCATCGCGTGCCCCAGTTGTATTGCTGTTTGACTAGTTTGAGATAGACGAGAGTCTCGGTCGATATCACCCCTGGGACGGCACGGATCTTGGTGTTGAGCAGGTCGAGAAGGTCGGCGTCGTCCTCACAGACGACCTCGACGATGGCGTCGAAGGTGCCCGCGGTGAGCACCACGTAGTCGACGGATTCGATGGCAGAGAGCTTTTCGGCGACTTTGGTGGTGTCGCCGGTGCAACGGATGCCGATCATGGCCTGGCGG
This sequence comes from Mycobacterium sp., assembly GCA_023264765.1. Classification (GTDB taxonomy): domain Bacteria; phylum Actinomycetota; class Actinomycetes; order Mycobacteriales; family Mycobacteriaceae; genus Mycobacterium. The sequence continues at coordinate 1,212 of JAHFVC010000350.1, read as the reverse complement.
GCGAAGCCCAACTGCATGGGATCGGTGACGGCGACGATCTGCATGACGCCCGCGTCGACCATGCGCTGGACGCGCTGGCGTACCGCCGCCTCGGACAGGCCCACCGCCTTGCCGATACCCGCGTAGGACCGGCGGCCGTCTTGCTGCAGCTTTTCGATGATCGACTTAGACAGTTCGTCGAGCTGGAACGCTGCACCGGGCCGGGAGTGGTTGATTCTCAGGGAGACGGCAGAGCCGCCGGGCTGTGAATCTGGGTTCGACATGAGCTTGATTGTGCACGGAATCCGTAGTTTGAGGCAACCATTTCCATGAAATCGCGCGTTTTGCGTGTCCTCAACCGGTGGAATGCGCAGAGTTCCTCGGGTAGCGTGGTGCTCCGTGACCACCACTGAAGCCCCTGTTGTTGCTGGTAGCTGGATCGACGGCCGGGCGGTGAGGACGGGCGGTCAGCCCTTCGCGGTGATCAGTCCGGCCACCGGGCAGGTCGTGTCGACGTACGCGTTGGCCACGCCGGCCGACGTCGACGCCGCCGTCGCCGCCGCCCGCGCCGCCCAACCGGGCTGGGCCAAGGCCGCGCCGGTCGAGCGGTCCGGGGTGCTCGCCAAGCTCGCCGAACTGATGGAGGCCAACGCCGCGACGTTCATCGCCGAGGAGGTGGCCCAGTGCGGTAAGCCGGTGCGCCTGGCGACCGAGTTCGACGTTCCCGGCAGTGTCGACAATGTGGCGTTCTTCGCCGGTGCGGCAAGGCATCTGGAAGGCAAGGCGAGCGCCGAGTATTCCGCCGACCACACCTCCAGCATCCGCCGGGAAGCCGTCGGCGTCGTCGCCACCATCACGCCGTGGAACTATCCGCTGCAGATGGCGGTCTGGAAAGTCATCCCCGCACTGGCGGCCGGCTGCGCCGTGGTCATCAAGCCCGCCGAGATCACCCCGCTGACCACCCTCACGCTGGCCCGCATCGCCGCCGAGGCCGGCCTGCCCGCCGGCGTGCTCAACGTCGTCACCGGATCGGGTGCCGACGTCGGGACCGCGCTGGCCGGGCACCGCGATGTCGATGTGGTGACGTTCACCGGGTCGACGGCGGTGGGCCGCAAGGTGATGGCGGCCGCAGCCCTGCACGGGCACCGTACCCAGCTCGAACTCGGCGGCAAGGCGCCCTTCGTGGTGTTCGACGACGCGGACCTCGACGCGGCGATCCAAGGTGCGGTCGCC
>JAHFVC010000349.1 GCA_023264765.1 Mycobacterium sp. | reverse complement strand
GGCGAAGCAGGAATTGCTCGCACCCGTGGGGAAGGTGGCGTTCTGGCTGGAGAACTTGCCGACCACCCCGGTGCTGGTCACCTGCACGCTGTCGGCCTTGATGCCCAGCGGGTAGTTGTCGTTGAGCTTGGTGGTCAGGTCGTTGAGTGCGCTCTGCACGGTGTCCTTGGCGAAGGGCCCGGTGACGTCGGTGACGTTCAGGTTGAGCTTGCCGTCGGCGACCACGGGTTGCGCGGTGACGGTGGTGCCGCCGGAGGCCTCCAACACCAACGTGCCCGCACCGGTGTCGGTGTGCACGTCGGTGACCAGGTTTCCGACGACGGGCAGGTTCTGTGCCACCGTTTCCTTGATGCCCTCCGACGTCCAGGACAGCGTGGCGTCCAGCGACCCGATGGTGCCTTTGGAGTCGGGAGAATCCTTGAGTGCGATCTTGCTGAGGGTGACGTCTGCGGTCATCCCCTTGGCTTCCTGCACCTGGTTGCCGTCGGTGGCCACCGAGATGTTGGTGTAGTCGCCGGACAGGTATTGCCACAGAAACGGCGGGCTCACCGAGAACGACACGTCGGCGCCGTCCTTGACGAGGCAGTCGGTGATGCTGGACAGCAGGTCGGCGGCTTTGTACCGGGCGTACAGCTCGGCACCGGCCGCACCGCCGACCAGCAGCGCCACCACGATCACCGCGACCAGCACGATCGTCTGCGTGTTCCGCTTCTTCGCGGCCGCCGGTGGCGGGGGCGGCGGGGCCGGCCGGGCGAACTTCTCCGTCTCCGGCTCGGGTTGCCTGCGGATCTGCTCGGTAGGCGGTTCAAATCTTCCCCCGTCGCTTCGCTCGCCCCGGGCCCGCGGGATCCGCTGCGTCGGACCGTCGGGGCGCGGCGGCCCGAACTGATCCCCCGGTCGCTGCGCTCCTGCCCGCTGAGGCAGACGCCTGGTCGGATCGTCGGGCGGCGGTGTCGACATGCGGCGATTCTCCCCCACCAGACTGGGCGCGGGGTGTGAGATTCGGATATGACTCCCGACGTCGTGATCCTGATGACCGACGAAGAACGCGCCGCCCCGCCGTACGAGCCCGAGGATCTGCGGCAGTGGCGGCAACGCACGCTGGCCGGGTGGCGCTGGTTCGACGAGCACGGCGTGCACTTTCGCCGGCACTACACCGGGTCACTCGCGTGTGTGCCGAGCCGGCCGACGTTGTTCACCGGGCAGTACCCGGATCTGCATGGCGTGACCCAGACCGACGGCATCGGTAAACGCTATGACGATTCGCGGTTGCGCTGGCTGCGCCCCGGTGAGGTGCCGACACTGGGCAACTGGTTCCGCGCCGCCGGGTATGACACGCACTACGACGGCAAATGGCATATCTCGCACGCCGATCTGACCGACCCGAAGACCGGTAAACCGTTGGCCACCAACGACGATGACGGCATCGTCGATCCCGCGGCCGTCCAGCAGTACCTCGACGCCGACCCGCTGGGCCCGTACGGGTTCTCCGGCTGGGTGGGTCCCGAACCGCACGGAGCGTTGATGGCCAACAGCGGCTTTCGCCGGGACCGGCTGTTCGCCGACCGGATCGTGACGTGGCTGCGGGACCGCTACGAGCGTCGCCGCAACGGCGATCCCGAGGCGTTGAAGCCGTTCCTACTGGTGGCCAGTTTCGTCAATCCTCATGACATCGTGCTGTTTCCGGCGTGGGCTCGGCGCTCACCGTTGGAACCGTCACCGCTGGATCCGCCGCCGGTGCCGGCAGCGCCGACCGCCGAGGAGGACCTGAGCACCAAACCGGCCGCGCAGGCCGCGTTCCGGGAGGCGTATTACTCCGGGTACGGTCCGGCCGGGGCGATCGAACGCACCTACCGGCGCAAGGCGCAGGAGTACCGCGACCTGTACTACCGGTTGCACGCCGAGGTCGACGGCCCGCTGGACCGGGTGCGCCGCACTATTACCGAGGGCTCGACCGATGCGGTGCTGGTGCGCACGTCTGATCACGGTGACCTGCTGGGTGCGCACGGCGGCCTGCATCAGAAGTGGTTCAACCTGTACGACGAGGCCACCCGGGTGCCGTTCGTCATCGCCCGCATCGGCGCCGGCGCGACCGAGGCCCGCACCGTGGCGGCCCCCACATCCCACGTGGATCTGGTGCCGACGCTGCTCGGCGCGGCAGGCATCGACGTCGAAGCGACCGCCGCGACATTGGCCGAGACGTTCAGCGAGGTGCATCCCCTACCCGGCCGCAATCTGATGCCGGTGGTCGACGGCGCACCCGCCGACGAAGACCAGCCCGTCTACCTGATGACCCGTGACAACGTGCTCGAAGGAGACACCGGCGCCTCGGCCGCGGCCCGGGCGATCGGCGCTGTCACCAATCCTCCTGCCCCGCTGCGCATTCGGGTACCGGTGGACGTCGCCGGCAACTTCGAGGGCCTGGTGCAGCGCTACGACGGTCGGCTGTGGAAGTTGGTGCGCACGTTCGACGATCCGGGCACCTGGACCGAACCCGGTGTGCGCCAGCTCGCGTTCAGCGGCCGTGGCGGCGAGCGCTATCGCAGCGACGTGCTCGACGATCAGTGGGAGCTCTACGACCTGACCGGCGATCCGATCGAAGCCGTCAACCGCTGGGCCGATCCCGACCTCGACGACGTCCGCCGGTTCCTGCGCGGCCAGCTCAAGGAAGTGCGGGCGGCGTCGGTGCCGGAGCGGCACACTCCCTGGCCGTATGCGGATCGGCACAAGCCGGCTTCGCGGGGCTGGTTGCGCTTCTAACGCTGCAAGTAGGTCAGGACGTCGGCCGGTTCGGCGGTGACATAGATCAGCTCGTCGAGCGGCAGCGGCAGGAAGCCGTCCTGTTCCATGCGGCGCAGCTGGATCACCAGCCCGTCGTAGAACCCCGCGGTGTTCAGCAGCACCACCGACTTGGTGTGGTGGCCGTGCTTGCGCAGTTCCAGGATCTCGGTGGCCTCGTCCAGGGTGCCCAGCCCGCCGGGCAGGATCACCAGCGCGTCGGAGCGGGCCAACAGCCCGGCTTTGCGCTCTGCCAGGTCTTTGGCGAACACCATCTCGTCGGCGCCGGGGCGTGCCACCCCACGGAACAGCTCCACCGACACCCCGACCAGCCGCCCGCCGGCCTCCTGCACGCCGTCGGCCACGACCTTCATCAGCCCGGTGTCCGAGCCGCCCCACACCAGCGTGTGCCCGGCGGCGCCGAGCGCACGGGCGAACTCCCGGGCGGGGACGGTGTAGCGGTCGTCGAGGTCGGCGGCGGACAGGAAGACGCAGATGTTCACGTGGCGATGGTGTCAGCCCTTGGCCAGATGCACCAAGAACTCGATGGTGGCGACCGGCTGGATCTCCAGCACACCGGCCAGCAGTTTGGGCGGGGTGATCTGGTAGTCGGCGAAGGTGATCGGGATGGATCCCGCCACGTCGACCCGATCCCCGTTGCGCTGGATGCTCGCACGCGCGGTTTCCTGCTTGCTGACGCCGTGCAGGGTCAGTTTCAGCGGCACGTCCACGGCCACCGAGCGGCCGTTGTCGGGGACCGCGGACAGGTCGACGGGCGCGGTGACGGCCACCTCGGCGGTCGGGTATTTCGCGGAATCCATCACGTCGGTGCCGCTGAAGCGTTGGTCGCGGCCGTGGTGCGCGGACTCCAACGATCCGGCATCGACGACGAAATCGGCTGACAACAAACGTGATTTGTCCACCTCAGCGCTGCCGAGCACCGAGGAAGTGCGGCCATTGACGTCGATGGGCTGCCACAGCAGGCGCTGCTGGGCGCGGTAGCCGGCCTGTGACCCGGGCTGGACCATCCAGGTGCCGTCGATGTCGGTGGTTGCCTGCTTGGCGTCCGCGGCCAGCGTCAGCGCCGGGTCCGGGTCTCCTTCGACGAAGGTCCGGAACCCCCACGGTGCGGCCGCCACCGCGACGATCACCAGCACCACCAGGATCAGCAAACGCTTCTTCACGTGATCATGGTGTCAGACGGTCACAGGGTTCATCGGCATACTGGCGCACATGTCGGCCTGGCTCATCACCGGCTGCTCCACCGGAATCGGACGTGCCCTCGCCGAGGCGGTCATCGCCGCCGGCCACAACGCGGTGGTCACCGCCCGCAACGTCAGCCGCGTCGCGGATCTGGCCGCCGCCGCTCCGGACCGGGTGCTCGCCGTCGCAGTTCGAGACGCACTTCTTTCGGGACGGTGGCGACCATCAAGGCGGTGCTGCCCGGCATGCGGGCACGACGATCCGGGGCGATCGTCAACATCTCCTCGATCGGGGCGCAGGCCACCCCGGTCGGCTCCGGCTACTACTCCGCCGTCAAATCGGCCATGGAGGGGCACAGTGGTTCGCTGCGCGGTGAGCTTGCCCCGCTGGGCATTTCGGTGACCATCGTCGAGCCGGGCGCCTTCCGCACTGACTTCGCGGGCCGCTCGCTGACCCAGTCGGCGACGCTGATCGCCGACTACGCTGAGACAGCGGGCAAGCGGCGCATCGAGCACGACACGATGCACGGCACCCAGGCCGGGGACCCAGCGAAGGCGGCGGCGATCATCGCCGCGGTCGAAGCCCCCGAGACCCCCGGATTCCTGCTGCTCGGCACCGACGCGCTGGCCATCTACCGGCATGTCGCCGACGCACGCGCCGCGGAGATCAGCGCGTGGGAAAGCGTGAGCGGCGGAACGGATTTCTAGAACGACCGCAGGTTGTCCTTGAATAGCGTGTGCTCGTAGTGGGTTCGCACCAACCCGCGGCGCTGTAGTTCGGGCACCAGGCCGTCGACCACCTCGATCACGTACTTGCGGGTGTGCCGCATCCCCGGGGCGGTGAACAGGAAGCCGTCTCCCCCGACCTGATCCATCAGGGCTTCCAGCCGGTCGGCCACCGTCGCCGGCGTGCCGACCAGAGCGTCCTCGGTGGACAGATAGGCCGCGGTCAGTTCTCGCAGGGTCTTGCCGCTGCCGCGCTGCAAGAAGGCTTCCAGTGAGCCTTTCTCGCCGTTGGTCTGCAGGTCATCGGGCAGCGGCTGGTCCAGGTCGAACTTCGTGAAGTCGATCTCGACGATCGCGGCCAGGTGGGCCAGCGTCTTCTCCAGGTAGTACTCGTTGTTCACCAGCCGGTTCAGCTTGGCCCAGGCTTCCTCGTCGGTGTCGCCGAGATGCGGGGTGATCAGGAACAGCACCTTGATGTCGTCCGGGTTGCGGCCGTATTCGACTGCACGGGAACGGATGTCGTCGCGGTAGGCGATCATGCCTTCAGGGTCGGCGGCGGTCCCCACCACGGTGTCGGCGTATTTGGCGGCGAAGTCCTTACCCTGCGGGGAGCCGCCGGCCTGGGCCAGCACCGGGTGATACTGCGGGGACGGCACGGTGTTGAGCGGGCCGCGGCTCTTGTAGTACTGCCCCTCGAAGTCGACGGTGTGCACCTTGGTGTGGTCGACGAACGTGTTCGTCTCGCGGTCCCGGACCACGGCGTCGGGTTCCCACGAATTCCACAGGGCCCGAACCAGGTCCACGTACTCGTGGGCACGGGCATAACGCTCGTCGTGGCGGGGCAGGTGGTCCAGCCCGAAGTTCTGCGCGGAGCGGTCCTCGGCACTGGTGACCATGTTCCACCCGACCCGGCCGCCGGTCAGATGGTCGAGGGTATTGGTCAGCCGGGCCAGCAGGAACGGCGGGTAGAACGTCGAGGACAGTGTCACCACCAGGCCCAGGTGTTGGGTGACATTGCCCAGCAACGGGATCAGCGGCGCCGGATCGTGTTTGGGTGAGTGCAGCGCATGCTTGAGTTCGCGTTCGTAGGTGCCACCGTAGGCGTCGGACACCATGAGCTTGTCTTCGAGCAGCAGGTAGTCGAACTTGGCGCGTTCCAGGTGCTGCACCAGTTCGACGTAGAAGTCACCGGACCAGTCCTGCCCGCCGGTGGAACCCCACTGTTCGTTCCAGCCGTCGACGCAGAAGTTGGCGAACCAGCCGAGGTGGAACTTTCTGCGGTCGGCCATCAGTGGTGGTCCAGCCGGTCGTCGCTACGGGCGACGGCGGCGCGCTCGTGGGTGAGGTCCAGGCTGCGGCTGAACACGTAGTAGGCGACGGATGAGACCAGCAGGCCCGCCAGCCAGGAGACGTCGATGCCGCCCAGCAGCGCTCCGAACGTGCCGGTGAAGAACGGCAGCACGGCGAACGGGATCATCGCGGCGAAGCCGAGAAAGTAGGCGGCGATACCGCGCCAGGACCAGCCGCCGTAGACGCCGTCCGGGGTGAACAGGTCGGTGATGGCGTACTCGCCGCGGCGGACGAAGAAGTAGTCGGTGAGGTTGACCGCCGTCCACGGCACCAGCAGGAACAGCATCAGCGACAGCGCGTTGCTGGCGGCGTTGATCACGTGATCGCCGAACGGCAGGGCCACCACGAGGTAGATGACGATGGTGGCCGCGGTCACGGTGACGCGCAGGGCACGGGTGGGCTTGAGGCGTTTGACCAGGTCGACGCCGGTGAGGAACTGCAGCGTGACGCTGTAGGCGGCGGTCGCGGTGCAGACCACCAGCGTGGCCGCCGACGCCAGCGCCAGGATGGCCCCGAAACCACTGAACACGTGATCCCCGGCGTCGTGCAGGGCCACCAGGGCGTCCTGCGCGCCGTAATGCGCCGAGAGCCACGCACCCAACGCGATCAACCACAACGCGGAAATGCCCGCGCCCACATAGACACTCGCGATGAGTGAGCGCGACGAGGTCTTCTCCGGCAGGTAGCGGGTGTAGTCGGAGACGATTGGGGCCAGCGCGATGTTGTAGGCGGCGGACACCGCGAACACGGTGAAGAAGCCGGAGGCGACGAACCCGTGTTCGTCGGCGGACGGGGTGGTGCCGCCGGCGTGTCCGAACAGCACGGCCAGGCTGAACACGGCGACCAGCGGGACGGTGACGTAGAACACCAGCTGGGAGATGCGGTGCAGGTAGTCGTGGCCTGCGATGGCGAACAAGCCGC
>JAHFVC010000070.1 GCA_023264765.1 Mycobacterium sp. | reverse complement strand
GGCGAGATGATGCGCGGCCACTTCTCCGGCACTGTGCCCGATCAAGGCGTCCGGCGTTATCCCGAAGTGCGCCAATTGCGCGGCCAGCGCGATCTGAACGGCGAAGTTCGCGGGTTGGGCGATCTCGGTTTCGTCCATCCGGGAACATGATTCATCCCGCCGCAGTTCTTCGATCAACGACCAGTCCGCATAGCGAGACAGTTCGGCATCACTTCTGGCAATGCTCTCGGCGAACACCGGCAGGCGGTCCAGAAGGCCTCGACACATGCCCCACCATTGCGGCCCCATGCCGGTACAGACGAAGACCACCTTGGGCACGACGGTGTCGGTACGGCCCACCGCGATGTCGCCACCGTCGGCGAGCGCCTGCAGCTGTTCTCGCGCCTCGGCGACGTCCTCGGCAATCAGGGTATGCCGGTGACTCAGGTGTGTGCGTCTTCGGCTCAGCGTGTAGCCGAGGTCGGCCAGCGTGGTCTCCGGGCGGTCACCGAGGTAGGTGGCCAGCCGACCGGCAAGGGCGACAAGAGCTTCTTCGCTGCGCGCCGAGATCGGCAGCACGGTGACCGGCGGCCGGCGCGCGGATGGCGTGATCGGTCCAGCCACCGGCGGCGGCGGCTCGGCCAGCACCACATGCGCGTTCGTACCGCCGAACCCAAACGAGTTCACCCCGGCGATGCGCCGCTCGCCGTCGGGGAACGGCCGGCCGACGGCAGGCACGTCGAGTTTGAGTGCCGATAGCGAGACATCGGAGTTCGCCGCCTGGAAATGCAGACTGGCCGGGATGAACCCGTGCTTGAGCACCAATGCGGCCTTGATCAGACCTGCGACGCCGGCACCTGCCTCCAGGTGACCAATATTGGTCTTCACCGAACCGATCACCAGCGGTTGGCTCTGCGGCCGTTCGGACGCCAGAGCGCGCGACAGCGCGCGCATCTCGATGGGATCACCGACGGGAGTACCGGTTCCGTGCGCTTCGACGTAACCCACATCGCCGGGTCGCACCCCCGAACGCCTGAGCGCTGTGACGATAGCCGCGTGTTGCGCCTCCTCGCGGGGAACGGTGATGCCGCCGGTATGGCCGTCCTGGGACACCGCCGTACCAAGGATCTGGGCGTAGACGTCGTCACCGTCGGCCAACGCCCGCGCGAGCGGTTTGATGACGACCATCGCTCCGCCCTCGCCACGCGCATAACCGTCCGCCGAGTCGTCGAAGGCCTTCGATCGTCCTTCCGGACTGAGGAATCCGCTTCGCGACTCCGCGATCGCGGTGTTGGGGCCGATCATGATGTTCACGCCACCGGCGAGTGCGAGATCGCATTCGCCGGTCCAAATGCTCTGCGCCGCGAGGTGCACCGCGACAAGGGAACTCGAACACGCGGTGTCTACCGCCATGCTCGGTCCGCGTAGATCGAAGGCGAATGAGATGCGGTTCGCCAGCATCGTCATCATCATCCCGGTGGCAGAGTGTGCCTTGAAGCGGTAGCGGCTGGCCCGCCCTTGGTTCTGCAACAGCTGATAGTCCAGGGTGAATCCGCCGACGAATACTCCGACGTCGGTGCCCGCCAGCCGGTCGGCCGCAATCCCGCCGTCTTCCAGTGCCTCCCAAGTGGCGCGCAGCAGCAGTCGCTGCTGTGGATCCATCGAGTGCGCCTCTCGGGGCGTGATACCGAAGAACTGGGCATCGAACTGGTCGATCTCGCTGAGGAATCCCCCGCGACCCGTGACGATCTTCCCGATCTTGGCCGGATTGGGGTCCGCGAACCGCGCGGCATTCCACCTCGTTTCGGGAACGACCCGAGTGGCGTCGGTCCCGTCGCACAGAAGCTTCCAGAAACTGGGTACCGAGTCGCTGTCGCCGGGGAATCGGCATCCGATACCGACGATCGCCAACGGCTCCCGCACAGCGGCGCCGTCGGAGTTCCCCACTGTCATCGCACCCCCCTCATTCGAGTCATTCGTTTCAGGGGCCGGCGGCGGATGGGTGGGGCCACGTTCGAATTCAGCGGGAGGGCAACGCCGGCGCGGGTGTCACCAGCCAGTCCGAGCTCAGCTGCTCTCCCGACCGCGCGTGCCGGTAGATGTCGCGAAGCTCTCGCAATAGCGGATCTCGTTGCCACACTTGCACTTGCCGCATCACGGCATCGTCGCCGAACTGCGCGGATTTCTCCGTCAGCACGGTGTCGACGAGTTGCCCAGCAACCCTACGCAGCAAACGGGCGTTGGCGTCGAACTGCTCTATGAAGTCAGCAGTGGGCTGCATGGCGGTATGCAGCGAGACCATGAAGTTCAACGGGGTGTACAGGTCGACGAACGGTGCTACGGTCTCATCGCTCTCGATGCCGGCCCACTCGCGGAAGAACCGCTGAACGCGGTTGCTCAGGGCGATCAGCCCTTCCAGGTACGGCACGAAGTCCGGTTCGTCGGCCACGTGAGTGAAGCGGTCGTTGACATAAAGCAGACCGATGAATCCCCAGTAGAAGGCCACATCCCAGATGACCTTGGCCGACATCACCGCCGGCGTCCCCATCAGGGCGTACTGATCCTGATACACGGCGAGCCACATGTCGGTGAGCGAGCGGAACAGGGTGTCGCTGATCTGCGCCCGCGCGATGACATCCTCACCGTCTAGGTCCCGCGTCACCATGTCGACGAGCAGGCCGTTGCCGATGGCCACCAGGTCGAGGCCCGACGAGTACAGCGGATCCAGGAAGACTCCGGCGTCGCCGGTGAGACCCCATCGCCGGCATCCGTCGAAGACCTTCGTCGCGCCGTGGCTGTACTTCTTCATCACGTGGAAATCTCTGATGAGGTGCTCATGCTCGGCCAGCACCGCTGCGCACTGCGGCTCATTCGCAGCCAGCCACGTCTTCGCCTTGTCCAACGTGTTGAATTCGTCGAATCGGTGAAACGCGGGGTCCGCCACGATCCCGACGCTGGTGGCTCCTGACGCCAGCCGGATGAGCCACACCCAATAACCCCGCCCCATCAGATGATTGGTCGACATCGCCCGGTCGCCTTCGACGAGGCGCTGCTGCCAGTCCGGATCATCACTCCAGCGACCGATGTCGATTTCGGTGGCGACCCGTAGCCACGCGGCGTTGCAGTTGTGGGCGTTGACCCGCTTGAGGTCCAATTGCCTGGCCAGCGCCCGGTTTCGGCCCGACGCGTCGACGATCCATCTCGACGTGACACTGGTGGCGCAGTCGCCCTGTTGGATCGATACGACATGGGTGCTGCCGGCGCCCCCGAGTTCCACCGACCGCACCCGGCCGCGGAAGAACTCGACACCTTCGGCCTGACAGCGCCGGCTGAGCTCGTTCTCCAGTCTGCCGCGGTCGATCTGGTAGGTCACCTGCGGTACGAATGACGAGCTACCCAGTTCCATCCGGCCTGCGATATCGGTGTTCGCACCACGCGAGAAGAACATCCGCAGACCCATTTTGCGTATCTGAGCGGTGCTCAGATGATCGCCCAGTCCGAGCCTGTCCCGTAGGTAGTGCGCCGACACCTCGACGGTCGATTCACCGACGGTGTGGGTGATTTCGGAAACCGGGTGCGCGTTCGGCTGGACGATCAGAATCCGCGTCGCGGGGCGAGCCCTGCGGAGCTCCAGCGCCAGGGTCAGCGCCGCGACGCCATCCCCGGCGAGCACCACGTCGTGGTCTGCTTCAGGAACGTCCTGCTGAGTCAGCTGACTCCGGATCTTGCGAGCGAGCGCTGCGCGCGACGCGGCATCCAGCTTCGAAACTTTCGCCTTGACGTCCACCCGCTCCACCTCCCCGGTGTTCGCCAGGTTACACGCGGGGCACCGGTTGTCTCTGCGAGTTGGTGGGGGTGCGTGACCTGCCGTAGGCAAACTCGAAGATCGGCGACGCCATGAGCGTGGTCACGACCGCGACCAGCACCAGGATGGTGAACAACGTGGGAGTGATGATCCCGGCCTCCAGCCCGATGTTGAGCAGGATGAGCTCGATCAGGCCGCGGGCGTTCATCAGCGAGCCCAGTGCGACCGCTTCTCGCATCGGCACCTTGCACCAGCGCGCGGCCACGGTGCACGCCAGACCTTTGCCCACGACGGCGACGACGAGGATGCCCAAGGTGATGGCCCACAGTGCCGGGGTGTTGACCAGGCCGATCTGCGTGTTCAGCCCGGAGTAGACGAAGAAGAGCGGCAGCAGCAGAGTGGTGGTGAGCGGCTCGATGATCCCGGTCAAGCGCTCGGCGAAGAATCCGGACGGCATGGCGGCCCCGAGGATGAAGGCCCCGAAGATGGCGTAGATACCGATGGCGTCCGTCAGCCACGCGCAACCCATCAGCAGGATCAGCACCGTGCTGAGCATGGTCGCGGATACCTCGCGGTCTTCGTCGGCCTTGGTGCCGAACGCCCGAAAGCCCCGCCGTCCGATGGTCAGCAGCACCACGGTATAGACCAGGCCGCCGCCGATCGCCAGAATGGCCGTCGCTGCGCTGCCGCGGTGTACCGCCAACACGACGGCCAGAATGCACCAGGAGATGGCGTCGGCGGTGGCACCGCAGGCCAGCGCCAGAGTGCCCAGAGATGTTCCGGACAGCCGCTTTTCGAAGATTATCCGGGCCAGCATCGGGAAGGCGGTGATGGCGATGGAAGCGCCCGTGAACATCATCGCCATGCCGAGGGTGACATTCGGTCCGAAGAATCCGCCACCACTGAGTAACGGCACCGCGGCCAGCGCACCGAGGGCGAGCGGTGCCACGATGCCCGCCAGCGAGACGGCCGCCGCGGTACCAGAGCGCTGCTTGACGTGGTTGACGTCGAAGTTGAGTCCGACGACGAACATGTACAGCACCAGGCCGACCTGGGCCACGGTGTAGAGCACGACGTTCGCCGTCCCGGACGGGAAAAGGTCGTGCTGCACGCCCGGCGCGACCCGCCCCAGCAGCGAGGGGCCCAGCACCACGCCCGCGATCATCTCCCCCACGACCCGGGGCTGCCCGAGCCTCTCTGCCGCCGCGCCGACCAGTCGGCAAACACCGAGAATGACGGCAAGCGCCAGGAAGAAATGGATCGCAATCTCAGCGGGCATGCATCCAGTCTGCAACAGCGGCCGCCGCCGCCCGTCGAGATCGACGAACTGCCCGAATGCACTCGCACTTTCTCGCCCGTTTGATCAAACGGGCGAGAAAGGGGTCAGAACCAGTCGGCGGCCATCTCCAGGGTGGTCCGGTCCAGGCTGGCCAGTAGATCCAATTGCGGTGCGGTCTTGGGTAGTTCGTAACGGAAGAAGAACCGCGCCGCCTGGCGCTTGCCGTCATAGAAGTCGCCGGCCTGATCACCCGCGGCCAGGAACTGCTCCAGCCAGATCCACGCGACGACGATGTGCCCGAAGGCTTCCAGGTACACCGCGCTGTTGGCCATCGCGGCCTCCACGTCACCGTCGGCGAACATGCCGGCCGTCACCTCGGCCAGGCGCTGCCAGGCGGCGTTGAGCGCCACCCCGAATTCGTGCCCACCCGCGGCCGCGACCGTCGCCGCTATCCGCTCCCCCAGCGCCGCCAGGCCGGCACCCCCGCGCTGGGTCACCTTGCGCCCCAACAGGTCCAGACTCTGAATTCCGTGCGTGCCCTCATGGATCGGGTTCAGCCGGTTGTCCCGGTAATGCTGTTCGACGTCGTATTCGCGGGTGTAGCCGTAACCTCCGAGCACCTGGATGGCGAGGCTGTTCGCTTCCAGACACCACTGCGACGGCCAGCTCTTGGCCACCGGGGTCAGGATGTCCAGCAGATCGGTGTCCCCGATGTCGACCAGCTTGGCGCAATACAGCGCCAGACCCAACGCGCCTTCCACATACGCCTTCTGCGCCAACAACATCCGCTTCACATCCGCGTGCGCGATGATGGGCACCTGCGGCGCCGACGGATCCTTGACCAGCCGGCCCTGCGGACGTTCGCGGGCATATTCCAGCGATTTCAGGTAGCCGGTATAGCCGAGCGACACCGCGCCCATGCCGACACCGAGGCGGGCCTCGTTCATCATGTGGAACATGTAGACCAGGCCGCGGTGCGGCTCGCCCACCAGATAGCCGGTGGCACCGTCGAAATTGAGGACGGTGTTGGTGATCCCGCGCTGCCCCATCTTGTGATTGAGCCCGGAGATCGCCACCTGATTGCGCGTCCCGTCGGCCAAGAACTTGGGCACGATGAACAGCGAGATGCCCTTGGTGCCTGCCGGTCCGCCCGGGATCTTGGCCAGCACCAGGTTGACGATGTTGTCGCTGAGTTCGTGTTCGGCGCCCGAGATCCACATCTTGGTGCCCGAAACCCGGTAGCTGCCGTCATCCTGGGGTTCGGCCCGGGTGGTGATATCGGCCAGCGACGACCCGGCCTGGGTCTCCGAGAGCGCCATGGTGCCGGTGAACCTGCCGGCCAGCATCGGCTTGACCCAGGTGGAAATCTGTTCGGGGCTACCGAACTTGGCGATCAGGTTCGCGTTGGCGATGGTCAGCATCAGATAGCCCGAGGTACTGACATTGGCTGCCGAGATCCACGCGAACCCGGCCTGCGCGACGGTGGCAGGCAGTTGGGCCCCACCCAGTTCGGCGTCGAAACCCATCCCGAGCAGATCTGCCTTCGCGAACGCCTGCAGCGCCTCGCCGACCTCCGGGATGACGGTCACCGTGGTGCCGTCGAAGGTGGGTTCGTGGGCGTCACTGAGCTTGTTGTGGGGGGCGAAGTAGCGTTCGGCCAGTTGCTCGCACAACTCGAGCACCCCATCGAACGTCTCCCGGGAATGCTCGGCGAAGCGGGGTTGGGCGGTCAGGTCTTCGACCCGAAGCCATTCGTAGAGCAGGAAATCCAGGTCGCGCCGCGACAGAATGGTCGACTTCATCTGATCGTGCTCACCCCACCGTCGACGGGAATCACCGCGCCGGTGATGTAGCTGCTGGCGCGGCTTGCCAGGAACACGCCGATGCCGGCCATGTCGTCGGCCTGCCCGACCCGCCCGAGCGGGAGCAACGACCCGACGGCGTCCTCGCCCGCGGACAGCAGCACCTTCGTCATCCGGGACGGAAACAGGCCCGGCGCAATGGCATTCACCAAGATCTTGGGGGCCAGCTCCCCGGCGAGGTGCTTCGTCAGCATGTGCACCGCCGCCTTGCTGGCACTGTAGGAGAAGTTGTCCCGGCCCTTCTCGGGTACCAGGAAGCCGTCGATGCTGCCGGTGTTGATCACGCGGGCCGGGTCGTCGTCGGTGGCGCCGGCCGTCAGCAGCGGCACGAGCGCACGCGTCAACAGGAACACCCCCTTCACGTTGACGTCGAAGACCTTGTCGAAGCCGGATTCCGGGAAGTCCTCGAACGGTGCACCCCACGCGGCCCCCGCGTTGTTGAACAGGACGTGCACGGCCTCCTCGCGGTAGGCCACCGCGTCGGCCAGTGCCTGCACGCCCTCGGTGGTACCCAGATCGGCGGGGATGCCCTCCACTGCGCCCAGCGGGGACAGCTCGGCCACCGCCGCATCGAGCTCGGCCGCCTTGCGCGCCGCCAGGTACACCTTGGCCGCACCCGCTTCCAGCAGTCCGCGGGCGATCATCACGCCGATGCCGCGGCCGCCGCCGGTGACCACGGCGACCTTGCCGTCGAGGCGGAACAGATCACTCATTGCCTGCTCCGCCCAGGGGTTCGTCGTTGCGTACGGTCTCGTCGCGGATCAGCCCGCGCAGTAGTGCGGTGCTGAATTCGACCGCGATCTCCTGGGCGGTGCGGCGGCCATGGGGACGCAGCCAGCGGTAGGCGCCCAGCGTCATCCCGATGTAGCCAAGCGCCAGCACATGCGAGTCGCAGTCGTAGAACTCGCCGCTGGCGATCCCCCGGTCCATCACGTCGCGCACGTGCTCGTAGACGGTGGCTTCGGCCTTGCGGATGTAGTCCACCTGTTCCTCGGTGAACCACTCACTGATGTAGGGGCCCTCCTGGAAGTAGACCGCGGCCGCCTCCAGGTCGTTGGCGATCCCGGTGAGCAACCGGCGGGTGAAGTGGTAGATGGTCTCGCGGGCGGGCGCGGTCGGGTCGTCGTGCAGCGCGTCCACGGTGAAGTCCGCCGTGCGCTTGTAGATGTCCCAGAGGATCAGCGACTTGCTGGCGTAGTAGTGATAGACGGTGGCCTTGTTCAAGCCGACGGCGTCGGCGACGTCGTCCATCCGGGTGCCGTGGTACCCGCGAGCGGCGAAGAGTTTGGCGGCGACGGCCAACAGCTCTTCCCGCCGGGACGACCCGTTGGTGGTGGACGCCCCATTGGGCGCCCCACTCGACTCCGTGGACATGACAACTCGCTATCTGCAAACCCGGCGAACCGGAAACCAATCAACTGGTTGGCCAGTCTAGGCAATCGCCCCGATCCGGTGTCGCCGCCTGGCACAATCGCGTTAGACTTTGCAAAAGCAATAGTCATGCTGGGGAGGCATCGATGGACCCGAATCCGGATTACGACATCAGCGACGAGGGTGAGTTCTTCTTCAGTTGGCTGGCCTGGGGCCTGCGCGGCGTGTATCCGCCGCCGGCATATCCCCCGGTGTAACTCACGCAACAAAAAGGCACCCGCCGAGGCGGGTGCCTTTTTGTGTCACGACATCATTAGGCCGCGGCGGCCTTGACCGCCTCGCTGACCTCGTCCTTGAGTTTCAGGAACTCCGGGGACCGCCGAAGCTCCGTCGCCCCGACGCCGGTGCGGGGCAGCTCGGAGGACAGGTCCAGCGCGATCTTGCCCGGGCGCCGCGTCAGCACCACGATCCGCGAACCGAGGAACGCGGCCTCGTCGGCGCTGTGCGTGACGAACACCGTGGTGCGACCCGTTTCCGCGCTGACCTCGCGGACGTCCTCCTGCAACCGCTCCCGGGTCAGCGCGTCCAGCGCCGCGAACGGTTCGTCGAGCAGGAACAGCGGTGTCTCGGCGGCCAGCGCCCGGGCGATCGCCACGCGCTGCTGCTGCCCGCCGCTGATCTCCCAGATCTTGCGATCGCCGGTGCCCTCGAGCCCGACCCGTTCCAGCAGCTGCTCGCGCCGTTCGGCCCGGCGGTCCCGCGGCACCTTGGCGTATTTGAGCGCGAGGTCGACGTTGCCGCCGACGGTGCGCCACGGGAACAGCCTCGGCTGCTGGAACACCACACCGGAGGTGACGCCGGGCGTCGGCGATGTTCCGGCCACCTGGACGTCGCCCTCGCTGGGCGATTCGAATCCGGCGATCAGCCGCAGCAGGGTGCTCTTTCCGCAGCCCGATGCGCCGACCAGTACCAGGAAGGCGCCGGGGTCGACGTCGAGGTTGACCGGTCCCAATGCGGTGACCGCGTCGGAGCCCTTTCCGTAACGGTGCTCGACATTCTTGATCAGCAGCCGCCCGGACGGGTCACTTTTTGTCGAGGACATCCGGCAGTCCCTTCGTATAGATGGCGTCCTGGAAGGTCTGCAACGGCGCCGCCGCCGGGATCTGCTTCTGCGCTGCCAGGAACTGCGACGCGCTCTCCAGGTTCGCCGCGATGTTGCCCGGCTTGCCGTCGGTACCCAGCCACTGCTCCGAGGTGAGCTCCTGCGGGGTCAGGTACACGCCCTGCTTCAGCTGTCCCGCAACGTCTTCCGGGGTGAGGCCGATCTCGGAGGCGATCGCTTTCGCGGCGGCCGCCGGATCGTCCTTGATGACGTTGAGCGCGCGAGCCTCCTGTTGACGCCACACATCCACCACATCCGGGTGCGCACTGGCGAACTCGCCGGACACCACGCCCAGGTCGAGGGTGGGCTTGCCGTCCTTGGCCAGCTGACGGCTGGTGATCAGGTCCTTGCCCGTCTTGCGCAGCTGATCGAGGGTGGGCAGCCAGGTGTAGGCGGCCGCGATGTCGCCGCGGTCCCACGCCGCCAGAATGGCCTGCGGCTGCAGGTCGATCAGCTGGACATCCGCCGGGCTCAAGCCGTTCTGCGCCAGCGCCGCCAACAGGCTGTAGTGCGCGGTGGACGCGAACGGGGTGGCGACACGCTTGCCCTTGAGGTCGGCGATGGTGTTGATCCCGGTGTCGTTGCGCGCAACCAGGGCCTCGTTGTCACCGGCCACGTCCAGCACGAAGGCGACCTTGTAGGGGATGTTCAGCGGTGCGGACAGGCCGCGCGCTACCGGGCTGGAACCGATGGCGCCGAAATCGATTTCCTTGGCGATGAACGCGGTGTTGACGTCGGCACCCGAGTCGAACTTCGTCCACTTGATGTTGTAGTCCGGCAGCGCCTCTTCGAGCCACTTGTTGTTCTTGACGATCAGATCCCCACTCGGGAACGACTGGTAGGCAAGGCGAATGGTCGGCTTGGCGGCGTCCTGCCCGGAGTGGTCCACCGAGCAGCCGGACAGGGCGACCATGCCCGCCGCAGCGACTGCCAGCAACGACTTGATTCTCATATTTTTCCTCTCCAGGGAACGGCCCGCCGTTCGGCAGCCCGCAGAACGCCGTCGATGACCAGACCTGAGATCCCGATGGCGAAGATCCCGACCAGCACGACCGGGGTGTTGTTGTAATTGCTTGCGTCCTTGACCAATCCGCCGATGCCGGGGATGCCGTTGAACAGTTCGGCGGCCACCACCGAGGAGTACGCCATCCCGACCGCCAGCCGGATTCCGGTGAAGGTCTCGGGCAGCGCCGAGGGCACCACCACGTCCCTGATCACCTGGATGCGGGTGGCGCCCAGCGCGCGGGCAGCCTCCTGCAGGCCCACCGGCGCGGCGACGACGGCCGCGGTGGTGGCGACCGCGGCGGGCGGCAGCGCGGCCAGCGCCAGCAAGGTCACCTTCGGGGCCTCGTCGATACCGAGCCAGATCACCAACAGGAAGAAATACGCCAGCGGCGGCAGTGCCCGCAGGAACGTCAACCACGGCTCCAGCACGCTGCGCAGCCAGCCGACCGAACCCATCACCAGACCCAGCAGGACACCGAGCACCACACCGATGACGACGCCGGCAAACACCCGGCGCAGCGTCATGTAGAGGTGCTCCCACAACAGATAGCCCGCGTACCCGCGGGTGCCGTCATGGGTGGTGGAGACATCGATGAAGGCTCGCCACACCGTGCTCGGGTACGGCACGAAGGTCTGGTTCCAGATTCCTGCGGTCGCGACGACCTGCCACACCGCGAAGAACACCAGTACCGACAACAGCGGCAACCCGGCGCGGGTCAGGACCGCGCGCCATTTCCCTGATCCACCGGAGGACACCGGCGCCGGGCCGACCGCCTCATCCGGGGTGATATCGACAAAGACCGACACGGGTTACCTGGACTTCCTGTTCAACCAAAGCGAATCGACGAAGCGCTTCAGCGACAGCAGTTCGGTGATGTCGGGTACACGCCGCCCCTTTATACGGGCGGGTGAACGGAAGGTGAAGAGCTGCGCTCACAGCGAGTTTTAAGCGGCCGGACGAGCCCCAAGAATTCGCCAAGTTTCCGCCAAGCCCCTGATCGGAGGCTGTTCACAGCTCGCAGACAGCGAGACCGACAGATCCCCAGGAGAGCTCCCGACATGTTCGCCCGCATCGCCACCACCGCTCTGACCGTCGCCGCTCTCGGCCTGGCCGCCTTCGCCGGCGCGACCACCGCTTCGGCATCGTCGGTCGATGACGAGTTCCTGACGAACATCGACGCCGAGGGCATCGCGTTCGACTCGGCCCGCGCCGCCATCTCCGATGCGCACCTGGTGTGCACCTCGATCGCCGGCGGGCAGCCCGCGACGAGCGTCGGACACGACATCGTGAACAACTCCGACCTGTCCATCCACCAGGCCGCGGTCTTCGTCGTCGAATCCGTCAGCGCCTACTGCCCCGGGTACCTGACCGAACTCGGCTGACGAACCCTTCACAGACTCCCGCATCTGCGCCACAGATGCGGGAGTCTGTGTTGTGGTGGGCAACAATGGACGAGCACGGTAGGAGGCGACGTTGTCGATAGCCCCCGGTGAGCGGTTCGCCGGCTACACCGTCGTGCGTCTGCTCGGAGCGGGTGGCATGGGTGAGGTGTACCTGGCCGGCCATCCGCGACTGCCGCGCCAAGACGCCATCAAGGTGCTGCGCAAAGACGTCAGCGCCGACACCGAATACCAGGCCCGTTTCGACCGGGAAGCCGACTTCGCAGCCGATCTGATGCACCCCAGCATCGTTCGCGTGTACGACCGCGGCGAACACGACGGGCAGCTGTGGATCTCGATGGAGTACGTCGACGGCACCGACGCCGGCGAGTTGCTGCGCAAGCGCGGCGCCCTGCCCGCCGCCGAAGTGGTGCACATCATCACGGCCGTCGCAGACGCGCTGGACTACGCGCACGAGCGCAAACTGCTGCACCGCGACATCAAGCCGGCCAACATCCTGCTCACCGACACCGGCGCCGAATGGCCCCGGGTGCTGCTCGCGGACTTCGGGATCGCCCGGCGGATGGGTGAAACCACCCGACTGACCGCGACCAGCATGACCGTCGGCACCGTCGCCTATGCGGCGCCGGAGCAACTGATGGGCGAAAGCGTCGACGGTCGGGCCGACCAATACTCCTTGGCCGCTACGGCTTTCGAGCTGCTCACGGGTACGCCACCGTATCTGCACGACAACCCGGCAGCGGTCATCAGCCAGCACATCACCGCCCCGCCGCCCCAGATCGCCGGCCGCAGACCGGAACTCGCGGATCTGGATCCGGTGCTGTCGCGGGCGCTCGCGAAATCACCCAACGACCGTTTCGGCAGTTGCGCCGAGTTCGCCGCCGCAATGGGCGC
Organism: Mycobacterium sp.; assembly: GCA_023264765.1. Taxonomy (GTDB): domain Bacteria; phylum Actinomycetota; class Actinomycetes; order Mycobacteriales; family Mycobacteriaceae; genus Mycobacterium. Next base: position 8,008 of record JAHFVC010000070.1, on the reverse strand, counting down.
CAGCATCGACGGCCCCGTCGGGCTCACCATGCCCGCCCGGGTGTACCGCAAGCCCAAGTCCAACCGTCGCCGCACCCAGGCGATCGCGCTCGTGGCCGTGGTGGCGGCGGTCGGCGTCGCGGCGGCGGCCTACTTCCTCGGTGAACGCGAACCCGAACGCCCGCAGGCGAATTCTCCCAGTGTGCCCGTGGTGCTCATCGGTGCCGACTGCGCCACCCTCGGCGCGGCCGGGCAGAGCAGCACCGGCGAGAAGGCGTACTGCGCCAGGCTGCCGAGCACCGGGGACACCATGTGGTCCATCTATTCCGGCACCGTCCCCGCGCCGACCGCCACTCCCGCGGCGACCGACCAGGTCTACCCGCCTGGCATCGAGCAGCAGGTCCAGGTGTGCGTCACCGAGACCCATCAGGACCGCGCCACCTGCCGGGAGAACGTCAGGCAGGGAAATCTGGTGGGGCCGGCGTGACCGATGTGCAGGGCCGGATCTGGCGGGACGGCAAGCCGGTGGACGGTTTCGCGTTCGACAAGATCTCGGATTGCCTGGCCTCCGACGACACCCTCGTGTGGGCCGACATCTACAACCCCGACCATGAGTCGCTGCGCCGGCTGGCCGACGAACTCGGGCTCAACGTGTGGGCCGTCGAGGACGCGATGGCGCCGATGGAACGCACGAAGGCGTCGGTCTATCACACCCACACCTTCTTCACGGTGTATGCCGTGGACACGGTGGACCCCGACGACGACAGCACCGCAACCCTGGTCAAGCACCGGATCTCGGCGTTCGTCCTGCCGCGCGGGCTGATCACCGTGCGGCTGCCCGCGGTCGGACCGGCGGGCGCCGGCGACTTCGACATCGGCGAGGTGTCGCGCCGCTTCGACGAGCTCGGCGGACAGGAACACGGGACCGGTGCCCTGGTGCACGGGTTGCTCGACGTCGTCGTCGACGGCCATTTCGAGGCCGTCCAGGCGCTCGACGACGCCATCGAGTCCCTTGAGGACGAACTGTTCGACGAGGACGGCCCGCGCAAAGGGCTGCAGCGGCGCACGTTCCGGATGCGTAAGGATCTGGTCCAGCTACGCCGGGTGGTGCTGCCCATGCGCGAAGTGGTGAGCACCATCCAGCACCGCAGGCTGGACAGCAAGACGTCCCCCGAACTGGATCCGCTCTACGCCGACCTGTATGACCACGTGCTGCGGGCCTCGGAGTGGACCGAATCGCTGCGCGACATGGTCACGACGGTGTTCGAGACCAACCTGTCGTTGCAGGACGCCCGGCTGAACACCGTGATGAAGAAGCTGACCAGTTGGGCGGCGATCATCGCTGTGCCGACGGCCATCACCGGCTTTTACGGCCAGAACGTCGAATATCCGGGGATCAACACCACCGTCGGCTTCGTCGCCAGTTCCGCGCTGATCGTGATCTTGGTGATTCTGCTGTACGTATCGTTCAAGAGGCGCGATTGGCTGTGAACATTCGTTCACCGTTCAAGGGGGGGCCGCGCCAAACGACATGCCGGATGCGAGACTCTTCCGATGATCATCGGGATACCGCACGAGTCTCAAGCAGGTGAGACCCGCGTCGCCGCCACGCCGCAAACCGTCGGCCAGATCCTCAAGCTCGGCTACTCCGTCGTCGTCGAATCCGGCGCCGGCGCGGCGTCCAGCTTCGCCGACACCGCCTACGTAGAGGCCGGCGCGCAGATCGGCAGTCCCGAAGAGGCGCTGAATGCCGACGTGGTACTCAAGGTCAACGCGCCGACCGACGCCGAGATCGGGCTGCTGCGCGACGGAGCGACCCTCGTCTCGTTGATCTCTCCCGCACTCAAACCCGAACTGGTCGAGAAGCTGGCCGCCCGTCCCATCACCGTGCTGGCCATGGACGCCGTCCCCCGCATCTCCCGTGCCCAGTCCCTCGACGTGCTGTCCTCGATGGCCAACATCGCCGGCTACCGCGCCGTCGTCGAAGCCGCTCACGCCTTCGGCCGGTTCTTCACCGGTCAGGTCACCGCCGCCGGCAAAGTCCCCCCGGCCAAGGTGCTGGTCGTCGGCGCCGGCGTGGCCGGCCTGGCCGCCATCGGCGCCGCCGGCGCCCTCGGCGCCATCGTCAAGGCCACCGACCCCCGCCCCGAAGTCGCCGACCAGGTCAAATCCCTGGGCGGGGAATATGTCTCGGTCGATCCGGCCGCAGCCGAGGTATCGGCCACCGGCTACGCCAAAGAAATGGGCGAGGACTACAAGGCCCGCGAAGCCGCGCTGTACGCCGAACTGGCCGCCGACGTCGACATCATCATCACCACCGCGCTGATCCCCGGCCGGCCCGCACCGCGCATCATCACCGCCGACATGGTGGCCTCGATGAAACCCGGCAGCGTGCTCGTCGACATGGCCGCCGCCAACGGCGGCAATGTCGAAGGCGCGGTCAAAGACCAGGCGATCGTCACCGACAACGGTGTGACCATCATCGGCTACACCGACCTGGCCGGTCGCCTGCCCGCCACCGCCTCCCAGCTCTACGGCACCAACCTGGTCAACCTGCTCAAGCTGGTCACCCCGGAGAAGGACGGGCGACTCGTCCTGGATTTCGAGGACGTGGTGCAGCGCTCGGTGACCGTGGTGCGTGACGGCGAAACCACCTGGCCCCCACCACCGGTCCAGGTCTCCGCAGCCCCCGCTGCGGCGGCCGCTGCCCCGGTGGAGGCGCCCAAGGCCAAGGCACCGATGTCCAACGGCCGCCGGCTCGGGCTCACCGGTGCCGCCGCCGCAGTGCTGTTCGTGTTGATCGCCATCTCACCGGTCGCCCTGCAGGTGCACCTGACGGTGTTCGCACTGGCCATCGTCATCGGCTACTACGTCATCGGCCACGTGCACCACGCGCTGCACACCCCGCTGATGTCGGTGACCAACGCCATCTCGGGCATCATCGTCGTCGGTGCCCTGCTGCAGATCGGCCTCGGTGACCTACCGGTCACCGTGCTGTCCGCTGCGGCCATCCTGCTTGCCAGCATCAACGTCTTCGGTGGCTTCGCGGTGACACGCCGCATGCTGGCGATGTTCTCGAGGAGCTAACCGTGTTCACCGTTGAAACCGCCGCCACGGCGGCGTACGTCGTTGCGGCCCTGCTGTTCATCTTGGCGCTGGCCGGGCTGTCCAAGCACGAAACGTCCAAGGCGGGCAACACCTTCGGTATGGCCGGCATGGCCGTGGCGTTGATCGCGACCGTTGCGCTGGCCCTGGACCGCAAGATCGAGCCGCTCGGGCTGGGCCTGCTGGTGGCCGCGATGGCCATCGGCGCCGCGATCGGGTTGTGGCGGGCCAAGGTCGTCGAGATGACCGGCATGCCCGAACTCATCGCCCTGCTGCACAGCTTCGTCGGTCTGGCCGCGGTCCTGGTCGGCTGGAACGGCTACCTGCACGTCGAAGGTGACCCGGCCGGCGCCGAAGCCGCGCATCTGGCCGGCGAGCAGCTGCTCGGCATCCACTCCGCCGAGGTGTTCGTCGGTGTGTTCATCGGCGCGGTCACCTTCACCGGATCCATCGTCGCCAACCTCAAACTCTCGGCGCGGATCAAATCCAATCCGCTCACCCTGCCCGGCAAGAACTTCCTCAACGTCGGCGCGCTGGTCGTGTTCTTCGCCCTCACCGTGTGGTTCGTCATCTCCCCCGCGCTGTGGCTGCTCATCGTGGTGACCGTGCTGGCCCTGCTGCTGGGCTGGCACCTGGTGGCCTCCATCGGTGGCGGTGACATGCCCGTGGTGGTCTCGATGCTCAACAGCTACTCCGGCTGGGCGGCCGCCGCGTCGGGCTTCCTGCTGTCCAACGACCTGTTGATCATCACCGGCGCCCTGGTCGGCTCCTCTGGTGCGTACCTGTCCTACATCATGTGCAAGGCGATGAACCGGTCGTTCATCTCTGTCATCGCGGGCGGTTTCGGCATCGAGGCGGGTCCCGCAGAGGACAAGGACTACGGCGAGCACCGCGAGATCACCGCCGAGGGTGCGGCCGAACTGCTGGGCTCCGCCGACTCGGTCATCATCACCCCGGGCTACGGCATGGCCGTGGCTCAGGCGCAGTACGGCGTCGCCGACCTGACCCGCAAGCTGCGCGAGCGCGGGGTCAATGTCCGCTTCGGCATCCACCCCGTCGCCGGCCGGCTGCCCGGGCACATGAACGTGTTGCTGGCCGAGGCGAAGGTGCCCTACGACATCGTGCTGGAGATGGACGAGATCAACGACGACTTCCCGGACACCGCCGTCGTCCTCGTCATCGGCGCCAACGACACCGTCAATCCGGCGGCGTCGGAGGACCCGGGCAGCCCGATCGCGGGTATGCCGGTGCTCACCGTGTGGAACGCCGACAACGTCATCGTCTTCAAGCGGTCCATGGCCTCCGGATACGCGGGGGTGCAGAACCCGCTGTTCTTCCGGGACAACACGCAGATGCTGTTCGGCGACGCCCGCGACCGCGTCAACGACATCCTCGCCGCGCTATAGCGGCCTGGCCCGCAGTCCGTTCGTGAGCAGCGTGGCCAGTTCGGCATAGGCCTCGGCATCGCTCAGGCCCGTCGCCGTGCGGACGTCGCGCTGCTGGATACGCACCATCATCGTGGCGATCAGGTCGGCCGCGAAGGAGGCGTGCACCTCGCGGTAGGCGCCGTCGCCGACGCCCTCCTCGATCAGTTCGCGGACGCGCTGCGCGGCGGCACGGGTGTTCGCCTCGTAGACCTCGCGGGCGGGGGCGAACGCATTGAGGTCGGCCATGAACACGTCGGAGGCGACTGCCAACTCCTCGCCGACCGCCGTGAGGTAGGCCGAGATCCGTTCGGTTCGGGCCTGCCCCAGGGTCGCCTCTACGGCGTTGGTCGCGCGCTTGAAGAAGTGCACGGTGACGCGACGGACCAGCTCGTCCTTGCCTGCGGCCAGCGTGTAGAGCGTGGACTTCGAGCAGTGCAGCCGCGCCGCGATCTCGTCGAGCGTGAGGTGACTGAAACCCTCCGCGAGGAACAAGGCCAGCAGATCGTCGAACAAGGCGGTCTGCCGACGCGTCGCGAAGCCGTCAGCCGCCAGGTCGGACATCCCGCCATAGTACTGCAGCGGCTTTCCCAGTACTCTGACAATGATACTGTGGACCCGTCATCAGTACTGTTTTAGGGAAAGTGCCCCGTGCCTGTAGACCGCCTGCTGCCGTCCGACGAAGCGCATGAACTGATCGCGCTGACCCGCGAGATCTCCGACAAGGTGCTCGACCCGATCGTCGACGCGCATGAGCGGGCCGAGACCTACCCCGAGGGTGTCTTCGCCCAACTGGGCGCCGCCGGGCTGCTGAGCCTGCCGCAACCCGAGGAGTGGGGCGGCGGCGGCCAGCCCTACGAGGTGTACCTGCAGGTGCTCGAGGAGATCGCCGCCCGGTGGGCCGCGATCGGCGTGGCGGTCAGCGTGCACAGCCTCTCGTCACACGCGCTGCTGGCCTTCGGTACCGATGAGCAGAAGCAGCGCTGGCTGCCGGGCATGCTCTCCGGCGCTCAGATCGGGGCCTACAGCCTGTCCGAGACACAGGCCGGCTCCGACGCCGCGGCACTGCAGTGCGCGGCCGTCCGCGATGGCGGCCAGTATGTGCTCAACGGGTCGAAGGCGTGGATCACCCACGGCGGCAGAGCCGATTTCTACACGGTGTTCGCACGCACCGGTAAGGGCTCGAAAGGGATCTCGTGCTTCCTGGTGCCCGGCGACGTGGATGGTCTGAGTTTCGGCAAGCCCGAGGAGAAGATGGGTCTGCACGCCGTACCGACCACGTCGGCGTTCTATGACGATGCACGCATCGACGCGGACCGATTGATCGGCGCCGAAGGACAGGGCCTGCCGATCGCCTTCTCCGCGTTGGATTCCGGCCGGCTGGGTATCGCCGCGGTGGCCGTGGGCATCGCCCAGGCCGCGCTGGATGAGGCGCTGCGCTACGCCAACGAGCGAACGACGTTCGGGCGCAAAATCATCGACCATCAAGGACTTGGCTTCCTGCTGGCCGCCATGGCCGCCGAGGTGGTCAGCGCGCGGGCCACGTATGTGGACGCGGCGCGGCGGCGCGATCGGGGGCTGCCGTACTCGACGCAGGCCAGCGTTGCCAAGCTGATCGCGACCGATGCCGCGATGAAGGTGACCACCGATGCCGTGCAGGTCTTCGGCGGGGTCGGCTATACCCGCGACTTCCGTCCCGAGCGCTACATGCGCGAGGCCAAGATCACCCAGATCTTCGAGGGCACCAACCAGATTCAGCGCCTCGTGATCGCCCGCGGCCTCACGGCCTAGCCGCGAGGGCCGCGAGCAGACACAGAATCCCGCTTCCGCGAACGAGATTGCGGGAGTCTATGTCTGCTCGGCGACGAAATCGGCGATCGATTTTCAGCCCGCCATCCGAGCCCTGTCCAGATGCACCGAGATCCGCTCGGCGAGTATTTGCGGGTGCCGCCGCACATCCGAACTGATGATCGGAATCACGGTCCATCCAGTTTCCTGCACGGCCGCCAGCTTCCTCTTGTCTTTGCGGACTTCCTCGGGGCGCGAATGCCAGGCGTCACTGTCGTACTCGGCAGCGAGGTGATGGTCCGGCCACGCGAAGTCCATCCGCCATAACTCACCGCGCCGATCGCGTATCTCGTACTGCAGGTCGGTCGGCGCAACGCCGTAGTCGATCATCACCAGGCGAGCCTCGCTCTCCATCGCGGACTCGGCACGCCGGTGTGCATGTCCCCGTGCGTAGGGCCGCGTCGAGAGTCGCCAGCGCACGAGGCCTGGGCAATCGACGGGCGACCTCCACCGCCGTCCATGCCGGCGCGGTGGCGAGTCGCCCATCCACCCTTTGCAGTGGAGCCCCTGTTCGTTGATGCACTATCAGTCCGACTTTGGAGCGAAGGCGAACACCGGGATCGAGCACGTGTATCGCCGACGTGTTCTCCACATCGAATCCGTACAGGCGAGCAGCGGTACCCATACACACCACGGCCTCACAACCGAGAAACCTGTTCAGCCCCGTGAGACGAGTGGCCAGATCTGGTCTATCGCGGGCACATACGCCGTACCAGACCTTCACCAGAAGGCCCTTGCACACCCGGCGATCGAGCTGTTGCCGCGTCATGACACTGAGCAGTTGCGCGGTTGTCGCCAGCCCGCCGTGCGCGGTGAACAATTCGGTTAGGGCGTCGGACACTCCATCAGCACAACGCACGACTCGCGAGCAGGCACAGAGTCACGCTCAATCGTCGAAAAGACGAGGACTCTATGTCTGCTCGGCGATGAGAGGCGAGGTCACCGTGACCGTCGTCCCGTGCCCGGATGACGAGTCGACGTCCATCTGGCCGCCCATCGCATCGACCCTGACCAGCAATGACCCCAGTCCGATATGGCCTGCCGCGACTCGGTCGGCCAGCGATGCCGGGTCGAACCCGACGCCGTCGTCGGCCACCGTCAGCACCACCCGGTCACCGACGCGGGCGAGCCGAATGGTCACCACCGTCGCGCGTGCATGCTTGCCGATGTTGACGAGCAACTCCCGCGCCGCCCGGTACATCAGCGCCTCCGACTCCGGCTTGCCCACCTCTTGCAAGTCGGCCACCACGTCACATTGACCGCGAGACTCGAACTGCCGCACCAGCTCCCGCACCCCGGCCGTCAGCCCCAGCTGCGCCAGCACCTGCGGGTGCAACTCGGTGACGCTGGAGCGCAACAGCGCCGCGGTCTCCTGCAGGGTGGCGTGCACGGCGTCCAGGGCCGGGTCGGGCATCCGCTCCCGAATCTCGTCGAGTTCCATCCGGGCCGCCAGCAGGCTCTGCAGCGGACCGTCGTGCAGGCTTTCGGCCACCTCGCGGTTACGCCGCTCGTCGGCAGCCATGGCCTCCGACACCAGCTGTCTGCGTGTCTCCAACAGCGCCTTGACACTGGCCGAGCGGCGGGACAGCACAACACATAACGCCGAGGTGGCCACCGCCAGCCACATCAGAAACCCGAAATGCGTGTACACC
>JAHFVC010000348.1 GCA_023264765.1 Mycobacterium sp. | reverse complement strand
CGGTCAGTCCCAGGGCGGGGGTGCGGCGGTCAACAGTGCCCGTTGGGCCACCGAATTCACCCGCGGCACGGGGCTGGACTACCGCGGCGTCGTCGCTACCGGCACGCCGTTCAACGTGGAGGCCATCGTCGGGCAGGGTGGCCCGGACATGGCGCTGCCGCCCGGCCTCGGACCCGTCGCCGCCAGTTACACGGCCTACATCCTGGCCGGTGTGCGCGAGGCTCGCCCCGATCTGGGTATCGACAGCGTGCTCACCCCAGCCGGACGCGCCGCGGCGGACAAGGCCGAGACGCTGTGCACGGCGGCGCTGGGCCAAGCGCTGGACGGGTTGACGCCGCCGGACTTCTTCCGCGCACCGTTGGCGTCGCTGCCCGGGATCACCGAGGCTCTCGATGCTTATATGGGCACCCCGACCAGCGGCTACGACCGGCCGATTTTCCTCGGCGTCGGCCTGCAGGACCGGGATGTGCCGCCCAGCATGTCGATCGCGCTCAACGATCAGCTGCGGGCCAACGGCCAGGATGTGACACTCAAGATCTATCCGGACGAGGATCATTCCGGCACCGTCCTGGCCTCGGTGCCGGATTCCACCCCGTTTCTGGCGGCCCAGTTCGCTCACTAGGCTGGGCGGATGCGTCTTGGTCGAATCGCCAGTCCCGACGGCGTCGCCTTCGTAGTCATCGAAGGCGACCCGAACTCCGATGCGGTGTGCCGCGAGATCGCCGAACAGTATCTCTCGCGCAATCCCACATTCACCGGCCGTAGCTGGCCGCTGGCCGACGTGCGGCTGCTGGCGCCGATCCTGGCCAGCAAGGTGGTGTGCATGGGCAAGAACTACGCGGCCCACGCCCGCGAGATGGGCGGCGAAGCACCCGAATCGCCGGTGATCTTCCTCAAACCGAACACGGCCATCATCGGGCCCAACGTGGCGATCCAACTGCCCGCCGACGCCAATCCGGTGCACCACGAGGGCGAACTGGTTGCCGTCATCGAACGGCCGTGCAAGGACGTGCCCGCCGCCAAGGCCGCCGATTACATCCTCGGCTACACGATTGCCAATGACGTCTCGGCGCGCGATCAGCAGAAGCAGGACGGTCAGTGGATGCGGGCCAAGGGACATGACACCTTCTGCCCGGTGGGCCCGTGGATCGAGACGGCCGTCGACCCGTCGGGGCTGGACCTTCGCACGGAGGTCAACGGAAAGGTGCGCCAGGACAGCAACACCGCGCTGCTGCTGCACGACGTCGGGGCGATCATCGAGTGGGTGTCGGCGGTGATGACCCTGCTGCCGGGCGACCTGATCCTGACCGGCACCCCGGAGGGCGTCGGTCCCATCGAGGACGGCGACACCGTCAGCATCACCGTCGAGGGAATCGGCACCCTCACCAATCCCGTTGTGCGAAAAGGAAAGTAGTCATGACCGTTCGGGTACGTTTCTGTCCTTCGCCGACCGGTACCCCGCACGTCGGGTTGGTGCGCACCGCGCTGTTCAACTGGGCCTATGCCCGGCATACCGGCGGTGCGTTCGTGTTCCGTATCGAGGACACCGACGCGGCCCGCGACAGCCAGGAGAGCTACGACGCGATCCTGGATGCGTTGCGCTGGCTCGGGCTGGACTGGGACGAGGGTCCCGAGGTGGGTGGCCCGCACGAGCCCTACCGTCAGTCCCAGCGGGCCGACATGTATCGCGACGTGATCGCCAAACTGGTTGCGGCCGGCGAGGTGTACGAGGCGTACTCCACCCCCGAGGAGGTGGAGGCCAGGCACCTTGCAGCGGGGCGCAATCCGAAACTGGGATACGACAACTACGACCGTGACCTGACCGCAGAACAGCGAGCCGCGTTCCAGGCGGAAGGTCGTCGGCCCGTGCTGCGGTTGCGGATGCCCGACGAGGACCTGTCCTGGAATGACCTGGTGCGCGGGCCGGTGAGCTTTCCGGCTGGTTCGGTGCCGGACTTCGCGATCACCCGAGCCAGCGGAGATCCGCTGTACACCTTGGTCAATCCGGTCGACGACGCGCTGATGAAGATCACCCATGTGTTGCGCGGTGAGGACATCATGCCCTCGACACCCCGCCAGATCGCGTTGTACCTCGCCCTCATCCGGATCGGCGTCGCCGAGCGGGTACCCGAATTCGCCCATCTGCCAAGTGTTCTGGGCGATGGGAACAAGAAGCTGTCCAAACGTGATCCGCAGTCCAACCTGTTCCTGCACCGCGATCGCGGCTTCCTGCCGGAGGGCCTGCTCAACTACCTGGCGCTGCTGGGCTGGGGAATCGCCGACGACCACGATGTGTTCAGCCTCGACGAGATGGTGGCCGCGTTCGACGTCGCCGACGTGAACTCCAACCCGGCGCGGTTCGACCAGAAGAAGGCCGACGCGATCAATGCCGAGCACATCCGGCTGCTGACACCGCAGGACTTCACCGCCCGCCTGGCGGCGTACCTGGCGGTGCACGGTCACGACACCACGCTCGACGACGCGGCGTTCGCCGAAGCGGCGGCCCTGGTGCAGACCCGCATCGTGGTGCTCGGCGACGCCTGGGATCTGGTGAAGTTCTTCAACGACGACGCCTACGTGCTGGACGATAAGTCCGCTGCCAAGGAGCTCGGCCCGGATTCGGCGCCCGTGCTGGACGCTGCGCTGGCGGCTCTGGAAGCGGTGAGTGACTGGACGACCCCGCACATCGAAGAAGCGCTGAAGACGGCCCTCTTGGAGGGCCTTGAGCTCAAGCCCAGGAAGGCCTTCGGTCCGATCCGGGTGGCGATCACCGGTGCGACGGTCAGTCCGCCGCTGTTCGAATCGATGGAACTGTTCGGTGCGTCGCGCAGTCTGGCCAGGTTGCGTGCGGTGCGGGGTGGGGTGGGGCAGGGCGTGTGAAACGGCCGCGAAATCTTTGGTAGTCTGCTCGTCGGCTCAGAAAATGACTGCGGGGTGAACCCGCCGAGTGATCCGAGCCGATTATGCCTGTGACCAGCGGTGATGGGCATACTATGGGGTATGGTGTAATTGGCAACACTAGGGATTCTGATTCCCTCATTCTAGGTTCGAGTCCTGGTACCCCAGCCAATCCGGTGATTAGGTCAGCACAAGCTCCTGGGCTATGCTTTCCCTCCGGATCAAGTTCTAGCCCCCGTCGTCTAGCGGCCTAGGACGCCGCCCTCTCACGGCGGTAGCGTGGGTTCGAATCCCATCGGGGGTACAACGGAAAGTCCCGGGACTGCATGCGGTCCCGGGACTTTTTCGTCAGAGGAAGCCGACGGGCTTACGGCCCGGCCCGACCGACGGCTCCGGATCCGAAGCCAGTGTGCGGCTCAGCAGTTCGTGATAGATATCACGGAAATCGGTCGTCGTCTTCAGGTCGCCCTCGGCCAGGTCGGTCAGGCTCGGCTCGTCGCCGTAGAAGCCACCCTTGACGTGCGGGCCCGCGATGAACACCGGGCCAGAGGTGCCGTGGTCGGTGCCTTGGGAGGCATTGGCCTCGACGCGCCTGCCGAACTCCGAGTACACCATCACGACCACGTTGCGCCCACGGGCGCTGCGCCGCATCTGCATGAGGAACGGGGCCAGCGCTGCGTCCAGCGCCGCCAGCAGGTGTTGATGGGCGTCGCGTTCGTCGGCGTGGGTGTCGAATCCGCCGAGGGTCACCATGTACACCTGGGTCGGCACCCCCGAGTGCACACATGTGGCCACCAGGTCCAGATCCTCGGCCAGTTGCTTGCCGGGATCGTCGGTGGCGTCCGGCAACGAGCCGTTGGTGAAGCTGCTGAACGTCGAATCGGTTGTGGCGCAGTCGCGGTAGTTCGCCCGTACGGCCGCCATCGCGGCGGTGTCGTCGGAGTCCGCGGTACTCAAGGCGCCCAGCGTGGCGGCGACATCGTCGGGGATCCGCGGGATCCGCACGGAAAGACCTGTGGCGACGTGCTTCTCGCCGATGGCCAGCGGGGGTAGCACCGACCCGATGTTGACCGCGCGGAGTGGATCGTCGCCTCCTGCGTCGAGCCAGCGGCCGATCCAGCCCGTCGAGACGGGTGCGTCCGGGGAAGCGGTCTGCCAGATGTCCATCGAGCGGAAGTGGCTGCGATCCTGTTTGGGGTACCCGACCCCGCGGACGATCGCGAGCTCGTTGTTGTCCCAGATTCCTTTGAGTCCGGTCAGTGCGGGGTTGAGGCTGAGGTGCCCGTCCAGGTCGAGCGTCTGGTGCGGCGCAAAGGACAGGTCGCGGCGGGCGTCGTGATAGGCGTTGTCGTTGACCGGGATCACGGTGTTGATCCCGTCATTGCCGCCGTAGAGGGTGACGATCACCAGGACACCGCTGTCCTTGGCGAGTGGGCGCTGCTGTGCGTGGTCGAGCAGATGCGGCAGGGTGACGGCCGCCCCGGTGAGCAGGCCGGCGGCACCCACGCTGGCGATCAGGAAGTTGCGGCGATTGAGCTCTGGCATCGGTTATCTCGCTAGCACGTCAGGTATTCGGGTGTGTTGACGGCAGCAGCGACGAGCCGGACCGGGTCGTCGTGCAGCGATTTCAGTGCTGCGACCGTGCTGTCGGACCAGGCACCGATACCCAGCAGGTAGCCCGCGGCATCGATGCGGTCACCCGGCGCGGCATCGGCCACGATCGAGACGTCACCCATCGGCACGAATTTGTTCGCGGCCCACACCCGCGCCGCGGTGCTGGTGCTCGACAGCCACACCTGACCCCGTGGCCAGCCGCCGACGTCGTACGGAAAAAACGGGCGCTGGCCCATGACGGTGAGGACCACGTTGGTGCCCGCGACGGCGTCCGCTCCGTCCAGTGGCACGGCGAGTGCGCGCAGTATCCCGACGAGCCACTCGATCGGTTGGGTGACCATGGTGCCCGCGGCGGCACCGAACGCCGGATCGAGGAAGACGGCTTTCGTCAGTGCCTTCAGGTTTCGGTCCGGCCCGTAGGCCGTCACGAGGCGGGCCAGGACGTCCGGCGCGGCAGGACTATCGGCGGCCAGCAGGCGCCAGAGCTTGCCCGCCACGAACCCCGGTGAACCCGGCTGGCTGAGCACGATGTCGCAGAAGGCGGTGTCGTCGTGGTTTCCGGTGACGCCGAACACCGTTTTCGCAGCGGTGTCATGTTGTTCCGGTGCGACGACGGTCTGCGCACCGGGGATGACGAAGCGGCCGGTGAGTGCGCGGGCGCCTTCCTTCACGTCGGCCTCGGTGTAGCCGTTGTTGTGGCCCAACGTGAACAGCTCCATGAATTCCCGGGAGAGGTTCTCGTTCGGGGCCGCTTTGGTGTTGCGCACGCCGTCCAACCAGAGCGACATCGCCGCGTCGGTCAGCATCGCGTAGGCCAGGTCCCGGAAATCGCCGAGCTTGAGTGCGCGCAGCTTCTGGTTCTGCGCTGCCATCAGTTCGGCGGCAAGCACTTTCTCGGCCGAGGTGGCGAAGTGGTTGTGCCAGACCAGCGTCAGCTTCTCGTGGATGGGCTGCTGCACGGCGGCCATCCGCCGCGTCCACCACGCGCCCAGATCCAACATCTGGGTGTTCATCTCCTTGATGAACGCCGTGCGTACCGGTTCGGGGGCGGAGTCGGGCGGGATGGGTGGGGTGACCGGTGTGGGTATGGGAGTCGCCAGGGTGCCCGGGTCGGTCGCGGGGTCCATGCCGAGCGCCCCGTCGAGATAAGCCGACCAGTCCTGGCCGACGACCGCGTCGATCTGATGGCCGGACGCGCCGAACCCGGCCCGCCGCAACAAGCGTGCGGTGGCCAGCCACTGGGGTGACTGTGAAGCCGTGGTACCTCCTCGGCCGACCTGGGCGGCCTTGTCTCAAGCAATACCAAAGCCAATCACATGTTTGCTACGTCTGCGCAGGAACGGACCCGGTTCACAGCGTCCCCGGAGGTCGGAAATTGCCAAGTCAAGGAGCCGTCAGAGCCGGCGGGTCAACGCCTCGGATGCCGCCAGCAGATCGGCCGCCCAGCGCGCCCCCGGGCGGCGCCCCATCCGGTCGATCGGACCCGACACCGACACCGCGGCGATCACCGCACCGCGGCCGTCACGGACGGGCGCGGACACGCTGGCGACGCCGGGTTCACGTTCGGCCGCGCTCTGCGCCCAGCCTCGCTTGCGGACCTCGGCGAGCGTGCGCTCGGTGAACTTCGCGGACGGCAGCACCGCCTGCTGGGTGGCCGCATCGCTGAATGCCAGCAGGACTTTGGCTCCGGAACCCGCGGTCATCGGCAGGCGGGTGCCGATCGGCACCGTGTCACGCAGGCCGGCCGGCGGTTCCAGCGCGGCCACACACACCCGGGCGGTGCCCTCGCGTCGATACAGTTGCACGCTCTCCCCGGTGATCTCGCGCAGGCGGGGCAGGATCGCTGCACCCGCGGCCACCAGCGGGTCGTTGACGTGCCCTGCGAGCTCGGTCAGCGCCGGTCCCAGCCGCCAGCGGCCTTCGGGGTCGCGGGCCAGCAGGCGGTGTACTTCGAGGCCCGCGGCCAGGCGATGCGCGGTGGCGCGCGGCAGTCCGGTGCGCTCACACAGTTCGGCCAGGCCGCAGGGCGATTCGGCCACAGTGTGCAGCACGCCCACCGCTTTGTCGAGGACGCCGATACCGCTATCCTGTCTCATAGGGAGATACTAGCGTTCCGTATCGTGAGATAGCCAGCCCGTCACGGCAGGACGCCCCAACACGAATAGAGATTGCCATGGAGCAGAGCAGCAAGACGGCGCACAGGCCGAAGACCCTGGCCGAAAAGGTCTGGGACGACCACATTGTGGTGCCCGGTGCCGGTGAGGGCGCGGCCAAGGAGCCCGACCTCATCTACATCGACCGCCATCTGGTGCACGAAGTCACCAGCCCGCAGGCGTTCGACGGTCTGCGGCTGGCCGGACGCCCGGTGCGCCGGCCGGACCTGACGATCGCCACCGAGGACCACAACGTGCCGACCGTCGACATCGACAAGCCGATCGCCGACCCCGTGTCGCGCACCCAGGTCGAGACCCTGCGCCGCAACTG
>JAHFVC010000347.1 GCA_023264765.1 Mycobacterium sp. | reverse complement strand
ACGGCGGCCAGCACGCCCTCTTTCGAACCGAAGTGCCAGTAGATGGAGCTGGCCGGCAGCCCGCACTCCTTGCGGATGTGGCTGATCGAGGTGGCCGCGTAGCCCTGGCCGGCCATCAGCCGTTCGGCCGCGTCGAGGATCTGCTCGCGGGAGTTCTCACCCTGCTGTTGGCGTTTGGTCTGCGGTGCGGTCACCGGTACTCCGTGTCTGTAAGGATCGTTACAGACACGCTAGCACGGCGGCGGCTCGCTAAGGCGACAGCCGCGTGTAGACGACCCGAGTGCCGAAGGCGATGTCCTGCAACGATCGCCGGCGCCGGTCGACAGCCACCCACAGCAGCCCGACCGGAAGCAGCACATACGCCACCGCCCGAAGCAACGCCACCGCGGGCGACACCCGTCCCCCGCGCCGGCCCGTCACCCGCAGACCCATGGTCACCGACCCCACGGTGCAACCCGATACCGCCCAGCACGCGGTGAGGTAGCCGACCGCGACGACGAACAACACGGCGGTGGAGAAGATCGCGCTGGTGGTCGGGACCCGGAATGCGGTGGGGTGGAACATCAGCCGGCTCAGCAGCAGACCCAGGTAGATCGCGCCCAGCACGATCGCGACGATGATCAGGTCGATCACCGCGGCGACCCCGCGGCTCACGACGCCCGCCGGTCGGACCTCACTCACGTTCGCGGCCCAGCAGGCGGTCGACGAAACCGGATACCAGGTCGTCGGCCCGTTCGCCCTGGCTGCGGACGTCGGTCATCACCTCGGCGGTGACGGACTCGGTGGATTGCCGAATGATCGCCTGCAGGTCGATCCCGTCGACCACCTCGTTCGCCAAGCCGACCAGATCGACTCGCTTGCGCACCAATTCGTTGAGGTCCAGTTCGTCGAGCACCCGTTCCACGATCTGCACCACGATGGTGGTGACCGCCTCGGTGACATCGACGCGGGTCCGCGCCAACACGCCCCCGATCACCGGCAGCCGCTCTGCGCCGCGGAGGGCGGCGGCGGCCCCGTCGACGATTCCGGGCATCACGCCCTGCCGTTGCCGCGCATGATGTCCTCCAGGCAGCGCAGTCGCGTCTGATGCGTCTGGTCGACGCACACCCGCACCGGACCCTCGGTTTCGGGGGCGTAGGTGGGCTCACCCTGGGTGGGGGTGGCACTGGGCGCGGCGACCTGCTCGGTCAACGACCAGATGGTGGCACCGGCGTTCGGCAGCTGTGCGCAGTACGCGGGCGCCCCGGACTCCGCGACGCCGGCGGCGCCCAGGGTGGCGCAGGTCGCGCCCACCACGACGACGGGAATCGCCGGCGCACCGGAGGCCGTGGGGGGCGGCGGCGCGGCCGTCGCCGTGGACGACGTCGCAGGGGCCGGAGTGACCGGTGCGCCGCCGGTGCCGCGAAAGGCACCGAAGGCGAACGCCACCGCACCTGCGACCACCGCGACGAGCACCAGCGCCACGGCAGGGATCAGCAGTTTGGACCGCGACTTCGCCGGAGCCGGGTGCGCCTTGGCGTGCCGCGGGCCCGACGTGGACACGGCCAGCATGGTGGCATCGGAGCCCGCACTGCCGATGCGGTGTTCGAGAGCACGGGCGAAGTCCACACACTTGCCGTACCGCTCGGTGGGGTTCTTGGCCAGCGCGCGCTCGAAAACGGGCCCCAGACCGGACAATTCCGGCCGGCGATCCCCGATGGGCGGTGGACTCGCGGTCAGGTGCGCGCTGATCACCACCGCGGGGTTCGAGTGCTGGAAGGGCGGCGCCCCGGTGAGCAACTGGTATGCGGTGGATGCCAACGCGTATTGGTCTGCGCGGCCGTCGATCTCGGCACCGGTCAACTGTTCGGGTGCTGCGTACGCGACGGTACCGACCGTCATGTTGGTGCCGGTGAGGTTGCTGGTCTCACCGGTTCGGCGGGCAATGCCGAAGTCCGCCAGAAGAACCCGCTCGTCCGGGGTTTCCGGGTTGGCGATCAGGATGTTGGCCGGTTTGACGTCGCGGTGCAGCAGGCCCTTCTGGTGGGCGTAGTCGAGCGCCTCGGCGACCCCGGAGATGATCCGCACCACGTCGTCGGCGGGCATTCCGTTCGGGTAGCACTCGGCGAGCAGCGCGCCGGCGTCGGTGCCCTCGACGTAGTCCATGGCGATCCACAACTGGCCGTCCACGTCACCGCGGTCGTGCACTTCGACGATGTGCGGGTGCCAGAGGCCGGCCGCGATATCGGCCTCGCGCTCGAAGCGCTGCCGGTATTCGGAGTCGGCGCACACGGTGGCACCGAGCACCTTGAGCGCGTCCCGGCGGGGCAACCGGGGGTGCTGCGCCAGATAGACCTCGCCCATCCCCCCTGCACCGAGGGACCGCACGACGGTGTACCCGGCGATCACCTGGCCTTCCTCGAGCGGCATGGGCGAAGTGTAATGGCCGATCAGAGCTGTGGGTGCTCATCGCCTCAGATATGCCAGGGCCTCGGCGGCCGCGTTCGCCCCGCACATCCCGTGCGCGCCGGGGCCGGGTGGCGTGGCGGCCGAACACAGGTACATGCCAGGAGTTCCGAGCCGATACGGGTGCAGGGTGGCCCGTGGCCCGAACACCAGCTGGCGGACGTCCATCGCACCGGTGTTGATGTCGCCGCCGACGTAGTTCGCGTTCTCCACCGACAACTCGGTGGTCGTGCGGACCGCCATGCCGACGACACGCTCGCGAAACCCGGGTGCGAACCGTTCGAACTGCCCGATGACGGCCTCGGTGGCGTCCCCGGTGAACCCGTGGGGCACATGGGCGTACGCGTACACCGGGTGGATGTCGCCGACGGAGCGGCCGGGATCGGCGAGGTACTGCTGGCCGACGATCATGTACGGGCGTTCCGGCATCCGGCCGGTCTGGATCTGCCGTTCGGTGCGCGCGATCTCGCCGAAGTCACCGCCCAGGTGCACCGTTCCCGCGCGCCGCGCCGCGGGATTGGTCCACGGCACCCCCTCCTGTACCGCGAAGTCGACCTTGAAAGCGCCCGGGCCGTAACGGAATCGGCGGAACGCCCGGCCGACCCGGCGAGGAAGCCGGTCACCGAGGATGTCGGCAACCGCCGTGGGCGTCAGATCGAAGAGCACCACGTCGGCGGCGGGCAGTTGCGAAGCCGAAGTGATCGGCGTCCCGGTCACCACCGTGCCACCGAGGTCTGCCAGGGTGGCGGCCAACGCGTCGGTCAGCGACTGCGAGCCACCCTCGGCCACTCCCCAGCCGTGCCGGTGCCCGGCGGTGATGATGCCCAGCCCGATCGCCGAGGTCAACGGGTGATGCAAGGGACGGAACGTGTGTGCGGCCACCCCGCCGAACAGCGCCGCCGCTTCCGGGGTACGGAAGACCCGGGTCAGCGCCGCGGCGGGCAACAGCGTCGGAATTCCGAAACGGGCAAGGGCCAGTGGATGTTTCGGGACGTGCAGCAGCGGCCCCATGATGTCCGAGGACAGCAGGTCGAAGCGGGAGACCGGGCGGGAGAACAAGGCCCGCCATCGCGGGCCGTCCGGGCCCAGGGCCGCGGCGGTGTCCTCGACGCTGCGGTACAACAAGCCGGCGCGGCCGCCGTCCAGGAGATGCGCGCAGTCGATTTCGGCCCAGCGCCAATGGAATCCGTGCCGCGCCAGATCGAGTCCGCCGAGGAACTGCGAGCCGACGGCCATCGGGTGGATGGCGGCGCAATGGTCGTGCACCAGACCCGGCACGATCGCTTCGCCGGAGCGCACCCCGCCGCCGATCTCGTCGGCGGCCTCGAGCACGCTCACCTCGACACCGGCGCGGGCCAAGGTGATGGCAGCGGCCAGCCCGTTGGGCCCGCCGCCGACCACCACCGCGTTCGCCACGGTTACAGCGGGGTCAGACCGTGCTTGCGCTGTACCTTGTGGTGGTTCTGCTTGTCGCGCAACAGATGCAGTGATTTACGCAGCAGCAACCGGGTTTCGTGCGGCTCGATGACACCGTCGATGTAGCCGCGCTCGGCGGCGATCCACGGGGTGGCCAGGTTGAGGTTGTAGCCCTCGATGAAATCGGCCCGGATCTTCTGCACCTCGGGGGCGGTCGGATCGGGGAAGCGCTTCACCAGCAGCTGGGCCGCACCTTCGGCGCCGATCACGGCGATCCGCGCGGTCGGCCACGCGTAGTTGAGGTCCGCGGACAGCTGCTTGGATCCCATCACCGCGTATCCGCCGCCGTAGGCCTTGCGCACGATGATGGTCACCTTGGGCACGTCGGCCTCCACGATGGCGTTGAAGAACCGTCCGCCGCGCTTGATGATGCCGCCCTTCTCCTCCTCCACACCCGGCATGGCGCCCGGGGTGTCGACGACGAAAACCAGTGGCAGGTTGAAGGAGTCGCAGAACCGGATGAAGCCGGCAGCCTTGTCCGACGCCTCGTTGCCGACCGCGCCGGACATGTGCATCGGCTGGTTGGCGATCACCCCGACCGGCCGGCCGTCCACCCTGGCGAACGCGGTGATCATGGACGGGCTGCGCTGGTCGGCGATCTCGAAGACATCGCCGTCGTCGAAGATCCGCAGCAGGACCTCGTGCATGTCATAGGCCATGTTGTCCGAGTCCGGGACGATCGTGTCGAGTTCCAGGTCGGACGGCGTGATCTCGGGTTCCAGACCCGGATTCACGATGGGCGCATCGTCGAAGTGGTTGGACGGCAGGAAGCCCAGGTAGTCGCGGACGTACTGGTACGCGGCGGCCTCGGACTCGACCACCTTGTGGATGTTGCCGCGCTGCGCCTGCACGTCGGCGCCGCCCAGCTCGTCGAAGCTGACGTCCTCACCCGTGACGTCCTTGATGACATCCGGGCCGGTGATGAACATGTAGCCCTGGTCCCGCACCGCGACCACCAGATCGGTCTGGATCGGCGAATAGACCGCTCCGCCTGCACATTTGCCGAAGATCAAGGAGATCTCGGGGACCAGGCCGCGCAGCATCTCGTGGCGGCGGCCGAGTTCGGCGTACCAGGCCAGCGAGGTTGCGGTGTCCTGGATGCGGGCACCGGCGGAGTCGTTGATGCCGATGATCGGGCAACCGACCATGGCCACCCACTCCATCAGCTTGGCGACCTTGCGGCCGAACATCTCACCGACCGAACCCTGGAACACCGTCTGGTCGTGGGAGAACACGCCCACCGGGCGGCCGTCGATGGTGCCGTGCCCGGTGACCACGCCGTCGCCGAAGTAGGCGTTCGGGTCGCCGGGAGTCCTGGCGAGCGCGCCGATCTCCAGGAAGCTGCCCGGGTCGAGCAGCGCGTGGATGCGGGCACGGGCGCTGGGGATGCCCTTCTTGTCGCGGCGGGCACGCGCCTTCTCGTCCCCGGGATCGGCTGCCAGGGCCAGTTTTTCGCGGAGTTCGGCGAGTTTCTGCGCGGTGGTCACGGCGGTCTGTGCCGTCGGGGTTTCCGTCACTTGTTCGCGTCCTTCTCTGCTTCGATCCGGTTGATGGCCTCGCTCATGTGCGCGCCGACCTTGGCGATGATGGGCTCGTCGATGGCCTGGATGTGCTCGCCACCGATGGCCACCACCTCCAGATCCTTGACCGCCTCACCCCAGCCGCCGTCGGGCTGGCGGGTGGCGTAGGCGGGCTCGAACACGATCGCGTCATCGTGATAGCGGTCAGCCATGTACAAGGTGACATGCCCGTCGTAGGGCTGCAGTTCGATGGTGTCCAAGGCGCGGTTGTCCAGATAGGACGTGCGCTGGTGTTCCACGATCCCACCGGGCACCTGTACCCCGCTCTGGGCGACGAGGTCCAGGACGAACTTCACCTGGCCCTCGTCGTCGAGCTTCTCCAGCTCCTCGTACGGAATGGCAGGAATCTCGACGTTGAAGGTCCGTTCCGCGAAGCGGGCGTACCGATCCCAGCGGGCACGCATGCCCGCCTGGGTCTTGTCGATCGGCACACCGGGCCGCACGCAGTCGATGAGGCCGACGAAGCGCACATCGGCACCGGACTGCCGCAGGCCGATGGCGCAGGCATACGCCAAGGCCCCGCCCAGCGACCAGCCGGCCAGTACGAACGGACCCTGGTACACCTCGAGCAGTTTCGGCACGTACTCGGCGGCCCGCTCCTCGATGGAGCCCTCGACGCGCTCGATGCCGTACACCGGAGTATCGGCGGGCAGCCGCTTGATCAGCGGTTCGTAGACCACGGTCGACCCACCGGCCGGGTGGAACACAAACAGCGGCACCGCATCCGAGCCCTCTTTCGGAGCGCGCAGGGTACGGACGAACCCGTCCACCACGCCCTCCTCCAGCTGATTGCGCACGGCGGTGGCCAGCGCCTCGATGTTCTTGGCGCCCTTCACCTCATCGACCGTGATGGGGCCCTCGGCACGCTCCGACAGGCGCTGTGCCATCTTCTCCGCGGCCGCGTCGTCCAGGGTCGGCAACTCATTGAAGATGCCGCCCGGCGACTTCCCGGTCACGATCGCCCAGGTGGCGAAGGTGACGCGTTCGGCTGCGTCCCGCGGAGGCACGTCGGCACCGAGCGCCTCGGTGACTGCCTCCTGGGTCAGCACCTTCGCCGCCGCGGCGGCTGCCGTCGCGTGTGACGGGCCTGCCGGATCGGTGGGCGGCGCCGGGATGGCCGGTCCGCTCGGATCGGTGGGCGGCGGCGGGATCTCCAGCTCGGTGGGCTGGGCAACCGGGGTGTCGACGACCTGGGTCTGGGCAGCGGGGGCCTCGGCGTCCGTAGCCAACTTGGCGGCCACCAGCGCGTTCATCTCCGCGGCGTTCTCCTCCGCGGACTGGCCCTGCTGGTGTTCGTGCAGGGCGCCGACCTCGTCGCGGTGCTCGATCGCGTACTTGATGAGCTCCTCGACGTTGTAGAGGTTGGCGTCGCGCACCGCGGTCAGCTGAATGGGCGGCAGGTCGAAGTCGTACTCGACGCGGTTCTTGATGCGCACTGCCATCAGCGAATCCAGGCCGAGCTCGATCAGCGGCACCTCCCACGGCAGGTCCTCGGGCTCGTAGCCCATGGCC
>JAHFVC010000346.1 GCA_023264765.1 Mycobacterium sp. | reverse complement strand
CGACGGCGACCGGCTCAAACGCGCGCTGCTGAAGGTGGCGTCGCCGTCGCTGAAGAAGTGGGACCGCCGCGCGGCTCTGTCGTGCGACCGCTACCTCGCGGTGTCGACGATGATCAGGGGCCGCATCAAGGACGCCTACGGCGTCGACGCCGACGTACTGCCCTCACCGGTGGCGATGCGCACCGACGTCGACACCGAACCCGTCCCGGCGGTGGTGCCGTGGGCAGCCGGTGATCAGCCGTTCTATCTGTGCGTGTCCCGGTTGTTGCCGTACAAGAACGTCGACAAGGTGGTGCGGGCGTTCGCCGGCAGCGACCGCAAGCTGGTCGTGGTCGGCCGGGGTCCCGAAGCGGGCAACATCGCGCAGATCGCCACGCCCAACGTCACGATGCTCTCCGACCTGACCGACGCCCAGATGGCGTGGCTGTACCAGTCGTGCCGGGCGCTGATCGCGGCCAGCTACGAGGACTACGGGCTCACCCCGATCGAGGCCGCGGTCTGGGGCAAACCTGCCGTGGCATTGCGGTGGGGCGGCTTCCTGGACACCGTCGTCGACGGTGTCACCGGGACATTCTTCGATGAACCGCAGGCGGATTCGATCGCCGGGGCGCTGGACAGATTCGACGTCCAGAGCTTCGACTCGGACGTCATCCGCAAGCACGCCGACCAGTTCACCGAGCAACGGTATGCCGAACGTCTGTACGAGGCGGTCGACGAACTCGCCGCGCCGGGCTGAACACGAGCATGCGGCCGACGGATCGGCAAACCGGTCGCTATGGTTGACGCGGATTCCTCGACGAGGAGCAATGATTCATGAACAAGGAGCAAGGATTCATGTTTCGTGAACCGGCTTCGGCAGATCCGGCTGATATAGCCCGGAAGAAGGCCGCCGCTCCGGCCCTGCGGATGGCGCCGCAGTCGGAATATGTACTCGACGAGAACAACCGGGTGATCCACTACAAGATGCAGGGCATCGGCTTCGTACCGAAGGCGAAGAACCGCATCGGCGAATTGATCTTCAACCTGCTGATCACCTACATCCCGTCGCACACCGTCCGGCAGGGCTTCCTGCGGCTGTGCGGAGCCAAGATCGGCAAACACACCCACATCCTGCGGGGCACCACGATCCTCGACCCGGCCTACCTCACCATCGGTGACGGGGTGGCCATCGGCTTCCGCTGCATGCTGGACGCCCGTGCCGGCATCTACATCGGCAACCAGGTCACCATCGCCAGCGACGTGCAGATCATCGGCGGCGGCCATGACGTCAACCACCCGGACTTCCTGCCGGTACCCATCCCGACGGTGATCTCCGATTACGTGTGGATCGCCAGCCGGGCCATGGTCCTGCCGGCTCTGATCGGCCGCGGCGCGGTGGTGGCCGCGCAGGCGCTGGTCACCAAGGACATCGACGAGCTGAACATAGTCGGCGGGGTACCGGCCAAGGTGATCGGCAAACGTGACCCAGATGTGTTGCTGTACACCAATACTCGTCGACCCCCGCCGTTCTACTGATGGGGCGGTCGCTAGGGGATCACCGACTGGTCTTCGTCGCGCCCGACGAAGGCCAGACCGCGGTCGGCGACTACGCCCAGGACCTGGTCGATGCGCTGCGTCCCCATTTCGGGCAGATCTCCGAAGTACGTACCGCCGGTCCGGGGGCCGACACCGTTGCCGACGTGCGCAGGCACCGGGCGCAGGTACGCAAGCTGGTTGCCGACGGGCCGCCCGGCCGGACGCTGGTACACGCCGAGCTGTCCACCGGGGTGATGCCGACGTTCTGGGCGGTTGCGGGCCTGTCCGGGGTGCCGATCACGGCCACCATTCATGATCCGCCGCAGGGCCTGTGGTTCTTGGCCCGGCCCCGGTTCATCGCGAACTCACGGCTGCTGACCCACGGCATCCACTACCCGCTACGGCCCGTGTCGCGGGCCGTCGAGGGCTGGGTCCACGGGGAACGGACGTTGATCGCGCTGACCGAGACGGGGCGTCAGTCGATCGAACGCACCTACCCCCGCACCCGCACCGCCTACATTCCGCACCTGGTGCGTGAGCGGCCCACCATCGCGCCCGCCCAGGATCGCCCCAAGGCGGTCGGATTCTTCGGATTCGTGTACCGCGGCAAGGGTTTCGAACAGATCTCCGAGATCCGTGCGCAGCTACCCGACGACATCTTGATCCGGGTCGCAGGCCGGGGGACCGAGGACCTGCCCCGCGCCGAGGGCATCGAGATCCTCGGCCGGGTCGACGGTGCCGCCGAGGATGCGTTCTTCGAGTCGGTACGGGCCATCGCCTTGCCCTACGGGAAGCGGCACTTCTACGCCGAGACCTATCCCGCCTCCGGCGTGGTCGCGCACTCGATGGCGTATCGCACCCCGGTGATCTGCACCGGCTACGGTTCGCTGGCCGAACTGGACCCCGAACACGGTGTGGTGGCCGTTCCGCCGGGAACCGGGCCCGGTCACGACGTGGCCGGCGGCCTGGCGTCCGAGATCACGGCCCTGCTCAACGACGACGCCCGGCTCACCGAACTGGGTGCCAATGCCGACCGGACCCGGCAGGAGCGCTCTCCTGCGCGCACCGCCGAAGCGTTCGTGGCGGTGTGGCAACAGCTGATCGACGGCAGGTCCGCCCGTGTCTGAGCCCGCCGAGCCCGTCGTCGAGAAGAAGGGCTCGCCGCACCTGACCCATGCGCTGTGGGCGGCGTTCTGGATGTACGGCGGCCGCGCCTGCGGAATGGTGTGGACGCTGGCGCTGGTAGCCAAGCTGGGCATCGCCGACTACGGCCAGTACGCCATGGCCTACGCCGTGTACTCGTTGATCGGGTCGCCGATCGACAACCTGTTCGTGGTCCGCTCGGTACGCGAGTCCGAGAAGGAATTCCTCTCCGATCGCGCCACCCGGTACCTGCTCGGCGTCGGCATGATGGCCATCGGGTTGGCGTTGCTCGAGGTGAACTACGTCGCCGCGTTCGGTCTGTTCGTCTCCGGCGGTGAGTTGACGCTGAAGGCATGGGAGAGCCGGTCGCTGCGTGACGGGCACCCGCACAAGGCGGCGCAGATCGACACCGGCCGGCAGTTCGCCAGCGTGGTGCCGGCATGTATCTACCTGTTCGCGGTGCCGCATCCCACCCTGCAGATCGCGACATCGATCCTGGTGGCGCCCTACGTGTTGTGCGCCATCGTGGTGGGGCCCATCGCGCTGCGGCACCGTCCGGGGATCCCGGGTTCGCCGCGGCTGATCGCGATCCTGGTGGGCGAGACGTTCGCGATCATGGCCGGCGTCCAGGGCGATCTGCTGCTGCTCGGCTGGCTCACCAATCACACCGTCGCGGGCTATTACGGCATCTGCACCACCGTCACGCTGGCGATCGTCGCGGTCGGCCAGACCTTCGGCATGTCCTACAACCAGGCGCTGCGCGACGGTGACGGTCACGTGTCGGCCGGGCCGCCACTGAAGGGCACCGTGCTGCTCGGGGTGGCGGCCGCACTGTTGGTGCTGATCACCGGCGTGGTCATGTTGGTCGTGCCTGTGGTGCCCGAGGAGTTGGCGGTGGCGATGGTCATCATGTCGCTGTTCTGCGGCATGCGGACCGTCAGCACCGTGTTTCAGGCGGTGCTCTACAACCAGCACCGCGACGGCGTCCGGCTGGTCGCCAACTTCAGCATCGTCCCGGTCAGGCTCGGATTGGTGGCGCTGCTGGCAGGCGCCGGTGCCGTCGGCGCGGCGATAGCGGCCGTCGTCACCGACGCCATGCTCTTGGCGATCTACTTCCAGGTGCTGTACCGGAAGCCGTCTTCATGACCGATCGCCGACCCACCGCCTGTTTCCTGCTCTCCAAGGACCCGGTGGCAGACCATGGCGGCGACGTCGAATTGTCGCGTCTGTTCCTGGAATTGGCCGCGCCGGCCTTCGAGGTGTCGGTGATCTGCCTGTCCCACGAGCCGGCGGGGACGCTGGCGTTCGACGGGGTGCCGTTGGTGCGGGTGCCCAAGTCCGGGGTCCGGCCACTGCGGCTGCTGGTCGATGTCGCGCGCAGCGGGCGCAGCCTGGTGCACGCCCGGTTCGACAACGACGATCTGGTCGCGGCCATCGACGCCGCGGGCGCCGACGTCTAC
The DNA here is from genome assembly GCA_023264765.1 of Mycobacterium sp. GTDB lineage: Bacteria > Actinomycetota > Actinomycetes > Mycobacteriales > Mycobacteriaceae > Mycobacterium. Next base: position 2,899 of record JAHFVC010000346.1, on the reverse strand, counting down.
GTCGCCGAGCACAGCTACATGGCTGAATCCTTTTTGCGCAGTTCACGTTTGGGTAAGTCGAGATTCGTGGTCAACACCCATGTGAGCGAATCGCTGGTGTGGCGGGCCACCCGGGGGGCGCTGGGCAGGCTGCAGGTCGGCCGGTTGCTCCGCGACGAACTGAGGGTGGCCCGGGCGGCCGACGCGGTGGGTACGTTCGACGCCGGGGAAGCGCAGTTCTACCGCTCCCGCGGGGTGCGTGACGCGCGCTGGATGGACATCACGTTGCCGCCGGGGAAGCAGGTCGCCGTCGGGTCGACGCCGCGGCGGCTGGTGTTGATGGGCACCCGGGACTGGCCGCCCAACCAGGAGGCCTTCGAGGAGGCGTTGCGGCTGTGGCCGCGGATCGCCGACGGTATCGATGGCGCCGAACTGTGTGTCATCGGGGCCAAGGCCGCCAAGGCGGCAGAGCCCACATATCCGGCGGGCGTACGAGATCTGGGCTTCGTCGACGACCTGCCCGGTTTCCTGGGGACCTGTCGCTCGATGATCGCGCCGATCCGCACCGGTGGCGGCGTACGGGTGAAGATCCTGGATGCCGCGCGGATGGGGTTGCCGGTGGTCGGCACCACCGAGGCCGTGGGCTCTCTCGAGGAGCTACTGGGCCTGGGCGTGTACGACGGTGACGCCGCGTTCGTCGAACAATGCCGAAAGTACTTGCTGGACAGCGCGGGTGCGGCCGAGGCGGGTGACCGGCTCTACCGGCGCAACCAGGAGTACTGGTCCGACCGTCGGCCGCACCGGGCGGTCACCGAACTGCTAGGTGCTCGCAGCGGGTAACGGCGAGGTTTGCGGCGCAACGGGTTTGGCTGGCGGCGCGGCGACGGTGGGCGAGTCGAGTTCGCCCGCCTTGCGCAACTCGTCGGAGTATTGCAGGAACACCAGGAAGAACGTGTAGAGGAACGCGATCTGCGCGATCACCACGACCGGGTGGTCCAGGTTCAGGGCGATGATCGAGAACGCCATGAACACCCCGCCGAAGAACGCGTGCGGCAGGGAATTGCTGCGGATCAGCTTGGCGGCCACGACACACCCGATGATGATCACCGCGACGAAGGACAGGCCGGCGACGAGCCCGCCGCGGTGCACCGCGATCAACGGCGCATTGGACACGAAGTTCTCGGTGAATGCGTATGGACCGTCTTTGAATTCGCGCAGCGACCAACCGCGTCCGAAGATCCAGTGGTCACCCAGTCGCATCGGGAATTCGCGGATCGCCGCGATGCGGTCCGATGCCCCGGCGTCGTTCTGGCCCAGGGACCCCATCAATCGTTTACGCACCGCGGGTATCGACATCGCGGCCGCGAAGCCGACCACCAGGGTGGCGACCATGATCTGCCGGTCCCGCGAACGCATGTTGTGGAAGATGAAGACCAGCGCGACGCCCACCAGGACGCTGAACAGGGCCGCGCGGCTCAGGGTCAGCACGACGCACACCGAGAGCACCGTCATCAGCGTGACCCGCTGCCAGCCGGTGAACAGGATGGCAGCCATCGCCAGGCCGATCACCAGGCCGATGCCTGCGGCGTTGGGGTCGGCCCACATCCCGCCCAGACGCTGGAAGGTCTCGCTGCCCTCGCCGACGTCGAAGCGGCCGGATTTCGGCAGAACGTGTGTACCGCCGGTGATGTAGAAGCGGTCGGCGGCGTAATACCCGATGAACGAAAAGGGCGCGTAGACCCATTTCGTGGTGCCCTGCGCCACGGCGACGGCACCCATCACGCCGCTGAATGTGCACGCGTAGACGATGGCCCTGCCGACTCCCCGCAGCTGGTCGTTGGGCAGGGCCAGCAGCACGAACACAAAGCCGGTGGCGATGCCCCACTTCGCGAAATCCATGATGTTCACCGGCGCCGAGAACGTCACGATCATGGACAGCGCGGACATCAGGATCAGTACGAGAACAGCCGTCATCAGTCGCGATCGGCGCCGCATGGCACGCGGATAGAGCAGGAACGCCAGCACCGAACCGCATCCGAGCACCAGGTAGATCGGCAGATGCACACCGGGGAAGTAGCCGAAGGGGAAGGCTGTGACGAAGATGACGGTGCCGTACACCAGCCAGAGGGGATGGCGCATCCCGATGTAGACCGCCACGACGACGGCCAGCAGGCCGGCTATCGCCATGATGGCAAGTTTGCCACCCAGCACCGCGGCGACGGCGGCCAGCGGTCCGAGCACGCAGGCGGCTACTCCCGCAAGGATTTCAGTTCGTGAATATGCGGGCAGCTTCAATGTCGAATCATCTCCTGCCAGATCTGCGGTCCCTCGCGCACCGAACTATCCTCGCATTGTCTTCGCTGTAATCGCCATAGGGGCCGTGGGCTCGGGCGGTGTCTCTGGTGTGTTTTGCTAGGCGAGGACGCTATCGTGATGACGTCATGGTGACCCAAGAGCGAACGGAGTGCCCAGTTGGCCGTCGGTGATTATGTGCGGATTTTTTGCCGGCTCTGGTGGGTGGTCCTGGCTGCTGCGGTGATCGGCGCCGGCGTCGGTGCTGTGACGCACCAGCTCTCCAAGCAGGAGTACACCTCCACAGCAAGGCTTTTCGTCAGTACGCAGAGCGGGACCGGCGTCGGCGATGCCTATCAGAACAACTTGTTCTCTCAGGAACGGGTATTTTCCTACGCGGGGCTGGCCACCAGTGAACAGGTTGCGGCGCGGGCAATCGACCAGGCGAAGGCATCGATCAGCGTCGACGAATTGCGTTCAAAGATCACCGCGATTCCGCTGCCGCAAACGGTGTTGCTCGACATTACGGCGACAGATCCCGATGCCGCCACCGCTCAGCTTTATGCCAATGCCATTGCGGATCAACTCGTCAAGGTCACCGCTGAATTGGAGACATCGCGCCGTGGCG
>JAHFVC010000001.1:46173-82676 GCA_023264765.1 Mycobacterium sp. | reverse complement strand
CCGGACCTTCAACCAATTTGCGAGGTACTTGCTTGTCGCGCAAGCGCTCATCGGTGACCGACGGTCTTCGGTGGAACCCGGCAAGAATAGCGGACTCGGTGCCCATCAGCCAAAACGGCCCGTCACGACCATCAGCGCGAATGCGATCGCCAACAGGAGCACCCGGACCCAGTGCACACGGTCCCACCGCGTCGCCAGTGCGCGGGATACGTCGGCCTCACTGGCCCATGCCCCCACCCGGTTGTTGATCGGGACCAGCACCGCGAAGGTCAGGGCCATCACCGCCACCATCAACACCAGGGCCGCCACCACCAGCGGATCGGTGGGTGTCAGGGCGACCGCGGCCCCCACCGCCAGCACCGCGGCGGCATACCAGAACGGCATGACCTTGCCCAACACCCTGCTGCTGTGGCTGCGGGTCTGGCGGTAGCCCTCGCCGGACAGCGTGCCGAGAAGCGGATGTGTGAAGGCGGTGACCCCGAACTCGACACCGACCAGAGGACCGAGAATCAGAACTGCCACGATGTGGGCGCTACCTGTCATAGCATCGAGCCTGGTGGTTACGCCCCCCGGAAACAAGGTACTGACAGATTTGTCAGCACACGACGGAGGAGGACGCGATGGCGGTATCCAAGAAGGGCGTCAACGAATGCCCGATCGACACCGCGCTGACCGTCATCGACGGCCGGTGGAAGGGCACCATCATGTGGCGGCTGCAGGACGGGCCGATGCGCACCGCCGAACTGCGTCGCAGCATCCCCGACATCACCGAGCGGATGCTGATCCGGCACCTGCGCGAGATGGTCGACGCCGGCATCCTCGACCGGCACGACGCACAGACCGTGCCGCCGTGTGTGCACTACTCCATCTCCGACTACGGCAAGACCCTCGGACCGGTGCTGGAACTGCTCTGCGCGTGGGGACGCACTCACATGGCGCGCGCCAGCGCCGCCGCACCCACCAGGCCCGCGTCGCCGCCGAGCGCCGCGGGCACCACCCGCAGATCCCTGATGAAGGAGAGTCCGGCGTAACCGCGCAACGCGGCCCGTAGGGGGTCGAACAGCAGAGCCCCCGACTTCGCCACCCCGCCGCCGATCACGACGAGATCCAGGTCGCAGGTCGCCGCCACCCCGGCGATCATCATCGCCACCGCGGACGCACCGCGGTGGAAGGCCCGCACTGCGATCTCGTCACCGGCGACGGCGGCCTCGGCCAATTGCTTGGCATCGGCGTCGGGCGTTGCCGCCCAACCGTTTTCCCGCGCCCAGCGCACCAGATGGGGGCCCGCGGCCACGGTCTCGACACAACCCCTGCCGCCACACGTACACGGGCGGCCCTCGGCCTCGACGACCACATGGCCGACATGCCCGGCATTACCGGTGCGCCCGTCGTACGGCACCCCGTCGAGGACCAATCCACCGCCGATGCCCGTCGAGACCACCATGCCCAGCAGGAATTCCGCACCCGCGCCTGCGCCGCGCCACTGCTCACCGAGTGCCATGCACAACCCGTCGCCGCCCAGGCGCACCGCGCCTCCGGTGAGTTGCCGCGCCCGCTCGACGATCGGGAAATCGCGCCACGTGGCGATATTGATGGGGCTGACGGTTCCGGCGCGCAGATCCACCGGACCGGCCGAGCTGATTCCCGTGCCCCGCAAGGGACCACCGGCCCGCTGCAGTGCGTCGCGGATCAGGTCGGCGGCCACCGACCACACGGTGTCCGCGTCGCCGTGGGGCGTGGGCTGCTGGGCACGGTGGGTGAGCGTGCCCTCGCCATCGACGAGACCGACGGCGATCTTGGTGCCGCCGACGTCGAGTGCGAGGGTCAGTTCCATCAGATACCCATACCTATCAGGCGCCGACGCGTCAGACCATGTACTCCAACCAATCCGGCGCGGCGCCGTCGGCTTGCACCTGGTTCAGCGCTTGCCCGGCACGAACTCGAAGAGTCTGCGTCCGGGCTCGAGCGCGATGGGTGTCCCGACGAACCGTTGGGCACCGACCCCGAATTCGTGACCGTCCTCGTGGTCGAAGCCCAACTCTTCGAATCCCGCCTCGGCGAACCAGCGCCGGATCGTGGGCGTCAGATCGGGCTCCTTGCGGTGCCGTGTCCAGAGCACGGTGGCGCCGGCCCTGGACAGCGACCGGAGTCCGTCGATGGTGGCGCGGATATCGGCCTCGGAGACGTTGCCGAAGATACCGACTGCGAGGACCACGTCGGCCGGCGCGATGCCCTGATAGGACCCCACCACGGCGGCGTCGCCGGTGACGACCTCCACCTGGGTCAGCCCGGCGGCGTCCGCCGCTGCCCGGGCCTTCGCGGCGATCGTCGGGTCGAGTTCGACGAGACGCGCTGTCACATCGTTGCGACGCGGGTGCTCCGACAGCACCCCGATCACATCGCGCCCCTCCCCGGCGCACAGGCTGATCACCGTGATCGGCCCGGGCGGGGCGGCGGTGAGCCCGTCGGCGAACCGGCGCTGTACGTGGCGCAGCCGCCGGGACAGGCCGGATTCGGGGTCGGCGTAGGCCTCGTGCCATGTCGCCCAGCGGGATGCGGTCACCACTCAAGGATAGGGATTCACGACGAGGTTCACCGCCCACCTCGGGCCGCTCCGTAGGTAGATGACGAGTTCACGAGGTTGCACCCACCGTGACGAAAAGTTCATGCCGGCAGGTCAATTCAACGCGAACGAAAACCTTGGCGGCAGTACGCCGGATGGCGAAGATCATCGGACACGCGCAATGGGGAGACGGTCATGACCACGAATCGGGTGCCACTCGATGTGCTGGATCTCGCGCCGATCAGTGAGGGTTCGACGGCGCGGGAGGCGCTGCAGAACACGATCGACCTGGCTCGTCGCGCCGAGGACTGGGGGTTTCACCGGTACTGGGTGGCCGAGCACCATTTCGTCGCGGCGGCCAGTTCGGCACCCGACGTGCTGATCGGTCTGATCGCGGCGGCCACCCACCGGATCCGGGTCGGTTCGGCGGCGGTTCAGATCGGCCACCGCACGGCCGTCTCGGTGGTCGAGGCGTTCGGCGTGATCGACGCCCTGCATCCCGGCCGCATCGACCTCGGGTTGGGCCGTTCCGGTCAGCGCCGCACCGAGACGGACCAGCGTCCGCAGGCGGCGGCGCGAGAAACGACTGTCCGCCATGGCATTCCGTTTCCGGCAGCCCAACCCTCCACAGCGGTGCTCACTTCCGAACGCTTCGCTGCCGCCACGAGTGTGTTGCAGGGCAGCTCGCAGGTACCCGACTTCGACGACCAGCTCGACGAGGTGACCGCATTGTTGAGCGGACAGTTCCGGGCGGACAACGGGGTGCGGCTGTCGGCGACACCGGGTGAGGGCGCCGACGTCGAATTGTGGTTGTTCGGCAGCAGCGCCGGGCAGAGCGCACACAGCGCGGGGAGCCGCGGGTTACCGTTCGTCGCCAACTATCACGTCAGCCCAGGCACCACGCTGGAGGCGATCGAGGCGTACCGGTCGGCGTTCACGCCAGGGGTCCTGGCGCGACCGTATGTGGTGGTATCCGCCGATGTACTGGCCGCAGAAACGGATTCGCATGCGGAGTACCTCGCGACGCCATTTCCCCGCTGGGTGCATTCGATCCGCAGCGGGCGGGGTGCCGTCCCCTACCCCGATCCGCGGCGCGTCGGTCCGCTGTCTCCCGACCAGCAGGCTCTGGTCGCCGATCGGATCGCGACCCGCATCGTCGGGTCAGCCGAGAACGTGGCCGACCGGCTGGAGCGGTTGCAACGCGCGACGGGCGCTGCCGAGCTGTTGGTCACGACGATCGCCCACGACCACCAGGATCGGGTGCGCTCCTATGAGCTGCTCGCGCGGGCGTGGGCCTCGTGACCCGTCATCAGTGCCGGTGGGTGTTGTCGGGCTGGCGAGGGTCGCCTGGGTGTTCGTAACCGGGTGCCAGGCGCACCAATTCGGCGCAGCGCGTGTCCAACCAGCGCCGGAAGGCAAGCCGGCGGGCAGCCGCGTCGAGATGGGCGGCGATCGCGGGTCGGGCCTGGGTCAGCGAGATCGCCGTGCGGCGCGGGCCGAACCGCGTCGGATTGCGCTGATGGTAGGCCCTGATCTGGTCCTCGGAGCTGCGCACCGCGGCGGTCACGCGGGCGAATACCGCACGGGCGTGGTCGGATTCGAGCACCGCCGCGGCGATGCTGCCGATCTCGAGACGGGCCGCGGCGTCGGGCAGGACATCGGGCAGCGCCGGCGGATGATCGCCGGCGGGTTCCCGCCCGACCACACGTTCGGTGACCAGCAGCTGGGTGAGCCAGCGCCGCAGCTGCCTGCCCTCACTGGTGTCCGGGCGCGGCAACGCGGACGCCAGAGCGCCGGCCCGCAGGCGTTGCTCCCGTTCGTCGACCTCGGCCACCGACACCTCCTCGCCTGCCACCCAGGCCACCGTGGCCGTCACGGTGTCACCTCCACCGCGACGGCAGGCGAATACACCAGCTGCCCGGCGCAGGCGACCCGGATCAGCGCCCACCACCGACCGGGTGGGGCCCAGGGCGGCGGCGTCGCGTCGAAATCCAGCCGCAGCGTTCCGCGGGCGGGAATCTCCGCACCGGTGGCGGCCGGCCCCAGCCACTCCCAGGTTCCCCACGGACTGATCAGGTGGGCTTCGACGGCAAGCCCTGCGCCCGCGTCGGTGCCGACCGTGACCGACAGCGTGGCGCTCTCGCCTGCCCGCACGCTCACGGGTTCGGGGCCGGAGATCAGCCGCAGCACCTCGGCGTCGGGTGGTGCGTCGACGGAGATCATGCACACGTCCTCGACGACCTGGTGCCACGCCGCGGGTAACCCGCGGCCACCGGCGGCAAGCTCGGCGCGGACGGGGTACTGACCGGCGGTCACATTCGGCGGCAGGGTCACCCCGATGTCGGCGTCGAGGTACTCCCCCGGCGGCAGGACGAAGGACAGCTCGGCCGGATCGGCCACCCAGTCCGCAGGCAGGACCAGCCGGACCCGGCCGTGCAGTGCGCTGTCCGTGCAATCACTGGAGACCGTGAGACGAAGCCGTGCAACGGAATCCGCACCGCCTACGAGATGGCTCGGATGTAGGTGTGCCACCAGGGGCAGGCCACCCAGCGGGGCGGGGCCCCGGTTGTGCAACCAATAACGGGCGTACAGCGGTTGGGCGTCCTCGGAGTCCGGGGCCAGGCGCTGGTGGTCGGCGTTGGCGATCCGGATTGCACCGAGCGTGGCGCGCAGGGTGGCGATCTGGTATCCGTGCATATCGGTGGCGGCCGGTCCGGCAGGCTGTTCCAGCAGATTCGCCCCGTCCAGCGCAGAGATGCTGCAGATGCCCGAGCGCACCACGAATTCCGCACTGCGGCCGTGTGTTTCGACCAGGCGCAAGGTGACCGACGACGGATCGACGGGCGCGCTCGACCCGGTTGCGAACGGATTGCCCGCCGCCTTGAGCGCACCGAGGGTCACCCGGCCACCGGTGGAGTCGACGTCGAGCAGGGCGCCGTGTGCGGGCAATCCCTCGGCGCCGGCCCGCCGGTTGCGCACCGCGATCAGCGAATGCGAGAACTCCGCGCTGCGGATCGGGATGTCGGCGTCGCGCCAGTCCCCCTCACCGGCGATCAGCGCGTAGTCGAAGGTGTGTGACCAGTGCTGAAGTTGGAAGTTCGAGCCATCCGGGGCGGTCCGTCGCGGCGGGTCGATCCAGGTCCCCGACGGCCATCCGGTGCAGGACCGCATCAACGAGGTGTGCAGCGTGCCGTCGGGTTCGACGGCGAATCCCGGCACCCCGCGGTTGCAGAGCACGACGGTCAGCGATTCGAAGGGTGTCAGTCCGGCCGGTGCGTCCTGGTGCACGGAGATCTCCGCATCGGCGAGATCATCGACCAGCGAACCGATGTCGCCGACGACGATGAGCACCGGCAGGCTGCGGACGCCGCGCAGGTCGGCGCTGGGCACCCACGCCTCGGCGAGTTCCGAGGTGGCGGGCACCCACACCCGGGCTGTGCCACCTGCCGCCAGCTGACGGTCGAGTTCTGCCCGGTGCTCGGGTGAGGTGGCCAGTACCGCAGCCGTGAAGGCGTTCTGGTCGGGTCCACCCAGCGCGATGCGTGCGTCGGGAAGGTTCGAGTCCACCGACAGATCGCCGTAGCGGGGCTTGCCCGCCGCGCTGCAAGTGGCGGTGACCCCCGCGCGCACCAGGGCGACCATGAGCTCACGGGTGTCGAATTGCGCTTCGGGCGTAACGACTTCGGCCACCGATACCGCCCGCACGCCGGCACCGACGCGCACCCGCAACATCGAAGACAGCCCGAACCAGCCGTAGGCCGGGTTGTCCAGGGTGGACGGATGGTGCGCGGCATCCACCGCGTGGGTGGCGCCATGGTGGTGCAACAGCCCGAAGCCACGGCCGATGACGGCGTCGCCCACCTCGCTGGCCGGCATCGCACCGGGCACCGGACACGGCCAGCGCAGCCGCAAAAGCTTGTCGGCGCCCGTGAATTCGTCGACGGTGGTGCGGCATTCGACGCGCGAGATCCCGTTCCACAGCGTGATCGTCTGGGTGTAGCGCAGGATGTCGCCGATGCGACCGCGGATGATCAACCGTTCCCCGAGTGGGCTGCGCGCAGCGCGGACGTCGGCCGGATACGCCGAGGAGCACACCACCGGCCCGGTGGGCAGCAGATGCCACGGCCCTTCCCCGGCCTTCGGATGCGCCGGGTATTCGTCATAGACGGCGAGTTCGTTTCCGACGCCGCCGTCGGCGATCAGCTCCCGCCCGCCGGCGAGCGCCGAGTTCACTGCTCCACCGCGGTCCGGGTCGACCCGGATACGGTAGTGATCGTTGCCGATCTCGTTGCCCTCCAGCGATTCCCATCCGGCCCCCGGGACGCTGTCGTCGAGCCAGTAGGCCTTCCACCCCAGCGATCCGACGTCGTCGGCCAGCCAGCTCACGGTGTGCCCGTCGGATACCGACGGCACGACATCCCCGTGTTGGTCCCGCACCACACCGGCGAAAGGACGGTCGAGTTCGGCGGTCACCAGGTCAGTCCTGTGGTGCGCCAGTGGATTCCACACAACCACAGGTGCATCCACCGCGCCGCTGAGCAGGCTCAGCGCGTTGTCGCGCGCCACGCGGCCCAGTTCCCACGCATCGCGCCAGCCGGTCAGCAGATCGAGGTAGACCTGATCGGATTCCGAGCCGGTGATGGCGTCGTGATGCGCGCCGTAGGCCAGCTGCACCCAGGCCTTCTCCAGAGCGGCCTGCGGATAGGTTGCACCGCAGAGCAATCCGGCGAACACCGCGAAGCGTTCGGCCTCGAGCACGACGTTCTCGGCGGCACGGTTGGCTTGTTTGGTGTCGATGTAGGAGACGTCTTTGCCGGTGTAGATGGGGTTCATGTCCCGCGTCTGCACCGATGCCCGGTCAGCACGTTCGTCGAGTTCGGCACGCACGGCGGCGAAGAACTCCTTGGGCAGCCCACATACGAATCGGGGCCAGGTATAGCGGGCGTTCCAGTCCCGGTGGATCTCGGTGACCCATTTGTTCGGCGGGGTGTAGTCGGTGCCGACGGGCAGCAGCACATTCCGGGTGAGCGCCACCTTCTTGAGACCGGCGAACAATTCGTAGGTCTGGTTCTCGGCGTCGGCCAGTGTGGCAGCCGAGTCCATCCACCAGCCCGCCGCATAATGCGCGGGCATGTAATGGGTCAACAGTCCGCGTCCGGACGGTGCGGTCCACTCGAACTCGCTGGCGAACTGCATGCGTTCAGGATCGCCGTGATCGGCCATCGGACCCCACTGATGGTGCGGTCCACGGGCCCATGAACTCGACGTCAGACCGACGTCGGCGGCCATCCCGGGGAACTGCGGGTCGTGGCCGAACACGTCGAGTTGCCATGCCGTCGCCGGGTCCGCGCCGAGCACGTCGCGCTGAAAACCGATACCCGCCACGAAGTTCCGGATGGCCGTCTCCGGGCCGGTGAGGTTGGTATTGGGTTCGTTGTACGTGCCGCCCATGATCTCGATGCGTCCCTCGGCGATGAAGCGGCGCAGGTCGGCACGTTCCTCGGGGTGGGTGTCCCAGAACGGCTTGAGGTAGTCGACCTCGGCCAGCACGAACTTGTACTCCGGCTCACGGCGCGCCATCTCCAGATGTGCCGTCACCAGTTCGAATCCGTTGGTCTGCCGGCATGCGCCGGGCGGATCCTCGGTCCACACGCTGGTGTAGGCGGCCTGGGTGTTCCACCACACCGGGTCGTAGTGGAAGTGGCTGATCATGTGCATGGTCCAGCCGGGTTCGGCGACGACGAAGATGAACGGCACGTCGCCGGAGCGGGCCCGGCGCTGCTGGCCGGGTACCGGGTCGTCGACGTGAACCGGGATCTCGCAGATGCCAGAGGTCGCAGGACCTTCGCCGCGCAGCCCCTCACCTTCGATGCGGATCACCCCACCTGCTGCGTCCTCGCAGGTGACGCGCACGATCTGCAGTGCCGCATCCGCGGGCCCGACGAACAGTTCGGTCGACTCCGGTGCGGTCAGACGCATGACCGCACCTTACGTTCGCGTGGCCGCCCGCTGCAGGCGTTCGGCCGCGGCGCGCACCGCGTCGGCAACCTCGGCCGGTTCCAGTACCTCGAACTCGCACCCCGGCATCGCCAGGTACAGCGCCATCCGCTCGGGATCGTCGGCGCCGGTGGTGACGATGCACGCATCGGGCCCATCCGGTTCGATCTGCACCGAGGCCGCGGAAAAGGTCTGGGCGACAACGTCTTGGGTGGCGTGGTAGTGAACCCGGGCGATGTGGCGGTACGGCGATGAGCTGATGGCGCGCCGCACATAGTCGGCCGCGTCGGGCGCGTCCCGCGGGACGAAGGTGCTACCGAGCGCGCGGACGTCGGACATCCGGTCCAGGCGCAGGGTGCGCCAGTCGGCGCGATCGCGGTCATAGCCCAGCAGATACCAGCGCCGCCCGGTGGTGACCAGTTGGTAGGGCTCCAGACGGCGCGCGGTGGCGTTGCCGCGGATGTCGACGTAGCCGCACCCGACGTGTTCGTGGTCGCGGCTGGCGCGGGCCAATGTCATCAGAATGTCGGGATCTACCGCGTCCTCGGCGGTGGAGGTGAGGGTGACGGTGTTCTCGTGCACGGCAGCCACCTGGGAGCGCAGCCGTGACGGCATAACCTGGTCGAGTTTGGACAGGGCGCGCAACGCGGACTCGCCGACACCGGCCACGCTGCCGCCGGCGGCCAGGCGCAGACAGACGGCCATCGCGACCGCCTCGTCCGGGTCGAGCAGCAGCGGCGGCAGGGCGGCGCCGGCACCCAGCTGATAACCGCCGCCGTGGCCCTTGCTTGCGTGCACGGGATAACCGAGATCACGAAGCCGCTCCACATCGCGACGCACGCTGCGGGTGGTGACCTCGAGGCGTTCGGCCAGCTCCTCGGAGGTCCAGACCCGGCGTGATTGCAGCAGGCCGAGCAGCTGCAAAACCCTGGCGGTGCTCATGTTCACCATCTTGACGCATTCATAGGACCGAAACTGTCCTATATAGATGTCAAGGTGGGTTCATGTACACCGAACTCCTGGCCGACCAGCTGGATTTCCACTGGACACACCAGCTGCGGCCGCGTCTGTCCGGCCTCACCGATGACGAGTACTTCTGGGAGCCGGTGACCGGCTGCTGGACCCTGCACCCCGACGGCGCCATCGATTTCGCTCATCCCCCTCCGGAGCCCGAGCCGTTCACCACCATCGCGTGGCGGTTGGCGCACGTCATCGTCGGCGTGCTGGCCATGCGCAACCACTCCCATTTCGGCGGGCCGCCGGCCGATTACGAATCGTGGGCGTATGCCACCTCGGCGACCACGGCGCTCAACCAGCTCGACGACGCGTACGCGCATTGGATCACCGGTGTCCGCGCCATGTCCGACGACGACCTGGCCACGCCCTGCGGCCCCGCCGAGGGCCCCTACGCGGCCGAGTCCATGGCCGTGCTCGTCCTGCACATCAACCGCGAGATGATCCACCACGGTGCTGAAATCGCTTGCATCCGTGACCTTTACATCCACTCGAAGGAGAACTGACATGCCCGGTATGCCCGCCCCCGCCGCCGACGAACGCCAGACCCTGATCAACTTCCTGGCCTTCCAGCAGAACGCGTTCCTCGCAGTCGCCTACGGCCTGTCCGACGAGCAGGCGCGCGCGACCCCGTCGGTCAGTGCGTTGTCCATCGGCGGCCTGATCAAACACGTCGCCAACTGCCAGCACGGCTGGACCGAACGTGCCGCTCACGCCCCGGCCATCCCCACTCCGGACGCCCGGCCGATGGAGGAACTGATGGCCGAGTACCAGGACCAGTACGTGATGCGCGACGACGAGACGCTGGCAGGTCTGCTGGCGGCGCTGGAGGCCCAGAACGCCGCGACCCTGCAGGTGTTCACCGAGGCCGACTTCGACACCCCCGTGCCGGTGCCCCACGACGTGCCGTGGTTCCCGCAGGACATCGACCACTGGAGCGTGCGGTGGGTGCTGCTGCACCTGGTCGAGGAGCTGTCCCGGCATGCCGGGCACGCCGATATCATCCGCGAAACCGTAGACGGCGCAACGATGTACGAGCTGTTGGCCGCTGCCGAGGAGTGGCCGGAGACGGACTGGATCAAACGCTGGAAGGCGTCTGCATAGTTTCGGCCGATATCAACCTGACCATCCGCGTGCCGTCAGCGCAGCGCGGGCGTGCGCGACGACATCAGATCCACGGTCCTCCTTGATCACGTGCACCACATGCCACCCCAGGCGCTGCAACTCACGCTGAGCCCGGATGTCCTTCGCGTACTGGGCACGCTCGGTCAGATGTTGCTGACCGTCGTACTCGGCGCCGACCTCGAACTTCTCCCACACCATGTCGAGTCGCCGGACATAGCGGCCCGCCTCGGTCCGCACGACGAATTGCGTTGTCGGCGTGGGTAGCCCGGCGTCGACGAACAACAGGCGCAGCCAGGTCTCCTTCGGCGACTCTGCGCCACCGTCGACAAGAGGCAGAGCAGACGTCAGCCGGGTCAGCCAGCGCACCCCAGGATGGGCCTTCACGAGGAGGTCGACGTCCTCGACCGCGAACGGCTTCGCATTCATCAGGGCGTCGAGCCGCGCGATCGCTGCGTCCCTGGGCTGGTGCCGGCACGCCGCGATCAGCTCGATCGCAATGTCATCGTCGACCCATTTGGCCCCGTGCAACGCTGACGCCGACACACCCGTGACCACTGCACCGGGTGCGGCGAGCAACGCGGCATCGATGCGATCCCGCAGCGACGGGCAATGACGCTTGGGGATGTAGATCCCGCGGAGTATCGGTCGATAGCGATGACGCAACTGGGCACGGGTGAGCAGCCCGGACGCCACAGCCTCACCCCCGACGAAAGGAACCGGCACACTTTCTTGGACGCACTGCGGCAGCCCTCGGATCCATCCCGGGCCGAAATCAACGAAGTGGTCGTTCCCGCCACCCCGCAAGCGACCACATCGTCAATCTCGGCCGAGCACCAACACCAGTGCCGTGTCCACCACCACATCCAGGTCCGACCCCAGTGCGCCCGCGAGCCACTGCTGGGCCAGCTCGGCCATCGCGCCGGTGTACATCGCCGCGCCGACCCGCGCGGGGACCGGATCCGCACCGACCTGCGCGAGCACGGCGGCCAGCAGCAGGTCCTGGGTGGCGGCCCGGCGCGCCGTCAGCACTGGGTTGGCGCGGGCATCGGTGAACAGGACGCGGCCGCGGCGCGGGTCGGCCGAGGCGAAGCCGAGCACCGCTGCCATCCCGGCCCTGGTGCGGGAGCGCACCGAGTCCGGCGCGGCCGACATCGCGGCCTCCACCACCTCAGCGAGCTCCGCACCGACCTTGTCGTACACCGCGCCGAGCAACTCGTCGGTGTCGGCGAAGCTCTCGTAGAAGTAGCGGGTGTTCAATTCGCAGGCCCGGCACACCGAACGCACCGACAGGGCCGCCTCGCCACCGTCGCCGAACAGTCCGTAGGCGGCGTCGACCAACAACCCGCGCCGCTCGGAGCGCCGGTCGGTCAGTGCGACACCCGCCCACCGAGTCATCGGTCCAGATTAGTTCTGGCTACGTGTGTAGCCAAAATGTATTCTGGTCACAATCGTGACCAGAAGGGATGTGGGGATGGCCCTGCCGCACCAGATCGTCGAGCAGAAGTTGCAGGATCACTTCGACCGCAACGTCCGCAAGCACTACTTCCGCGGGCTGGAATTCGCCGAACCCGCGGGCGATCCGGGCTGGTTCGGCCCGGGCAGTGCCGTCTGGCACGTGCACTCGCACACCGAGGCGTTGATCTTCGGCCTGCAGTGTGCGGCCTACATCGAGCGCCTCGACCCCTCCATCTACTGGATGGGCATGCACCACTCGCGCCTGGTCAAACGCGACGACGCAGGCAACGCCATCCCGGTGGTGGACCCCGAGGGCGCCGCGGTCCGACTCGGGCACTCGATCGCGTTCTTCATCGGCACCGCCTACGGCAACACCGAGTCCGCCGAACGGGTCGCCCGCACCGTGCGCGCCATGCACCACACCATCAAGGGCACCCGCCCCGACGGCGCGGTCTATGACGCCGACGACCCGGACTGGCTGCGCTGGAACTACGCGACCGTCGTCTGGGGGATCGCCACCGCGCACGAGCTGTATCACCCGAACCCGTTGCGCGGTAAGGAGCTCGACCGCTACTACGGCGAATTCATCCGGGTCGGCCACGCCCTGGGCGGGACGGACCTGCCCGCCACCAAGGCCGAGACACTGGAGTGCCTGCACTCCTACCTGCCCCGGCTCGCGCTGACCCACGGCGCGGCGATGGCCACCGGCCCGAACCTGCCGATGCCGCAGAGCGCCATCGACTGGGCGATCCGCGACACCATGCCGAAGTGGGCCAAGCAGCTGATCGCGCACACCGACCCCAACCCGATCGAGCGGGCCGCGCGGCGCGCCATCGTCTGGTCGGCCATCAACGGCCTGCACACCGCAGCCGGCCCCACCCGGGAATTCCGCGAGGCGCAGGCGCGGGTCGAGGGCGGCACCACCGTCGCGCACACCGTGCCGGCCTACGTCCCGGGCAGCGATCCGGAGCGCAGCCGCAGCGACGTCGAACTGAACCTGGTGTGACGCAGACCACCCGAGTTTTTGGCGTTACCGGCGGTTTTGAGACACTTCAAGGATGAGCACTCAGCCGTCGAAGGCCAAGCACCGCGAGGTTGCCCGGCTCGATCGGGTGCCGCTGCCGGTCGAGGCCGCCCGGATCGGGGCCACGGGTTGGCAGGTCACCCGCGCGGGCGCCCGCGTCGTCGCGAACTTCCTGGGCAAGGGCAGCCTGCAGCAGAAGATCATCAAACAGGTTCCGCAGGCCTTCGCCGACCTCGGCCCCACCTATGTCAAGTTCGGCCAGATCATCGCCTCCAGCCCCGGTGCGTTCGGCGAACCGATGTCCCGGGAGTTCCGCGGTCTGCTGGACCGGGTGCCGCCGGCCGACAAGAAGGACATCCACAAACTGTTCGTCCAAGACCTCGGCGGCGAACCGGAGGAGCTGTTCAAGTCGTTCGACGAGACGCCGTTCGCGTCCGCGTCGATCGCGCAGGTGCACTACGCGACGCTGCATTCCGGCGAGGAGGTCGTCGTGAAGATCCAGCGCCCCGGCATCCGCCGCCGGGTCGCTGCCGACCTGCAGATCCTCAAGCGCGGCGCCCAGATCGTCGAGCTGGCGAAGCTGGGCCGGCGGCTGTCCGCGCAGGACGTGGTCGCCGATTTCTCCGACAATCTCGCCGAGGAGCTCGACTTCCGGCTGGAGGCGCAGTCCATGGACGCGTGGGTGGCGCACATGCACGCCTCACCACTGGGCAAGGACATCCGGGTGGCGCAGGTCTACTGGGACCTGACCAGCGAGCGTGTGCTCACCATGGAGCGCATCCAGGGCACCCGCATCGACGACGTCGCCGCGATCCGCAAGAAGGGCTTCGACGGCGAGGCTCTGGTGAAAGCATTGCTGTTCAGCGTGTTCGAGGGCGGGCTGCGCCACGGCCTGTTCCACGGCGACCTGCACGCAGGCAACCTCTACGTCGACGACGACGGCAAGATCGTCTTCTTCGACTTCGGCATCATGGGCCGCATCGACCCCCGCACCCGGTGGCTGTTGCGCGAGCTGGTCTACGCGCTCCTGGTGAAGAAGGACCACGCCGCGGCCGGCAAGATCGTGGTGCTGATGGGCGCCGTCGGCACCGTCAAACCCGAGGCGCAGGCGGCCAAGGACCTGGAGAAGTTCACGGCGCCGCTGACCATGTCCTCGCTGGGCGACATGAGTTACGCCGAGATAGGGAAACAACTCTCGACGCTGGCCGACGCCTACGACGTCAAGCTGCCACGCGAGCTGGTGCTGATCGGCAAGCAGTTCCTCTACGTCGAGCGCTACATGAAACTGCTCGCACCGCGGTGGCAGATGATGAACGACCCGCAGTTCACCGGATACTTCGCCAACTTCATGGTGGAGATCAGCCGGGACCACAAGAACCATGAAGAGGACAGCGAGTGACCGTCCGCACCGGAACCGCCACCCACGGCGACATCGAGATCGCCTACGAGGACATGGGCAATCCCGATGATCCCGCCGTTCTGCTCATCATGGGACTCGGCGCGCAGCTCCTGCTGTGGCGCAAGGGTTTCTGCGAGAAGCTCGTCGATCAGGGTCTGCGGGTCATCCGGTTCGACAACCGCGACATCGGGCTGTCCTCCAAACTGCCCGGCGCCCGCAGCGGCGCACCGCTGCCTGCCAGGATGGCGCGGTCCTTCCTCGGGCTCAAGAGCCCGGCGGGCTACACACTCGAAGACATGGCCGACGACGCGGGCGCCCTGCTGGATCATCTCGGGATCGAACGGGCGCATGTGGTCGGCGCCTCGATGGGCGGCATGATCGCCCAGGTCTTCGCCGCCCGGCACAGCCACCGAACGCGCAGCCTCGGGGTCATCTTCTCCAGCAACAACCAGGCGATGCTGCCGCCCCCGGGCCCCAAACAGCTTCTGGCCCTGCTCACCAAGCCCAAGGATTCCTCGCGCGAAGGCATCATCGAGAACTCGGTGCGGGTGGTGAGCATCATCGGGAGCCCGGGGTACCCGACCCCCGAGGAGAAGTCTCGTGCCGACGCCGCCGAAGGCTATGACCGCTCGTACTATCCGGCCGGTGTCGGCAGGCAGTTCGCGGCCATCATGGGCAGCGGCAGCCTGCGGCATTACGACCGGCAGATCTCCGCGCCGACCGTCGTCATCCACGGCAAGGCGGACAAGCTGATGCGGCCGTCGGGCGGGCGGGCGATCGCCCGCGCCATCCCCGGTGCGCGACTGGTGTTGTTCGACGGCATGGCCCACGACCTGCCCGAAGCGTTGTGGGATGACATCGTCGGCGAATTGAAATCGAACTTCGTGGGCTGAGCCTGTCGGATTCCGTCGTAGCCGTTCGTCGTACCGGTAGAGAGTGGGACGCTAGGGTCCCGCCCCTACCGGAGGATGCACCCATGTACTACTTCGCACTGCTGCTGAGCCCCGAGCGCGAACTGACCCCCACCGAGGGTGGCGCCGAGATGGCCGCTTATCAGGAGTTCCACGCCAACGCGGCGACCGCCATCCGGGCCGGGGACGCGCTGGGCTCCGCCCGGGACGGCAAGCTGATCACCGGCTGGCCCGGTCAGCCGGTGGTGACCGACGGCCCGTTCGCCGAGGGTGCCGAGGTCGCGGGCGGCTACTACGTGTTCGAGGCCGACAACCTCGACGACGCCCTGGGACTCGCCGGCCAGATCCCCGCGGCGAAGTACGGTGCCGTCGAGGTGTGGCCGATGGTGCACTGGAATGCCCCCACCGAGCCCGTCGGCTCGAATTGGCTTGCACTGCTGCTGGAATCGCCGGACGAAGTCAACACACCCGGCTCGCCCGAATTCGACGCACGGGTGGCCGAGCATGTCGAAGCCCACAAGACCATCGGCGATCACATTCTCGGCGGCGCACCACTGCACCCGCCGGCCACCGCCACGACGGTGCGGGTGCGTGACGGCAAGACGGTGTTGACCGACGGCCCGTACGCCGAAGGCGCCGAGGTGGCCAACGGGTTCTATCTGCTGCGTGCCGCCGATCGGGACGAGGCGGTCAAACTCGCGTCGACGATTCCGGCCGGTTCGGTCGCGGTGCGCCAACTCGCCGGGATCTCGGGCCTGTAACAGTTCGCAATGACGAACCTGGACGGCGTCTTCCGCCGCGAATGGGGACCGACGGTCGCCGCGCTGGCCCGCTGGTGTGGTGACCTGACCCTCGCCGAGGACGCCGTCCAGGACGCATTCACCGAAGCGTTGCGCGCCTGGGACGACGGCCCGCCCGCCAACCCCGGCGGGTGGCTGACAACCGTAGCGCGCAATCGCGCCCTGGACCGGTTACGACGCGAATCCGCCCGTCCCGGAAAGGAACTCGCCGGGATGCCTACACCGACCGACACCCCGGTGCACCCCGTCCGCGATGACGAGCTGCGGATGATGTTCACCTGCGCGCATCCCGCCCTGGACCCGCCGTCACAGCTGGCCCTGACCCTCCGATTGATCTCCGGGCTGACGGTTGCCGAGATAGCCCGCGCCCTCATGCAATCCGAAGCCGCTGTCGGGCAACGGATCACCCGCGCCAAGAATAAGATTCGGCACGCCAACATCCCGCTACGGGTACCCCCGGCCGAACTGCTCGGCGAACGGACACCGCATGTGCTGGCCTGCGTGTACTCGGTGTTCACCGAGGGGTACTGGTCCACCGGCGGGCCGTCGGCCATCCGTGACGACCTGTGCGACGAGGGGGTGCGCCTGGCCGGTGAGCTGTGTGCCTTGATGCCCACGGTTCGCGACGCACACGCCCTTGCCGCGCTGACGCTCCTGCACGACTCCCGACGGGACACCAGGGTGGACGCCGACGGTGTCCTGACACCGCTGGAGGAGCAGGACCGCAGCCGGTGGGACCGGACCCGGATCGCGCGTGGGCTGGACCGGCTGACCTCGGCGGCCGGCGCGCACGGACCGTATCTGCCGCAAGCGGTCATCGCCGCCGTCCACGCCACGGCACCGAACTGGGCGGCCACCGATTGGTCGACGATCTGCTCGGCTTACGACCGGATCGTCGCGCTCACCGATTCGCCGATGGCCCGCGCCAACCGGGCGCTGGCGCTGGGTTTCCGGTCCGGCTTCGACGCAGGCCTCGCCGCCCTGGACGAGGTGGCCGACGATCCTCGCCTGGCGCGTTCCAGCGTGTACGCCTCGATCCGCGCCGACCTGTTGCGCCGGTCCGGCCGGCTGCCGGAGGCCGCGTGCTGGTATCGAATGGCCTTGGACCGCAATGCGTCCGACCCGGCGCGTCAATTTCTGCACCGGCGACTGACCGAGTGCGGGCAGTGATCACACCGCTCAGCCGACGTCAGCCGGACGAGTCGTCGTAAGATCGACCCATCGATACGTCCGGCTGGGCCGAACCATGACCCGCTTCGCCGGGCTGGCCCTCTTCTTCGTCGCAGCCGGCGCATTGGTCGCGCGCTTCATCCCCATCGTCAACCACGCGGTGCTGGTACTCGCAGTGCCGGCGCCCTACCTGATGTGCGCGGCGGTGCTCGCCGTGCCGATGGCGGCCTGGGCACGCGCGTGGAAACTGATGACGGCATCGCTGGTGCTGACCGTTGCCGTCATCGCGGTCCAGTTGCCGTGGTACCTGGCCGATCCGGCAGCCGACGGATTCGGTGTGCGCATCGTGTCGGCGAACGTGAAATACAGTCACGTCCCACCGTCGGACATGGTCCGGCTTGCCGAGGATCACGCCGATATCGTTATGGTGCAGGAACTTACACCGGGCCTGGCAGAGTCGATGTCGACGGGACTCGCCCGCGACTTTCCATATCATGCGTTGCGAGCCAGGGAGGGCGCGGCCGGAGTCGGCCTGTGGAGCCGCTACCCGATCACCGGCTGGTCGACCGACGAGGGCTTCACCCAGGGCTTCGTCGCCGCCCACGTCCAGCTGCCCGGTGACCGGCGCCTCATGGCGATCTCGGCCCACATGCTGGCACCGTGGCCCGAACCCTCCGCGGATTGGCGTACTGACATGGCACGCCTGGACGCAGCCTTGCAACAGCTGCCCGCCGATACGCCGGCGATACTCGGCGGCGACCTCAACTCGACGCCGGACATGCGCGAATTCCGCGCGCTCCTGCACAACGGGTTCGCCGACGGCGCCGCTCAAGCCGGCGCCGGGATCACCCGCACCTATCCCGCCGACAGTAGCGTCGCGCCGATCATTGCGATCGACCACATTCTCACCCGCGGCGCGACCGTCACATCGATGCAGACGTTGGGCATGCCCGGCTCCGACCACCGCGCATTGGCGGCCGCAGTCGTCGTTCACTGAACGCCGTCCAGCAAATTCAGCAAACATATGGCCATTCCGCTCGAAGCGCGTAGCCGACGCACAGCTGTTACGGTGGCCGCACTCACATTTGCATTCAATTAGCTGGTTGCAGGTTCACGGGGGTGGACATGGAGAGTGCCCGAGCGGGTAGCAAGACAGGGCCGATTGCACCCGAGAATGTTGCGTTAGGAAATTCCGAACCCCAGCCAGACGGTGCTCATGCCGCAGCGGTGACACCGCCCAGAGCCGCCTTCCGGCCGGACATCGAAGGCATGCGGGCGATCGCCGTGGGGCTGGTTCTGCTGTTCCACGGCTACGGCCATCCGTTCACGGGCGGATACATCGGGGTGGACGTCTTCTTCGTCATTTCCGGCTTCCTGATTACCGGTCTGCTGCTCAACGAGCAGACCCGAAGCGGCCGCGTGTCGATCAGCAGGTTCTATGCGCGGCGCGTGCGGCGCATCCTGCCCGCGTCGACGCTGGTGGTGCTGGCGACGGTGTTCGCCACCTATCTCTGGCTGGGGTTCATCACCGGCAACGCGGCCGCCAACGACGCCAAATGGACGGCGGTCTTTGCCGCCAACTTCCGGTTCGCCGTGCTCGGCACCGACTACCTGGGCTCCCAGCTGCCGCCATCACCGCTGCAGCACATGTGGTCCCTCGGCGTCGAGGAACAGTTCTATGTCGTGTGGCCGGGTCTATTCCTGTTGCTGGGGTTGATGATTCGTGGGTCGCGGCACCGCGCAGCGCTGGCGGGAGTGCTCCTGGCCGTCATCGCGGCGTCGTTTGCCTGGTCCGTCGTGCAGACCTCGGACAACCAGACGTGGGCGTACTTCTCACCGTTCACCCGGGCGTGGGAACTGGGCCTGGGCGCCCTGCTGGCTGTGCTCACTCCGGTCATCGCCACCGTGAGTCCCGGTTGGCTGCCCCACGTGCTCGCGATCGCCGGGCTGGGCGGCATCACGGCCAGCGCCCTGGTCCTGACCACCGCGACGCACTTCCCCGGCTGGGCGGTGGCCTTCCCGGTTCTGAGCACCGGGCTTCTCATCGCAGCGGGCTGCGCCGCACAAGACACCCTGGTCGGTCGCGTCCTGGCAGTTCGGCCGATGCAATGGCTTGGCGCACGGTCGTATTCGCTGTACCTGTGGCACTGGCCGCTGCTGGTGATCCCGGCGCAGTACCTCACGCGCGATCTGAGTGCGCTGGAAGCCACCGGCTGGCTGGCCGTCGCCGTGG
This sequence comes from Mycobacterium sp., assembly GCA_023264765.1. GTDB lineage: Bacteria > Actinomycetota > Actinomycetes > Mycobacteriales > Mycobacteriaceae > Mycobacterium. The sequence continues at coordinate 62,985 of JAHFVC010000001.1, read as the reverse complement.
TCGCGTCGGCCGTGTCGTACCGGTTCATCGAGAACCCGATTCGGCGGTCACGCGTGCTGGCATCGAGAACCGGTCTCACCCTGCTGTTCGGCGCCGCCATGATCGTCACCACCATCGTGGTCGCGTGGTATCAGATCGGTACGCATTACGGCTCGTGGAACGTGCTCGAATTCGGGTCGTTTTGAACAGCGAAGCTGCAGTCCAGCAAACTCACTGGCCGGACAGCGCCGAAGCGACGCGGTCCGCAATGGCGTTGTGCCCATCGTCGTTGACGTGCAATCCGTCAGCGTCGAACTCGTCGGGCCGCAACACGTACGTCGGCGAAATGAGCGAGATGTACTCGGCACCCACTTCGTCGGCCGCATCCCGGACCGCACCGTCGAGGGCAATCAGGTCCGGGGTGACCTGTTCGAGAAACGTGGGCCCGACCGCGACGATGCGGGCCTTCGGCAGATCCTCACGGAGCCGGCGGTAGGTCTGATGAACCGCGTCCACGACGGCTCCCCTGTCCGCGGCCATGTCGCGGCGATCGTTGACGCCCCCCGACACCACGACGATAGTCGGTGCGGCAGCGGTTATTTCATCGATCCGGTAGCGGTAGGCCTTCCCTTTGTCCGAATACGTGAAGTAGCCCGTACCACCCACCCCGAAATTCTCCTCCACCCAGCCCATCCGCTGGGCGACTTGGGTGGACCATCGCCGGTTGCGATCCGGGATGCCCCATCCCCAGGTGTACGAGTCCCCCAGGAATGCAGCCACCGGTTGCGCAGGAGCCGCGGATCCGGTCGCCGGCGCGGGCCCTGCCGCTGGTGCGCACGCAGCCGACACGGTAACGGCCGCCAGGATCGCGATCACGCGTCTCATGAGACCAGTGTGCTCGCCAAAGCTCGAACGGGCCATTCGGGCAAACACTCGACGTTCGACATAACCGTTGCCGAATGCCTACCGAGGGGAGTTTCAGGGTGAAGCGTCTCATTCCGATGTTCGTCATGGTCGTGGTCGTGCTCACGTCGTGTGCGCTGCCGAACGGCAGCAGTCCGGAGACGACCTCGGCGGACGCGTCGGGCGCCGAGTCGGCTCCCCCGCCGCCACCGGTCCCCTTGGACGCGGTGCTGGCGGCCGTCAAAGCCGCCCAGAGCACAACCCAGTTGCCCACCAGTGTGACCCCGGCGATGCTGAGCAAGGTGCAACGCTCCGACATCGGCCTGTGGGGAATGCCGGACTGCAACCCGGAATACGGGACGACATCCCTCGACGATCTCGAGCCCTGCACCGTCGGAGATCCCGATGGCGCAAAGACTTTGGTGGTGATCGGTGATTCGCAGGCTCTGCAGTGGTCCGGAAGTCTGGACTGGGTGGGTAAGCGCAACGGCTGGAAAGTCGTCGTCCTCGGCAAGGACAATTGCGGCCCGGCGACCCTGACGTACTACCAGTACCAACTCAAACGCGATTTCACCGAATGCGACGAGTGGCAGAAATGGCGGATGGGCCAGATCGCCGAACTCAAGCCGGCCGCTGTATTGATGATCGGCTGGTACGGCGGAAACACCGGTCCGGACCGGCCTTTCGGCCCGGACATCTGGCGTGACGCGCTGATCGCCACCGTGAAACAGTTGCCGCCAGGCGTGAAAGCGGCCATGCTGACAAACCAGCCGCACATCACGCTCAATCCGGGTGATTGCCTGGCCCGCAACACAACCGACATCCAGAAGTGCAACGAACCAGCCGCATCCGTCATCGACGCGGAGGGGACGGCCGCCTTCCGGGCGGCCGCAGACGCCACCGCGGCGACACTCATCGACGTCACCGCGTGGTTCTGCGGCGACCAGTCATGTCCGGTGGTGGTCGATCCCAACGTCGTCTACTCTGGCAAGTACCACATCACCCACGACTACGGCCACTTCCTGTCCGGCGTCGTCAGCGACGCACTCCAGCCGGCGATGGGATAGCGGACCTCGCGGCGCGCGGAATGCCGAATGGCCGGCCATCTTGCGATGACCGGCCATTCGGTGAAGCGAAACGCAGGCTCAGGCCTGCTCCTCCGTGAAGTTACGGGTCACGGCCGGGTCCACCGGGATGCCGGGGCCGGTCGTGGTGGAGACGGTGATCTTCTTCAGGTACCGGCCCTTGGACGACGACGGCTTGGCGCGCAGGATCTCGTCGAGCGCGGCGCCGTAGTTCTCGGCCAGCTTGGTGTCGTCGAAGGACGCCTTGCCGATCACGAAGTGCAGGTTGGCCTGCTTGTCGACGCGGAAGTTGATCTTGCCGCCCTTGATGTCGTTGACGGCCTTGGTGACGTCAGCGGTCACGGTGCCCGTCTTCGGGTTCGGCATGAGGCCACGCGGGCCCAGCACCCGGGCGATACGCCCGACCTTGGCCATCTGATCGGGCGTGGCGATCGCGGCGTCGAAATCCAGGAACCCACCCTGGATCTTCTCGATCAGGTCGTCGCTACCAACCACGTCCGCGCCGGCGGCCAGCGCCTGCTCGGCCTTCTCACCCACGGCGAACACCGCGACACGGGCGGTCTTGCCGGTGCCGTGCGGAAGGTTCACGGTGCCACGGACCATCTGGTCGGCCTTGCGGGGATCGACGCCGAGGCGGATGGCGACCTCGACGGTCGCATCCTGCTTTTTAGACGAGGTCTCCTTGGCCAGACGGGCGGCCGCCAGCGGGGAGTAGAGATTGGTGCGATCCACCTTTTCGGCGGCTTCGCGATATGCCTTGCTGTTCTTGCTCATGATGTCTCCTGGTTGATGAGTTGTGGTTACGAGCCGAAGCGGGCTCTCCCACGTGCTGCTTGGTCGAACTATTCGACAGTGATACCCATGGAACGGGCGGTGCCGGCGATGATCTTCGCGGCGGCATCGATGTCGTTGGCGTTGAGATCTTCCTTCTTGGTCTCGGCGATCTCACGCACCTGGTCCCACGTGACCTTGGCGACCTTGGTCTTGTGGGGCTCGCCGGAACCCTTCTGCACACCGGCAGCCTTGAGCAGCAGCCGAGCGGCGGGCGGGGTCTTCAGCGCGAAGGTGAAGCTGCGGTCCTCGTAGACGGTGATCTCCACGGGGATGACGTTGCCGCGCTGCGACTCGGTCGCGGCGTTGTACGCCTTGCAGAACTCCATGATGTTGACGCCATGCTGACCGAGCGCCGGACCGACCGGAGGAGCAGGGTTGGCCTGCCCGGCCTGGATCTGGAGCTTGATGAGCCCGGCGACCTTTTTCTTCGGGGCCATGTTGTTCGGTGTTCCTTACTTTTCTTCCTGGACGGGCGTGGGTTGCCCATGTTGTTGAAACTGAGTGACCTAGATCTTGGCGACCTGGGTGAAGGTCAGCTCGACAGGCGTCTCGCGGCCGAAGATCGACACCAGCACCTTGAGCTTCTGCTGCTCGGCGTTGACCTCGCTGATCGAGGCCGGCAGCGTGGCGAACGGACCGTCCATGACGGTGACGGACTCGCCGACCTCGAAGTCGACGAGGATCTCGGGACGCTCGAGGGTGGCCTCAGACGAGGCGGCAGACGCGGCGGCCGAGGACTTGGCGGCGGCCTTCTTCGCGGCACCCTGCGGCAGCAGGAACTTGACGACGTCGTCCAGCGACAGCGGCGACGGACGCGACGTCGCGCCGACGAAGCCGGTCACACCGGGCGTGTTACGCACCGCGCCCCACGACTCGTCGTTGAGTTCCATGCGCACCAGGATGTAGCCGGGCAGCACCTTGCGGTTGACCTGCTTGCGCTGGCCGTTCTTGATCTCGGTGACCTCTTCGGTGGGCACCTCCACCTGGAAGATGTAGTCGCCGACGTCGAGGTTCTGCACGCGGGTCTCGAGGTTGGCCTTCACCTTGTTCTCGTAACCGGCGTAGCTGTGGATGACGTACCAGTCGCCCGGCTTGAGGCGCAGTTCCTTCTTGAGCGCGGTCGCCGGATCGACATCCTCGTCCTCGGCGGGAGCCGCTTCGGCAGCCTCGACCTCGGTCTCAGCCCCGACGGTCTCGTCGAGCACGGGGGCGGCGGTGTCTTCCGCAGCCTCCAGCGTCTCGTCGAGCACGTCGACGGCATCGCCCGAAGGCGTCTCGGCGTCGAGCTGTTCGTCGCCGTCGAAGCTAGTCACGGTTGTTCAGTCCTCTCTGAAGTACTTCTGGTCAGCCGAACACGAGCGACACGAGCTTGGCCAGCCCGAGGTCGACCCCGCCGATCAGCGCGACCATGAAGGCCAGGAACACCAGGACCACCGTGGTGTAGCTGACCATTTGCTTGCGATTCGGCCAGATGACCTTGCGCAGCTCCGCGACGACCTGCTTGAGGTAGTTCCACACGAAGGTGAACGGGTTGACCCGCTTGGAGTCGCTTTTCTTCTTCGGTTTCGCGGCCTTGGTCTTCGTGCTCTTGGCAGCCGGTTCGGCATCGTCGGCGTCGTCGACGGACTCGCCGTCCGCGTCTGACGTCTCGTCGTCGATCGGGGCAGTCGCGGCACGCCGCGTCCGCTTGCCGGTCGGGCGCAGCGGGCGGGTCACGACGGCCGTCTGGCCGGCCGCGTCCTCGATACCCGCTGCTTCGGTGCCTTCGGAGCCAGCACTGTCGCGCTCGTCGCTCACCGCACGCCTTTCATCTGGTTCGGGTGGTCACCTTCCAGTGTCCACACTCGTCGAGTATTCAGTTGAGCAGGGGCGACAGGACTTGAACCTGCAACCTGCGGTTTTGGAGACCGCTGCTCTGCCAGTTGAGCTACGCCCCTTTGTTGCGGCCCTCACACAGTTCGCGCGCTCTCCGACCGGCCGATTTCCGAACCGACGGACAGCGCGCTGATGTGGGAAAACCCCGAGGACCGAGTGTACATCGGCCCACATGCGAGTTACTAATCCGTCGTGACCGCCGAACGCCGCACCTGGCCGGTCTCCCGGTCGTACTGCACCGACACCGAGTTGTCGCCTTCGTGCCCCATCAGCGTGGTGAACGCCTCCATGATGGTCTCGCCGTCGTCGTCGGACAGGATGTTGCGGGTCACGACGATGTCGGCGTTGAAACGGTTGTCGACGGACATGACCTCCAGCTGGGCGTGCAGCCGGTCACCGACCTTGATCGGCCGGCGGTACACGAAACGCTGGTCGACCTGGATGATCTGCATGGTCTCGATGCCGACGTCGACGTTGCGGAAGAAGTCCTGCTGCACCAGGTTCGCGACGATCGAGACGAATGTCGGACCGGCGACCAGCGCGTGGTGGCCCAGCTCCGCGGCGGCCGCTTCGTCGAGCGAGGCGGGATCATCGGACTTCACCGAACGCGCGAATTGCTTGACCTGCTCCCGGCCCACGACGAAGACCTCGGGGTACTTGTAGACCATCCCCAGGATGTTTGTCTTGATGGCCATCGGTCAGGCCAGCTTCGCGATCGCGATGGCCCGGCCGAAGATCTTCTTGCCACCGGTGGTCGCCGACAGGGCGATGGTCACGGACTTGGATTCCGGTTCCAACGACTTCACCCGGCCGTTGAAGACGATCTCGGCGCCCACACCGTCGTTCGGGACGGGCACGACCGCGGTGAAGCGGACGTTGTACTCGGTGACGGCGGCGGGGTCGCCGACCCACGAGGTGACGTAACCACCGCCCAGGCCCATGGTGAGCATGCCGTGCGCGATGGCGGTGTCGAGACCGACCTGCTTGGCGATCTCGTCATCCCAGTGGATCGGATTGAGGTCACCGGACACGCCTGCGTAGTTGACCAGGTCCTGCCGGGTCAACGGAATGACACGCTCGGGCAAGCTGTCGCCGACGGTGACCGAACTGAACTCACGCAGTGCCATCTGAAAAACCCTCTTCTCCGTCTCCCGCACGACCTGCGAGGGTCGTGTAGGCCTCCTGGACTACATCACCATGCTCATTGCTGATGATGTTCTTGGTGACGATGATGTCGGTGCCATGGGCTTGCCGGACCGAGTCGACGTACACATCGCAGTAGAGCCGGTCGCCGGCCGTGATCGGCTTGGCGAACTTCAGCGCCTGATCGACCTGGACGATCTGGGCATCGTGGATGCCGATGTTGGCATGGTCGAAGAACGCGAGCTGCGCCACGTACCCGAAAATGGAGATGAAGGTCAGCGGCGCCGGCAGCGAGTCGTACCCGAGCTCGGCGGCGGCGGCGTCATCGTGGAAGTACGCGTCGTCGTTCTTGACCGCGAGGGCATGCTCGCGGATCTTCTCCCGGCCGACCTCGTACGCGTCGGGATACCGATAGTGCATCCCGACGATGTTCGACGACAGAGCCACGACGTGGTGTTAGCGCGACTCTTTATGCGGCTGGTGGGTTCCGCAGTTGGGGCAGAACTTCTTGATCTCAAGACGGTCCGGGTCGTTGCGCCGGTTCTTCTTGGTGATGTAGTTGCGGTGCTTGCACACCTCGCAGGCCAAAGTGATCTTCGGCCGTACGTCGGTACTCGACGCCACGTCGTTGCCTCTCGTAGTTCCTCTGTAGCGGTGGGGAGGCTCGATCTCCCGACCTCACGATTATGAGTCGTGCGCTCTAACCAGCTGAGCTACACCGCCCCGAATAGACGAAGGCGGCGATCCGCCTGGCGTCCACCGAGCCCCCTAACGGAATCGAACCGTTGACCTTTTCCTTACCATGGAAACGCTCTACCGACTGAGCTAAGGGGGCGTTGCACATCTTCGGTACTGCATCAGCCCGAGGGCCTTAAAGAGGGTACATTCCCGGCGTTTCTCCTGCCAAAACGGCAGCGTAACGGGCTTCTCTGAGCTGGCCTGAGGGCCCTCGCAGCCGTTCGCGCGACTACAGCAGCCAGTCGTTGGGGCTGAACAGCTCGCAGTGCACCCGCTGGATGCCGCGTGCGATCAGCTGATCGCGTACGGCCCGTACGAATCCGTCGGCGCCGCACAGATAGACCTCGGCATCCGTGGGCAGGTCCACACCGTCGAGCCGGAGGAAGCCCCGGTGCGCTCCCGGCCCGCCTTCGTCGTACCAGATATCGAGCGTGGCGTCGGGCAGCGCCGCCACCAACTCACGCTGACGGTCCCGCAGCGGGTGCGTCCGGGCGCTGCGATCGGCGTGCAGCACGATGATGCGGGTCGCCGGTTCCACCGCTTCCAGAAAGCCGATCATCGGCGTGATGCCGATGCCCGCCGAGATGAGCACCAGCGGTGCCCCGACCGTAGGGGTGGGCAGGTCGCCGAACGGCACGGTGACGTCGAGTAGGTCACCGACCCGCAGATTGTCCCGGATCCAGGTCGACACCTCGCCGGCCGGTTTGACCGCGAAGGTCAGTTTCCCCCCGGCTTCGCCGCTGCCGCTCACGTTGATCAGGCTGTACTGGCGCAGCTGGCGCGCCCCGTCCGGCAGGGTCACGCCGACGGACACGTACTGGCCGGGTGCGAAGGACATCACCTCGGCGCTGAGCGGCGCCACGGTCACCTGGACGGCACCCGAGGGATCGTCCACCCGCGAGAGCACCTGGGCCCGCCGATAGACGTCGCCGTCGCGGACACCGGCCTGCGCGTACAGCGCGCGCTCCACCTCGATCAGCGCGTCGGCCATGATCCAGAAAACCTGATCCCACGCGGCCGCCACCTCGGCGGTCACGGTGTCGGCGCCGAGCACCTCGACGATCGCCGCGAACAGATTGTCGTGCACCACCGGGTACTGCTCTGCGACGATGCCGAGCGAGGCGTGCTTGTGCCCGATCCGGGACAGCAGCTCCGCCGGGTGCGGCAGTGCGGGGTCGACCAGGTGGGCGGCGAACGTCGCGATCGAGGCGGCCAGCGCACGTTGTTGCGCGCCCTGGGCCTGATTACCGCGGTTGAACAGATTGCGCAGCAGCTGCGGGTGGTTCTCGAACAAGCGCCGGTAGAACACCGTCGTGATGGCGTCGATGTTGGCACCGATCAGCGGCAGCGTCGCGCCGACGATCTCGGCATGGGCCGGATCGAGTTCAGCGGTCTGGGCGGTGGTGGTCATCGGGGATTCCTTTCCAGGGGAAGAGATATGACGGGCAGCAGGACGCTGCCCGACAGGTCGTCGATGGTGTAGTCGTCGAGTTGGCGATAGAACGCGTCCTTGGCCTCAGCCAGGACACGGCGCAGCCGGCAGGCGGGGATCAGCGGGCAGGGCTGCGCGCCCCCGGTGCAGTCGATGACCTCGGCATCGCCCTCGAGGCGCCGGACCAGCCACCCCAGGGACGCCTGCCGGCCGGCGTCGGTGAGTTCGAGTCCGCCGACCCGGCCGCGGCGGGCGTTGACCATCCCGAGCTCGACGAGCCGGGCGACGGCCTTCGCGATGTGGTTCTCCGACGCATCGGCGCTCGTCGCGATGGTCCGGGTGGTGATCCGCCGGCCGTCGGTGTCCGCGGCGGCGAGCAACATCATCGTCCGCAGTCCGAGATCGGTGAACCGGGTGAGGTGCATACGGCTGACGCTAGTAATTCCGCATTTTCCACGCAGCTTTTATCGGTGTGCTGTTAAACACCCATTGACATGCGGTTTTTAGACCTGCGGTTATCTGTCCCCAAGGGTCGAGCCCTACTCTGTCCCCATGCCTGAAGACCGCCTGTACTTCCGTCAGTTGTTGTCCGGCCGCGACTTCGCCGCGGGCGATCCCATCGCCGAGCAGATGCGCAACTTCGCCTACCTGATCGGTGACCGTGAGACCGGTGACACCGTCGTCGTCGACCCGGCGTACGCCGCCGGCGACCTGGTGGACACGCTGGAAGCCGACGGCATGCACCTGTCTGGGGTGCTGGTGTCGCACCACCACCCCGACCACGTCGGCGGCTCGATGATGGGGTTCGAACTCAAGGGCCTGGCCGAACTCCTGGAGCGGGTCAGCGTGCCGGTCCACGTCAACGCCCATGAGGCCGACTGGGTTTCGCGCATCACCGGCATCGCCGCCAGTGAACTCACCCAGCATCAGCACGGCGACACGGTCGCCGTCGGCGACATCGAGATCGAGTTGCTGCACACCCCGGGCCACACGCCGGGCAGTCAATGCTTCCTGCTCGACGGGCGGCTGGTGGCCGGCGACACCCTGTTCCTGGAGGGCTGCGGGCGTACCGACTTCCCCGGCGGGGACGTCGACGAGATGTTCCGCAGCCTGCAGGCGCTGGCCGCGCTGTCGGGTGATCCGACGGTGTTCCCCGGGCACTGGTATTCGGCCGATCCCAGCGCCCCCCTGTCGTCGGTCAAGAAGTCGAATTACGTTTACCGGGCAAGCAATCTCGACCAATGGCGCATGCTCATGGGCGGCTGAACACGGTTCGCGGGGCAGGCAAAAGTCTCGCGGCGTCAACCGGGCTGGGCTATCGTGCGGGGTCACAGCGTCCCTGCGGCGCGTGACAGGGAGGAAGCCCTGCGATGACGACACCGCCGACCCCGGCCGGCTGGTACCCGGACCCCGACGGAACGGGTGGTCAAAGGTATTGGGATGGCGCGGCGTGGACCGAGCACCAGGCCCCACCGGCAGCTCCCGCACCGCCCCCGGCCCCGACGCAGGAGCCGCGGTCGTGGCCCTCCGAACTGCCGCCGTGGCCGAGCGACATGGAGATGCCGTCCTGGGAAAAGGCGGCCAGCGAGCAGCCGACATCTGTGGTCAGGGTCTCGCCGTCCGAACCGCAGGCCGCAGAGCCGGCCACCGAACCCGAGTCCGAACCCGAGTCCGAAGCTCCCGCGCCGGCGCCCTCGGCTCTCGAGCAGGAGACCGCCGTCGTCAAGCTGCCCGAACAACCGGCCGAACAACCCACTGAACAACCCACTGAACAACCCACGACGGCCTACCCGACGTACACCCCGCCCCCGGCGGAGCCGACGCCGGGCTGGGGCGAACCGCAGGCATCCTCGTTCGCCGAGCCTTTCCGGCCTGCCGCAGCACCTACCGGGAACGGGAACCTGGTCAAGGGTTATCTCGGCGGGGTCGGTGTGCTGCTGATCGCGCTCATCGCCACGCTGGTGTACGCACTGGTCATCCACAAGCCCGACACCAGCCAGCTGAGCTTGCCGGGCGCTTCGACGAGCGAGAGCAGCTCGTCGTCGGCGGAGACCGCCACGGAGAAGTCGACGCCGTCGGAGACCGATTCGCCCTCGCCGACCGCGACGCCGTCCGGCGGCGAAGCGGTCGATGGGGACGTGACGTTCGCCCAGAACGGCATCGAGATCGGGCCGACCGTCACCGCGGCCGACAACGACCTGCTGTCCAAGACTGCGACCGGCGAATTCGTCGTCGTACACCTGACGCTGACCAACAGCGGCGAGTCGCCCGCCACCTTCATCGCCGATCAGCAGATCCTCACCGCGGACGGCCAGACGTACACCCCGGACACCGAGGCGACGTTCTATCTCGGCGGCACCTCGACGGTGGTCTACCCCGACGAGCCGGTCGAGGTGTCCATCGCCTACGACGTCCCGCCCGGGAGCGTGCCCCAGTCACTCCAGGTGCACGGCGACATCTCCAGCGCCGGCGCCGTACTCGACTTGAGTTAGCCGAGCGTCCCGCATCGCGGGAGCCGAGGTTTACCGCGAATGGCCTCATGTCCGCCAAACGGCGGACAGACGACTGATTTCGTAGCAGGCTAGCTTTGATTGGCCGAATTTCGTCGCCTTGGGAACGAAATGCGGCGGATATGGATCATTCGCTGGTTTCGCTTTTGCTGCATCCGTCGGGGGTTGCTGTGACGAACATCGTGCTCTGCTTCGGCCAAGACGGGCATTCCAATGCCGCCGAACTATCGAGCCTTCTCGACGGCACCCAACTGACCTGGTCCTACGACGTCCCGCAGCGCCGCCGAGCCGCGCCCGACGAGGCCAGGACCGCAATCACCGCGGGCTACCGGCATCTGGTGACGTACTGGCGTCCCGGTGACGAGATCTTCGTGTTCGGCGCCGGCCGGGGCGGGGCGTGCGCGCAGGCGCTGAGCCGGCTGCTCGGCACCATCGGGGTGCTCGACGGCGAACTCATCGACTACATGCTTGCCACCTACGCCGTGTCGAGGACGCCGCGCTCCGGTCAGGATTGGCAGGACATCGGCGCCGTCGCCGCCGGGCTGACCGCGTACACCGATGTCGCGGTTCCCGTACGGTTCCTCGGCTTGTGGGATGCCACCAGGACGTCAGGGACTGCCGGATCCGTCGAGGTCATGGCGGGCCGCCATGCCCTGGCCATCGATGGTGGGCCCCAGTTCCAGCGGGTCGACGGCGTCGAGGAAGTGTGGTTCCGCGGTACCCATCGCAGTGTCATCAGCGACGCCCTGACCCTGGATTGGGTCCTCGACGGCGCCATCGGGGCGGGCCTGAAGGTGCGTACCGAACCGGCCGCACATCCAGCGCCACGCCGCGAGCCCCGCGCACGTGGCGTGCGCCGGTTGCCCGTCGCCGCGAACGTGCACGCCAGTGTCGAGATGCATCTGCGCACCCACCCCAACTATTGGCGCAGACTGCCCGCCGAGGTGGTGTGGACCGACACCGACTGGCTGGCCCGCGCCGAACGGCTGGTCCAGGCCGAACCGCAACGCCCGCTGACCGTACCGGCCCTCGCCACAGCCAGCTAGCAATGCCGAACGTTGCGGTTTACGCGACACTTGGCGAAGCGCTACTGTCCAGAGCGCAATCGGACGAACGGGTGGGGGCGCTGTGCAGTGGTTTCGTGAGCGATGGACCGATCTGGTAGGTCTCGGGTCTGGCGCCTGGCTAACGATCGCCGCCTGGGCGGGGCTGCTGCTCGCGGTCCTCGCACTCATCTTCCTCGCACGCGTGATCAAACGGAATCGGCAGCTCAAGCACGATGAACTGCGGCCCCACGTAGTGATGTACATGGAGCCCAATGCCACCGACTGGCATGTCATCGAGCTCGTGGTGCGCAATTTCGGCAAGTCGGCCGCATACGACGTCGAATTCACCTTCCCCACTCCGCTGACGGTCGGCCGGTACGAGGAGGCCTATGACGACGGGCCACCCGAAGTTGCCCTCCTTCCACTTCCCAGCGAACTGAAGCAACTCGCACCCGGGCAGGAATGGCGAACTGTATGGGACTCGGCCATCAGCCGCGAACAACTCGGCGGCGAGATCGCCTCCCGGTTCGACGGCACCCTGACCTATCGCGATCGACCGAAGAGCGCGAAGGGCAAGCGCCGGGACTTCGACGCCGAGGTGGTGCTGGACTGGGAAACCCTGCAGCCGGTCCAGCGCCTGGACCTGATGCTCACCCATGATCTGGCCAAGCGGGAGAAGCAGAAGTTGGAGCTGCTGCGCAGCATGCTCACCTACTTCCACTACGCGTCCAAGGAAACCCGTCCCGACGTGTTCCGCGCCGAGATCGACCGGATGAACCGCGCGGTGCGCGAGACGCAGGACCGCTGGCGCACGCGTCAGGTCGACGAGACCACCGAGCTCGACTTCCCGTGGATCGAGGAGAAGCGCCCGGCGGGCAGGCATCATTCGAGCCCCGCCATCAAAATTCGCAACCACGCTCCGTAACATCCGCAGCTATGACGAGCCCGGTGAGCTACTCGGTGAACGAATCCGTCGCGACGATCACGCTCGACGACGGCAAGGTCAACGCACTGTCCCCCGCCATGCTGGCCTACATCAACGGGGCGCTGGACCAGGCGGAGTCCGATATCGCCGCGGGCACCGTGAAAGCCGTGGTGCTGGGCGGCAATTCGCGGGTGCTCAGCGGCGGGTTCGAGCTCAGTGTCTTCGCCTCCGGTGATGCCGCCGCCGGTCTGGGCATGCTGACCGCCGGATTCGAACTGGCGGTGCGCACCTTGAGTTTCCCCGCACCGGTCGTGATCGCCGCCACCGGGCACGCCATCGCGATGGGATCGTTCCTGCTTCTCAGCGGCGATCACCGGGTCGGTTCGGACAAGACCCGCTGCCAGGCCAACGAGGTGGCCATCGGGATGACGTTGCCGATCGCGGCCATCGAGATCATGCGAATGCGGCTGACCCGGGCGGCATTCTCGCGGGCGGTGTCGGTGGCGGCGACGTTCACCGGCGATGAGGCGATCACGGGCGGCTGGCTGGACGAGACCGTCGAACGCGACGAGGTGCTGGCCCGTGCCCAGGCCGTGGCCGCCGAATACGCCGCGACGCTGCACCTGAAGGCCCACCTGGCCAGCAAGCTCAAGGCGCGCGCGTCGGCCATCGAGGCGATCCGCGCGGGAATCGACGGCCTGGCCGAGGAATTCGCCCTCACGGTGCAGTAGCCCGCGGGGGCGGGCACTCGCATACCTGCCCCGGCCCATGTCGACAAGTGGCTATGGTGATTTCGATGGCCCTGCACCTGCACCGCGCCGAGCGCACCGATCTGCTCGCCGACGGTCTGGGCGCACTCCTTGCCGACCCGCTTCCCGACCCGTTCGCCAAGGAGCTGGTGCTGGTCCCCGCCAAAGGTGTCGAACGCTGGCTCAGTCAGCGCCTGTCAGACCAGCTGGGCGTATGCGCGGGTGTCGACTTCGCCAATCCCCGTTCGCTGATCGCGGAACTCACCGGCACCACCCACGACGACCCATGGTCGCCCGACGCGCTGGCGTGGCCGCTGCTGGCCACCATCGACGCGAACCTCGACCAGCCGTGGTGCGCCACCCTCGCCGCCCACCTGGGCCACACTGAAACCGGAGACGAACGGGAGTTACGACAGGGGCGCCGCTACGCGGTGGCCCGCAGACTGGCGGGCCTGTTCGCGTCCTACGCCCGCCAACGCCCCGAACTGCTCATCGACTGGACCGCCATCGATACCGACCTGGCGTGGCAACAACCGCTGTGGCAGGCTCTGCTCGCCAGGATGGACACCGATGCCCCTCACCTGCGGCACGCGAAAACCGTTGCACGGCTGAGGGAAGCACCATCGGACGGACTACCGCAGCGGCTGTCACTGTTCGGCCACACCCGGCTGCCCGCCACCGAGGTCGAACTGCTCGACGCCCTGTCCACCCACCACGATCTGCATGTGTGGCTCCCCCACGCCAGTGACCACATGTGGCACTCGCTCTCGGCCCACCGGAAGCGGATCCCGCGCCGCGACGACACCAGCCATCGCGCCGTCGGGCATCCGCTGCTGGCCACCCTGGGCCGAGATCTGCGCGAGCTCCAACGCGCCCTGCCTCCCGCCGCGACCGACGAATACCTCCCCGCCGCAACATATCCCGACACCCTGCTGGGCTGGCTACAATCCGACATCGCCGCCGACCAGGTCCGCCACGCCGGACGCCGGCACCAGCTTACCGACCGCTCCGTGCAGGTACACGCCTGCCACGGGCCGGCTCGCCAGGTCGACGTCCTGCGCGAAGTCCTGCTGGGCCTGCTCGCCGACGACACCACCCTGGAACCCCGAGACATCCTGGTGATGTGCCCCGACATCGAGACCTTCGCACCGCTGATCTCGGCGGGCTTCGGGCTCGGCGAAGTGGTGCACGGAGCCCACCCGGCGCATCGGCTGCGCGTGCGATTGGCCGACCGCGCGCTGGTGCAGACCAATCCGCTGCTCGCGGTGGTGGCGCAACTGCTGACGCTGGCCGGCGGCCGTGCCACCGCGAGTGAGGTACTCAACCTCGCCTCATCCGCACCCGTGCGCGCCCGGTTCTCGTTCACCGACGACGACCTCGACGCCGTCACCGCCTGGGTCCGGGAAGCCAACATCCGCTGGGGTTTCGACAAGGAGCATCGCACGCCGTATGGCGTCGACTTCCTGCACAACACGTGGCGTTTCGGCATCGACCGGGTACTGGCCGGCGTGGCATTGTCGGACGATTCGCGCACCTGGCTGGATACCACGCTGCCGCTGGACGATGTCAGCAGCAACCGGGTCGAACTGGCGGGCCGGTTCGCGGAATTCGTCGACCGACTGCACCAGACCATCGCCGCGCTGCGCGGCACCCGACCGCTGGGCGAGTGGCTGCAGGCATTGACGACCGGTCTCGACGCACTGGCCCACGACGACGAGGAGTGGCCGCGCGCCCAGGCGCAGCAGGAATTCGCCGCTCTGCTCGAGGGCCCGGAAGCGTCCCGGACGTCGTTGCGACTCAGTGATGTTCGCGCCCTGCTGGACCGGCGCCTGGCCGGCCGTCCCACCCGTGCCAACTTCCGCAGCGGCACCCTGACGGTGTGCACCATGGTGCCCATGCGGTCGGTGCCGCACCGGGTGGTGTGCCTGGTGGGCCTCGACGACGGGGTGTTCCCCCGGCTCAGCGCCGTAGACGGCGACGACATCCTGGCCCGCGACCCGATGACCGGGGAACGCGACATCCGCTCCGAGGACCGGCAATTGCTTCTGGATGCGATCGGCGCGGCCACCGAGACACTCGTCATCACCTACACCGGCGCCAACGAGTACACCGGGCAGATCCGCCCACCGGCGGTGCCGGTCGCCGAATTGCTCGACACCCTGACCATCACCTGCGAAGGAGAGGTCTCGGTGGTCACCAGACATCCGTTGCAGCCCTTCGATATCCGCAATGTCGAACCGGACCGGACCGGACGGCCGTTCACCTTCGACCCGACGGCGCTGACGGCAGCTCGGGCCATCTCGGGGCACCGCGAACCTCGGCCGCTCTTCGTCTCCGGACCATTGCCAACCCCGGCGGTCGCCGATGTCGAACTGGCCGAACTGGTCCGGTTCTTCAATGATCCGGTCAAGGGTTACTTCCGTGCCCTGGATTACACGTTGCCATGGGACGTCGACGGGGTCTCCGACGAGATGCCGGTGGACATCGACGCGCTCGAAGAGTGGACCGTCGGTGACCGCATGCTCGCCGACATCATCGCCGGCCTGACACCGCAGGATGCTCAACAGGCCGAATGGCGCCGCGGCACCCTGCCACCGGGCCGGCTGGGCTGGCGACGCGCCATCGAGATCCGGGACCAGGCCGCTCTGCTGGCGACCGAGGCGTTACGCCACCGAGACGTCGAGGCTGCGGCGCTCGACGTGGACATCGAACTGGAACCGGGCCGGCACCTGACAGGAACGGTGACTCCGGTGTTCGGGAACCGGCTGTCGGCGGTGACGTACTCCAAACTCGACGGCAAGCATCTGCTCAAGGCATGGATCCCGTTGCTGGCGTTGGGCGCTCAGAACGGCACCCGAGCGTGGGCGGCGACGTGCATCGGACGGCCCCGACGCGGTACGACTCCTCGTGTGCAGACCCTCGAGGCCCCGGCGTCGGCGTTGCCGGTACTGCGTGAACTGGTCGCACTCTACGACGAAGGCCGCCGCATCCCCCTGCCGCTTCCGGTGAAGACGTCGTACGCGTGGGCGGCCGCACGCGAAGCCGGTGACGACCCCGAGCAGTCGGCCAATTACCGCTGGCGAAACGAATCCGAGGACAAGGCCATCGAACGGGTGTGGGGCCGGGGCGCCCGGCTCAGCGACCTGGCCGGTCTCGACGACTTCGCACAACGCCTGTGGGTGCCGCTGTTGCGAGCCGAAAGTGGTTCACAGTGAAGACTTTCGATCTGCTCGGCCCGCTTCCCGCTCCGCTGTCGACGACGGTGCTGGAGGCCAGTGCCGGTACCGGGAAGACGTTCGCACTGGCCGGCCTGGTCACCCGGATGGTGGCCGAAGGTGTCGCCAAGCTCGACGAGATGCTGCTGATCACGTTCAGCCGGTCGGCAAGCCAGGAACTGCGCGAACGGGTACGCGCCCAGATCTCCCATGCGCTGACCGCCCTCGACGACCCGACACGGGCCGCCAACGAACTGGAACGGCATCTGGGCACCACCGACCGCCACGCCCGCCGCCTGCGCCTGCAGGACGCCCTGGCCGGATTCGACGCGGCGACCATCGCCACCACCCATCAGTTCTGTCACATCGTGCTCAAAT
>JAHFVC010000001.1:0-46163 GCA_023264765.1 Mycobacterium sp. | reverse complement strand
GGCCGGTGACAGCGACAGCGGCGTGACCTTGGTGGAGAGCCTGGATGCGCTGGTACGCGAGATCGTCGACGACCTGTATCTGGCACATTTCGGCATGCAGCGCGACGACCCGATACTGGGCTACCGCGCGGCCCTGAAGCTGGCCCGTGAGGTGGTCAACCATCCCGCGACCGAATTGCGCCCGGTCGACCCGGAGCCGGACTCCTACGCGGCGGTGTGCCTGGCTTTCGCACGGGATGTGCTCGCCGAACTGGAGATCCGGAAACGACGCAGTGGAATCCTGGGTTATGACGATCTGCTGACCCGGCTGGCTGCCGCGCTCGAGCGCCCCGACTCCGCCGCACGGATCCGGATGCCGCAACGGTGGCCGATCGTCATGGTCGACGAATTCCAGGACACCGACCCGGTGCAATGGCAGGTGATCGAGCGGGCGTTCACCGGGCGGTCGACGCTGGTGTTGATCGGCGACCCCAAGCAGGCCATCTACGCCTTCCGCGGCGGCGACATCGACACCTACCTGCGCGCCGCCGACACCGCCGGGGACAAGCAGACGCTGGGCACCAATTGGCGCAGCGATGCCGCACTGGTCGACCGGCTGCAGGTGGTGCTGGGCGGAGCCCAGCTCGGCGGTCCCGGCATCGTGGTGCACGACGTGACGGCACATCATCGGGGACACCGGTTGGCGGGTGCGCCGCACAACGACCCGTTCCGGCTGCGGGTCGTCACCCGCGGCAACGCCCACACCCGCACCATGGCGATAGATCGTCTGCGCACCCATATCGGCAAGGACCTGGCCGCCGACATCGGCGCCCTGTTGACCAGCGGAGCCACGTTCGACGGCGCAGCGGTGCAGGCTCGTCATGTCGCCGTGATCGTCGAGACGCACAAGGACGCCAGGGCCTGCTTCGACGCCCTGTCCGATGCCGGGATACCCGCGGTGTACACCGGAGACACCAATGTGCTGGGGTCGGAGGCGGCCGCGGACTGGTTGTGCCTGCTGGAGGCCTTCGATCAACCGCACCGCCCCGGCCTGGTCCGAGCCGCGGCGGCCACCGCGTTTTTCGGGGAGACAGCGGAAACCCTTGCCGCGGGCGCTGACCGGCTGACCGATCGGGTTGCCGAGACGCTGCGCACCTGGGCCGGGCACGCGCGGGAGCGCGGGGTCGCCGCGGTGTTCGAGGCCGCGCAGCTGGACGGGATGGGCCGCCGGGTGTTGTCCCGCCAGGGCGGTGAACGGCTGATGACCGACCTGTCGCACATGACCCAGCTGTTGCAGGACACCGCGCACACCGAGGGATTCGGACTGCCCGCGCTGCGGGATTGGCTGCGTACGCAGAGCGCCGAGGGCGGTGCGGCGGCCGAGCGCAATCGGCGTCTCGACAGCGATGCCGCCGCGGTGCAGATCATGACGGTGTGGGTGTCCAAGGGACTGCAGTACCCGATCGTGTATCTGCCCTTCGCCTTCAACCGCTACACACCCGATCCCGATCCGGTGCTCTACCACGAGGATTCGGCCCGCTGTCTGTACGTGGGTGGCGCGGTCCCAGCCGTGGTGCGGGCGGGCAAGGCCGAGGCGGCGGCCAATGACAGCCGGCTGACCTACGTGGCGTTGACGCGCGCGCAGTCGCAGGTGGTGGCGTGGTGGGCGCCGTCGTATTACGAGCCCAACGGTGGCCTGTCACGGCTGTTGCGTGGCCGGGCGCCGGGCACGGCGGAGGTACCGGATATCTGTGTGCCGGCCAAGATCTCGGACGCCGATGCACTGGCCCGGCTGCGTGCGTGGGCTGATGCGGGCGGTCCCGTGCTGGAGGAATCGGTGATCGCGCCGTTCACGGCGGCCCCGGTGGCCCCACCCACCGCCGGCCTCTCGGTGCGCCGCTTCCAGCGGTCCATCGACACGGCGTGGCGGCGCACATCGTATTCCGGACTGTTACGAGCTGCCGAGGACGGCGAGCCATCCGGTGTCTCCAGCGAGCCCGAGGTGGTCCAACTGGACGACGAGATAGCCGATCTCGCGTTGGTGTCCCCCGCATCCGGTGCCGATACACCCTCCCCGATGGCCGACCTTCCCACCGGCGCAGCCTTCGGCTCGCTGGTGCACGCGGTGCTGGAGACCGCGGACCCGCTCGCCGCGGACCTCGCGGCCGAGTTGCGGACCCAGGTGCAGGCGCACGCGGCCCGATGGCCGGTCGAGGTGCCTGCGGCCGACCTGGCCGCGGCATTGGTCCCGATGCACGACACCCCGCTGGGGCCGCTCGCCCCCGGCGTCACGTTGCGGCGCATCGGCGCCTCGGATCGACTGTGCGAGTTGGATTTCGAGTTTCCGCTCGTCGGTGATGACCGCACCCTCGCCGGCGTCGGGTCGCTCGTGCGCCGCCATCTGAGTGCCGATGATCCCTTGGCCTGCTACGCCGAGCGCTTGTCGACGGGTGCCCTAGGCCGGCAGTCGCTGCGTGGCTACCTGTCCGGCTCGATCGACGTGGTGCTACGCGTGGACGGCCGCTTCATCGTGGTGGACTACAAGACGAACTGGCTGGGCACCGCGGATGCGCCGCTGACGGCGGCCGACTACGGCAGGCAGCGCATGGTCGAGGCGATGCTGCATTCCGATTACCCGTTGCAGGCACTGCTCTACAGCGTCGTACTGCACCGCTATCTGACGTGGCGACTGCCCGGTTATGCGCCCGAGACGCACCTGGGTGGGGTGATGTACCTGTTCGTGCGCGGAATGTGCGGCCCCGAAACCCCTGTGGTGGAAGGGCATCCGGCCGGCGTGTTCAGCTGGGCCCCGCCGGCGGCACTGGTGACCGAGCTGTCGGCGTTCCTGGAGGGTGCATGATCACCGATTTCGAGCCCGCCGACACCCATGTGGCACAACGGTTGACGACGCTGACGGGCGAGACCGACGAATCGGTGATCCTGGCCGTCGCACTGGCCGTGCGCGCACTGCGGGCCGGATCCGTGTGTGTGGATCTGCGTTCCGCTGCCGACGAACTGGGGATGGATGCCGACGCGTGGCTGACGGCGGTGCGGGCCAGCCCGCTCGCGGGTGATCCGCCGGTGCTGCACCTGCTCGGCGATCTGCTGTACCTGGACCGGTACTGGCGCGAGGAACAGCAGGTGTGTGACGACGCCCTGGCGCTGCTGGCGGCCACTCCGCCCGGTCCGTCACCGGATGTGGCGCGACTGTTCCCCGACGGGTTCGCCGAGCAACGCGCCGCCGCCGAACTCGCCCTATCCCAGGGGCTCACCGTCTTGACCGGTGGCCCGGGAACGGGCAAGACGACCACGGTGGCGAGACTGCTGGCGCTACTCGTCGAACAGGCGGCCCTGGCGGGTGCGCAGCCACCGCGGATCGCCCTGGCAGCACCGACCGGTAAGGCGGCCGCGCGCCTGCAGGAGGCCGTCGCCGCCGAGGCGGGCCGTCTCGACCCTGCCGACCGTGTTCGGTTGACAGGGTTGCCGGCCACCACGCTGCACCGGCTGCTCGGCCCCCGGCCGGATACCTCGTCGCGATTCCGGCACCACCGTGGCAATCGGCTGCCGCACGATGTCATCGTCGTCGACGAGGCGTCGATGGTGTCACTGACGATGATGGCCCGGTTGCTCGAGGCCGTTCGCCCGCAGACCCGACTGCTGCTCGTCGGCGACCCCGATCAGCTGGCGTCGGTGGAAGCCGGCGCGGTACTGGCCGATCTGGTCGACGGCCTGGGCGCCGAACACGTTGCCGCGCTGCGCACCTCGCACCGGTTCGGCGAGTCGATCGGGCAGCTGGCCGCCGCGATCCGCGACGGTGACGCCGACCGAGCACTGGAAGTCCTCGCCGCCGGCGGACCCCACATCACGTGGACGCCCACCGACGAATCGCTGCGCGACATCCTGCTGCCACATGCGCTGCGACTGCGCGACGCCGCGCTACTCGGCGACGTCCCGACGGCCACAGCCACTCTCGACGAGCACCGATTGTTGTGCGCCCACCGGCACGGCCCGTCCGGCGTGACGCACTGGAATCGTCAGGTGCAGCGCTGGCTCACCGAGGCGACCGGCGAACCGATGTGGTCCACGTGGTACGCGGGCCGACCGGTGCTGGTGACCGCCAACGACTACGGCCTCAAGCTGTACAACGGGGACACGGGGGTCACCGTGGCGACGCCTGACGGACTGCGCGTGGCGTTCGGTGCTGCGTCGTTGTCGACCGGCCGGCTGGCCGAGGTCGACACCATGCACGCGATGACGATCCACAAGTCACAGGGCAGCCAGGCCGATGAAGTGACCGTGTTGCTGCCGTCGGAGGATTCGAGACTTCTGACGCGGGAGTTGTTCTACACCGCGGTGACGCGCGCCAAGAAGGCCGTGCGCGTGGTGGGCTCCACAGCCGAGGTCCGCGCCGCCATCGACCGTCAGGCCGTGCGCGCGACGGGACTCGGCCTGCGGCTGCGCCGGTAGGTCAGACGGTCCGCGCGGCGAAAGCGGCGCTGGAAAGGATTCCGATCGCCAGTGCCAGCGTGCCGTATCCGAGCACCGCGGCGGCGACCACTGCGGCGATCGAGCCGAGGCCAAGAACCACCAGCAGACCTGCTAACAATGCTCCGGTCATGTCCACCCTTTCGTATGACTGCCGTCACAATGTAGCGCATGTGGTGGGCTGAATCACACCATTGCATGGACACAATTCGGTGGCGAACTACTTACGCGCATTTGCCCAGTTCAGAGGGCTATTTTTGGCTTGCCTTTCGGCCTATTTTGCCTTGCCGATCGGCCGACTAAGTTACGTCGACCGCAATAGTGCGAGGAGCGCCCCGAGAGGGGCGATGGCGAAGCCGATCGCGCCGTCGCTGATGCCATACGGGATCACCAGGTTGTCGGCATGCACCATGGCGCCACACGAATACACCACGTTGGGCACGTACCCGTCCTGCTCGTCGCGGGTGGGATACAGCAGCGGTTCGGACAGCCGGCCGATCATGCGGGTGGGGTCATCGAGGTCGAGCAGGATGGCCCCGATCGCGTAGGTACGCATGGGGCCCACTCCGTGCGTGAGCACGAGCCACCCGGCATCGGTTTCGATCGGCGCGCCGCAATTGCCCAGCTGCAGGACTTCCCACGGCAGGGCGGGACGCTGGCAGGGAGTTGTACCCGTCCACACCGATGGATGGTCGGCGAACGCGACCGTGTTCGATTCCCGGTCCGAACGCGACATCCCGGCGAAGCGCCCGTGCACGCGGCGGGGAAACAGCGCCAGGCCCTTGTTGGCGGCCGCAGGGCCAACCATCGGGACCGAGGTGAAGCACCGAAAGTCGCTGGTGGTCAACAATTGCTGACTGATATGTGATCCGCTGTAAGCCGTGTAGGTGGCGTAGTAGGTTGCGCTCCCGTCATCCTCGACAAAGCGCACAAAGCGCGCGTCCTCGACCCCCGCCGCCTCAGCCTCGGTGGCAGGCCACAGGATTCTCTCGGAAAGCGCTGTTTCGTAAGGAAATTCGATGCCGTGGCTACGAGAGGCGACCGTGGTGATCACGGCAATGGTCTCTGGCGCATGCACACGGGTACGCCGGTTCTGGCGCAACCGTTCGAGCCGCTCGTCGAGATCCATCCGGGTGAACCGGGCACCCAAACTGTCCAGCACGTAGCCGGCGGCCTCCCCCGCGTGACCCAGCCGGGCCAACTCACTGCGCAGCACCGCGGCATCGAGCAACGTCGGGGCAGGGGTCCCCACGGTCGCGAACGGCACCGCAGGATCGACGTCGACCTGGCCACGGTCATCGACGATGCCCGTCCGGAAGCCGATCGACGACAGATGCCCTTCGCCGATACCTCGCACGCTCATGACAAAGCGCAGGCTCCCCGCCGGCACGCCAGACTGGTCGGGGTGAGCGACCATACTGGGGTTGCACAAAGCGGCGCCCTCGACCGTGTACTCGCTGGTGAAGGTGGCACCCAGCAAAAGAGTTCGCGCGTCGGACAGTTCGACCCCGGGCTTCAGCCGGTCGGCGAGTTCCCGCGCGTGCCGCCGGAATACTCCGGCGAGGTCGCGATGCCGGTGGTCGAACCTGACGACGACATCGCTCAACGCTGCGCGAACGGCGTCCTCGTCCAGTGCCAGGATCCGGTCCAGCACCGCTCCCGCGCGCGACTCCTGGGCTTCGAAGCCTTCTTGGCCCGGCACGAACAATCGGGTGATGACCCGCGACCGGTCGGCGTAGAGCCGCACCGGCGCACGTCTGACAAGCCCTTCCACGACCGATGTCACGACGGCACCCCGGTGAACCGACGTGCCTGCTGGAAGGTCGACAACACGGCCAACGTCGACTCGGCGCCCTGATTGACGTTCACGCGGTCGGCGTGCAATCCGTCGTATCCGCCGCCGGTCTCGGGGTTCCACATCGGCTTCTTCGCATCGTTGTCGCCCTGGAACCACGCCGCTGCGGCCCGCACGGTGTCAGGCCAGATCGGGCGCGGGTCCACTGTCGCCGCCCGAGCGCAGGCATCGGCGAGCGCGGCGATCTCGATCGGTTGCTGGTCGAACGCAGGGCGCGTTTCACCGGCCGACCAACCCCCGGCAGGAGTGGGCGAGAGATGGTCCCCGTTCGTTTCACGCTCGATCAGCCAACCCAGCAGGTCCATCCCCCGCTCGCCCAGCAGCGGATCATCGGTCGCGACGGCGGCCGCGATCATCGCCTCGGCGATAACGGCGTTGGCATAGGTGAGACGCGGCTCCGGCCAGGGCCATCCGACGTCCCCGCCAGGTGCCGCCAAACCCGCGACGTAGTCGACGATGAGTTTGCGCGCGGCGACGTTGCCGGGCTCGACGCTGAGCAGTTCGGCGGCACCGACAGCGGCGAAAGCCATGGCGCGCGGCCACGTCGAACGGCCATGTGCGGCGCGCTCGAACTGCACCACCGACAACTTTCGGATCAGACCGATATCGCTGTGGGCTGCGGCGGTTCCCAGCCCCCACAGACACCTGCCCCAGCAGTCTTCGAACGAATACCCGTCGGTCCACCGGCCGGTGTGGTCCATCCGGTTTCGGCACCCGCCCGCATACGCCTGCGCCTCGTTCAGGAATCGCACCGCTACCCGAGCCAGACCGTGCACCGCCTCACCGGCGCCGGACTCCCGACTGACGACCACCAGCACCCTGGCCATGTCATCGGTGCAGTAGCCGTGTTCGCGCCGAGGTACGGCACCACAGGCGTGCTCGAACGTGCCGTGATGGTCCGATATTGCCAACAGATGGTCGAACCGCGGTGCTAGCTCAGCCATGTCCGCTTGGACTGTGTCGCCAGGAGCCGTTGCGCCAGTGTCTGGTAGCGGCCGGCAATGACCGGCCAGGCCATCGCCGGTGCGATCCGGCGCGCCTCCGCGGCCATCGCACCCGCCAGACGGGGCCTGGTCAGGACGGAGTGAATCGCGGTTGTCATCGCCTCCGGATCATCGTGTGCCACAACGATGCCGGCTCCGCCGGCCAGCAGTTCTACGGCATGCGGGAAAGCGGTGGCGATCACCGGCCGACCGGCAGCGACGGCGTCGACCAGGACACCGGAGGTCACCTGCTCGGTCGAGTCATAGGGCAGCACTACGACGGACGCGGATTGCACGAGGGACGACAGCGACTGCACATCCCGGTAGCTGGCGTCGAACTGCACATGGGCAGCCACACCGGTGCGCCGCGCCTGCTCGATGCGAGCTTCGCGATAGGCCTCTCCTTCGGCCGCAAGCACTTTCGGATGGGTACGACCGGCAATGAGATATCTCGGATTGCCGCTGAGGGTGTGCAGGGTCCCCATCGAATCGATGACCCGCTCGATGCCTTTGCCCGGCCCGATCAAGCCCCAGGTCAGCAGTGTGGGCCGCCCACTGCGATTGGTGTGGGTGGACGCGGCAACAGTCGCACCGTGCGCAATGGTCGTCACTTTTCGGGGTTCCACCCCGAAGAGCGCGCACAGCCGGGTCCGCGCCGACTCAGACATCACCACGACGTGATCGGCCAGCGTCGTCACCGCCTGTAAGACCGAACGCTGATGCGCGGTGGGGTCGTTGGGGACGGTGTGGGCCACGACGATGGACGGAATCTCCAAGGCGCCAAGGATATCCACTACCTCATCGCCGTCGGTTCCGCCGTAGACACCGAACTCGTGCTGGATGACGGCGACATCGCTCCCGCCGAGCAGATCCGAACAGGCCGCCACCGATGCCGGCGACCCATTGACCAGCTCACCGATGACGCGGGCGCTGCGAGACGGTGTACCGTCGGCGATCCGGACAACGTTGACCTCGGCGCCGGTGCTGGAAAGTCCGTCGGCCAGGGCCGCACTGAAGTTCGCCAGACCACAAGGCGTTGGCGGATATGTACTGAGGACTCCGAAGGTGAGGTTGTCCGACCGACGGCGGTCCAGTAGGGGTGTGTGGGAGAACTGGTACGTGGACGAGGAATTCAAGGTGATCCAGACATCAGGAAAACACCGATGTGTCCGGCACGAGCGATCGCTCTGTGAAGTCAACGGCGGACAGCTGACCCATCCCGGACCGGCTGGGGTCCCAACTCCTCGAACTCTACACTGCGGGACTCATCTCGGCTGGTCAGGTGCGGCGGGTACGAGCCCGCCGAACCGCCTCGTCGACGATCTGTTCGGCCATCTCGGTCAGCTTGCGTTGCTCCGCCTGACTCATCACCCGCAGTTGGGTGAACGCCTCCCCGGCGCTGCGGCCGGTGCGCGCCCGGATGATCCCGATCGCCTGATCGATCACGGGTCGCGTCTCCAGCGCCGCCTGGAGTTGGGCCGTCAGGGTGAGCGCATCGGCCAGGATTCGGGCGTTGTGGACGGCGACGGCGGCCGGCGTGGCGAAGAGTTCACCGAATTCGGCCGCGTGGTCGTCGAAGGCGTCCTTACTGTTCGCGTACACGCTGATCGCACCGACGACCTGGTCGGCAAGTAACAGCGGCACGGCCAAGGCGCTGTGCACCCCCATTCGGCCCACCCGCGGTCCGAACCGCGGCCAGTTCTTGTCCCCACCCAACGAACCGGACCGAACAGTGCGCCGCTGCGCAACCGCCGTGATGCAGGGCCCTTCATGCAGCGTTTCGTACTGAATCGCGTCGATTTCGGCGACGAACGGGGCGCTGCCGGCCAAGACCACAACGGGATCCGCACCGGTCGTCGGTCGCAGCAGCGTCACACCCGCTCCATCGGCACCCGGAATGGCACGTACCGCCGACGCAGCCACCTCGACGAGCACCTGCGCCAAGTCCAGGCTGCCCGCCACCAATCCCGCGAGACTGCTCAGCCCGGCCTGGAGGTCGGCGACCGCTGTGGTGCCGTCGTCGTCCACGAGGAAGTCAGCCATCGCCGGGCTCGGCTACGCCGGCGCTCCGTTCGACCTGGTCTCGCGTAACTGCCGCCAGGCCGCCGCCCATCCGCCGTCGGGCAGGGCCAGCCGGAAATTGGTCCGCAACGTCTGCAGGTACTGCCGGGGCAACGATCCCGTGGTGTAGGCGATGTCGTATTTCACGCACAGTTCGCGCACGCGCACGCTGATCTCCGGATAGCGGTTGCTCGGCAGATCGGGGAACAGGTGATGCTCGATCTGGTAGCACAGATTGCCGCTGGAAAGTGCAAGCAGCCGGCCGGCTTTGAAGTTCGCCGCGCCCAACATCTGCCGCAGGTACCACTCCGCCCTGGTCTCTTCCTGCAGGACCTCCGGGGCGAACTGCTGCACACCGTCCGGGAAGTGCCCGCAGAAGATCACCACATAGGCCCAGTAGTTGCGCAGCAGGTTGGCTGTGGCGTTCGCCCCGAGCGTGCGGCGCCATCTGCGCAGGCTGAGCGCGGGCACGATGACATAGTCCTTGGCCACCTGGCGCCAGATCTTGGCCATCATCGCGTCGGTGACCGCCCGCTTGCCGTCCTCTGTGGTGGCCCGCTCACGTCCGGAATGCAGACCGTGTCGCGCGATCCCCCATTCGAAGATGGTGGCCAGCAACAAATTTCGCAACGGCTGCAGCAGGTGCTCGGGACGCCAGGGCTGGTCTTCTGTCACCCGCAGGACCCCGAAGCCGAGGTCGTCGTCCACGCCGATCACATTGCTGAACACGTGATGCCGATAGTTGTGTGAATAGCTCCACTGCGCCGACGGACCCACCATGTCCCATTCCCAGGTGGTCGAGTGGATCTCCGGATCATTCATCCAGTCCCACTGACCGTGGCAGACGTTGTGCCCGATTTCCATATTCTCAACGGATTTCGCATAGGCCAGCGACGCGGTGCCGAGCAGCCAACCGGTCTTGCTTCGGCTTCCCGCGATCAGCAGCCGTGCCGCTACGTCCAGCGTGCGCTGGAAGACGATCACCCGGCGGATATACGCGGCATCGCGCGCACCGCGCGATTCCTCGACATCGCTGCGGATGAGATCCAACTCCGCACCGAATGCTTCGACGTCGGCCTTGCTCAACTTCGCGTATGCCGCGATGTCCGTGATTGCCACCTGTTTTTCCGCCCGTCTGCGCGGCGGCGGGTAGCGGGCCGCTCAAATGCGTCACCCCAGTTTAGGCGCCGGGAGCGATCCGCGCCAAAGGCGGGACAGCGATGGGCCAGACTGGACCGATGACGGACACCGCAGCCACCCGCGTGGCGGTCTACCTCGACTTCGACAACATCGTCATCTCCCGATACGACCAGGTCAACGGGCGCAATTCGTTTCAGCGCGACAAAGCCAAGGGGCTGGAGGCCGATCACCTGGCGCGCGCCACCGTCGATGTCGGCGCCGTCCTGGACTTCGCCTCGTCGTTCGGCACGCTGGTACTCACCCGGGCCTACGCCGACTGGTCGGCCGACGTCAATGCCGGATACCGCCAACAATTGGTGGGCAGGGCCGTCGATCTTGTGCAACTGTTTCCCGCGGCGGCATACGGCAAGAACGGCGCCGACATCCGGCTCGCCGTCGATGCCGTCGAGGACATGTTCCGGTTACCCGACCTCACGCATGTGGTGATCGTCGCCGGCGACTCCGACTACATACCGCTGGCCCAACGCTGCAAACGACTCGGCCGCTACGTGGTGGGTATCGGTGTGGCGGGCTCGTCCAGTCGTGCGCTGGCCGCGGCCTGCGATGAGTTCGTCGTCTACGACGCCTTGCCGGGCGTCCCGGTGTTCGAACCCGCGCCCGCGCCGGAGCCCACCAAACCGGCCCGGCGCACCAAGAGGTCGGCACCCGAGGAAAAGGTCGAGGACGAACCCGCCGCGCCCGACCCACAGACGGCCGCGACCGCGCTGCTGACCCGGGCCCTACAGATCGGCATGGAGAAGGACGATGTCGACTGGCTGCACAACTCCGCGGTGAAGGCACAGATGAAGCGGATGGATCCGTCGTTCAGCGAGAAATCTCTGGGATTCCGGTCGTTCAGTGACTTCCTGCGGTCCCGGTCGGACACCGTCGAGCTGGACGAGAGTTCGACCACGCGCATGGTGCGGCTGCGCGACGCCGCGTGAGCCGAACCCCGTCGTATCGGGCCGATCATGCGAAATTCACTGATTTTCAAGGAATTTCACAACAAAGCCGGGGACGCCGGTATCGGGAGTACGTGTAGGGTCGGACGGCAGGGACCACTTCGGCCCCAGATCAAGGGGGCCGCCATGGCCGACAAGTCACCACGCCAGAGCATGACCAAGAAATCCGGTCAGTCGATCAAAGAGAAGCGCGCGGCCAAGCGGGCCGATGGAGATGGCGCCGCGGCCATCGAGGTGCCGCGCCCCAAGAAGCGGTAGCGCCTAGCGGTTCTTCTGGTGGTGATGGTGCACCGCGGTGCCCGGCTGCGGAGCGTTGTCCTGATGCGCGAACGCGGTGTGGGCGACCTGCGGGCCGTTGTTCGCCAGAGTGGTGTGCGCATCGGCGTTGCCTGCGACACCGAGGGCGATCAGGGTCGGCGCTGCCGCGAGGACGATTCCGGCGGCGATCCGGCGGGCGATGGTGCTCATGTCATGTTCTCCTTGTGCGGCTTGGCTTTTCGCTGTATCTGTCCGGTGTGTTCCGGCGTTGATACAAGAATGCCGCGCACGCACCCCGATGTATGTCGGGTGACCGGCCCATCCACCGGGGGAAGTCGTGTTCCCCCGATCGGGGGACAAGAGGCTAGCGCGAAGCCCCGTTGAGCAAGGGTTCGGGGACCATGCCCTTTTCCACGCCCCACATGGTGGCGATGGTCTTGTACTCGCCGGTGGTGATCAGGTGTGTCAGCGCCTGCATGAGCGACTGCGCCAGCCCGGAGCCCTTGGCCACCGGCCACCCGTAGGGCGCCGCGTCGAACACCTCACCGGCGGGAATCAGCGATCCGCCGCTGAGTTTGATGGCGAACCCGGTCACCGGCGAATCGGCGGACATGGCGGCGATGTCACCGGCGATGAGCGCGGCCGTCACATCGTCCTGCCGGTCATAGACGACCTTGTCGATGGGCGCCAGACCTGCCGCCACGCACTCGTCGCTCTTGGCGGGGATCTCCACCGTCTCCTGCAGGACGCTGTCGGACACCCCGACGCGCAGGCCGCACGCCGAATCAGGGCGGACCGTCTGTCCGGCTCGCTGCGCCCACAATGTGCCCGCCTCGAAGTAGGTGACGAAGTCGACCGATTTCTGGCGTTCCACGGTGTCGGTGACCGAGGACATCCCGATGTCGTACGTACCGCTCTGCACCGCCGGGATGATCTGGTCGAATTCGGTCTCCCGGTATTCGGGGGTCAAACCGAGGGTGCGCGCCACGGCATTCATCAGGTCGACGTCGAAGCCGACGATCTCCCCGGCGGAATTCTTGAACTCATTGGGCGCATACGGGACGTTCACCCCGATCACCAGCTTGCCGGTGTCCCGGATGTCGGCGGGCACTGTGGCCGCGATCGCCGCGACGGATCCGGGCAACCCCGTCGCGACGGGCTCGTGCGGCTCCCACCATTTCCACGCCGCGACCGCACTGGCACCGACGAGGACCAGCACCCCGGCCACCACGAGCGCCCGCTGTGGCATCCGCCGGCTGCCACCGGCACCCGTGCGCGTAGCCGAGTGCCGCCCCGATCCGAAGCTCGACCCGGCGACCCGGACGGGCGTGCTCAGCGCCTGTCGAGCGGCCGCAGCCAACTCGGCACCGGTCTGGTAGCGCTTGCCCGGTTTCTTGGCCATCCCTTTCGCGATCACCTCGTCGAAGGGTTCCAGCCGCGGATTGAGCTGCGACGGTTTGGGCGGCGGCGTCACCATGTGCCCCGCGATCTGCTGTTCCAGACTCTCGGCCGGGTAGGGCCGCCTGCCGGTGAGACATTCGTAGAGCACGCACGTCAGGGCGTAGATGTCGGCCCGCGGATCGGCCTGTCCGCCGTCGAAGCGCTCGGGTGCCATGTAGGCCAACGTGCCCAGCGTGCTGCCGGCCGTCGTCATCCCGACTTCACCTGCCACCCGGGCCAGCCCGAAGTCGATCAGGTACGCGAAGTCCTGCTTGGTGATCAGGATGTTGGACGGCTTGACGTCGCGGTGGATGAGATCCTGTCGATGCGCCGCGTCCAGGGCGGAGGCCACCTGCTCGACCACCTTGACCGCGAACTCGGGTTCCTGCGGTTTGTCGGCGTCGGCCAGGATCGCGCCGAGCGTTTGCCCCTCGATGAGCCGCATGTCCAGGTAGAGCCGGCCGTCGATCTCACCGAAGCCGTGGATCGGCACGACGTGCGGGTCACTGACACCCGCGGCTGCCTGCGATTCCTGCCGGAAACGGGCCTGGAAC
Source organism: Mycobacterium sp. (assembly GCA_023264765.1). GTDB lineage: Bacteria > Actinomycetota > Actinomycetes > Mycobacteriales > Mycobacteriaceae > Mycobacterium. The sequence continues at coordinate 32,407 of JAHFVC010000001.1, read as the reverse complement.
ATGGCGTCCAGCGCGAGGTTGGGGGGAAGCACCTTGAGCGCGACGATGCGCTTGGTCCGGGTGTCATAGGCCTGGTAGACCTCACCCATCCCACCCCGGCCGATCAGCTCCTGCAGCTGATAGTGCCCGAAAGGTGTCGCGTCCACCGTGTTTCCCTCTCGGCGCCGGCCTCTGTGTCGCGTGCGTCGCAGTGTCGATCGAAGCTACATCACGGTGGCAAAATTGTCGTCACATGCGCGGATGGGTGCTAACGGGACGGCGGTAGCTGCCGACGGCCCGGCAACTCGGGAAAACCCTCCGCGTCGGACACCTCGGGGCCACGCTGCGCGTTGACACGGGCCGGCTGGGCAACGTCCCTCCACGCCGGTTCGGCGGGCGCAGCGGGCTGGGTCGGCCCGTCGGTCTCGACGGTCACCTTGTGCGTGCGGCGCAGCGTGAAATGGATTTCCTCGGTCTCCTCGAACACCTGGCGCAACGGCTTGGTGGCGTTGTCGATGGCGCCGGCGACGATCGGCGGCACGAACGGCCGGATCCAGCGCACCGCCGCCTTCGTGACCTCGGGGATGACGGGGATGGACGGCAGCCCGCCCGATCGTTGGGGCTCGGTGACAGCCGGGAGGTTCTTTGACTCCGGCGCCCCCGCCGCCCGGATGCTCGCCGCTTCGGCCTCCGCGGCGATCGGCAGATACAGGTCGGCAGGAGGCTCGATCTCGCGGTACACCGGCTCCGGCCGTACCACCCGCACCGGCCCCCGGGCCTGCAGCTCCTGCTCCACGCGGCGACGCTGCTGCTCGCGGTCGATCTCGTGCTGAGCGGCAATGGCCAGGCGGGCACTCTCCACTTCCTGCTCGGCCCACATCTCGTCGATCGTCGCGCGGACCTCGGCGCGCTTGACCGCGATCGCGGTGTCGGCGTCCAGTTCGGCGCGGTGCTGTTGCGCCACGGCTTCCTCCCCACGTTCGGCGGCGGTGGTCCCCCGCCACCGTCGCAGGATCAACGGCAACCCGCTCAAGAGCACGAACAGCAGGTCAATCAGAACCCGCAACACCAGCGTCCCCGGATGGGAAAGCGTGTAACCGTTCATCGCGGCCCAGCGCGTGCCGAGCCCGCTCACCTCCGCGCTCCCGCGGGCCGTCTGCACCGCCTGTTCCCGGCTCGCGATCGCGGCATCCAAGCCCGCCGCCCGGCCGTCGCGGTCCGCGACGGCGGCGTCGGCCTGGCGTTGCGCGTCGGCGAGGAAATCGTTCGCGGTCCGGGTCTCGGGTCCGGCACCGGGCACGCCCGTGATCCGGACCTGCGGGCACTGCGGAGATGGATTGAACTCGCAGCGGGCCACCACCAGGGCCTCGTCTCGACGGCTGTTTGCCGCCTCGACGGCGGCGTCGAGGTTGCCCCGCGCTTGCCGGGCCTGGTCCAGTTCCGCGGTGGCGGCCACGACCGCGGGCGCCGAATCGGCTTGCGCCGCAAGTGCGCGGTCCACCGGCCCGGCGAAGACCACCACCGCTGCCAGCTCACCGACGAGGACGCCGAGGACCGCGGCGACCGCCACCCGGCCCGCCGGTGCCGAGCGGCCGCCGGCGCACGCCCAACTCACCAGGCCGAACAGGAGCCCGAACACCACGCCCGCGGCCGCCGCGGCCAAGGTCGGCCACTGCGTGGAGCCGGTCAGCGCGAGCGCGGCCACCAGCGCCGCAAGGACACTCGCCGGCAACAACACCGCCACGGACAACGCTTCGAATGGACGGTTCGCACGCATTACTGCTCCAAACTCCGAGTGGTCTGCTGTGCGCCAGACGGGATTCCCCCCACGTCGGCTGCGAATACCCGGGATTCTCCCACAGCGCCGGTACCCGTGCTTCGTGCGACGAGCGGTTACGTTTGTCCTCGTGCGCGTCGACGGCCGGGACATCAGCGTCACCGGGAGCTTGCTGCAACCGCTGCCGCGCCGCACCAACGACATCCTGCGCGTCGTGCTCGCCGCGCTGTTGCTGGCCGCCGTCATCACCAGCTCCCTGATCACCCGCAACGACTGGGTGGCCCTGGAACGGTCCGTCTCGGAGATCATCGGCGTCCTCACCCCGACCCAGTCCAACCTGGTCTACCTGGCCTACGGCATCGCGATCCTCGCGCTGCCCTTCGTCATCCTGGTCAGCCTGGTGTTGTCGCGGCAGTGGAAACTGCTCGGCGCGTACGGCGCGGCAGGAGTGCTGGCAGTACTTTCCCTGTCCATCTCCGGCAACGGCATCGCCGCTCCGCAGTGGCATTTCGATCTGTCCGACCGCCTCGACACCCAGCTGTCCCAATTCCTCGACGATCCGCGCTGGATCGCGCTGCTCGCCGCCGTGCTCACGGTGTCCGGGCCGTGGGTGTCCCGACGGCTGCGGCGGTGGTGGTGGACCCTGCTGCTGGCGTTCGTCCCGATCCATCTGGTGGTCAGCGCGGTGGTGCCGGCCCGTACCTTGCTCGGTCTCGCGGTCGGCGTGTTCGTCGGCGCGCTGGTCGTGTGGGTGGTGGGCACCCCGGCGCTGGAAGTTCCACTCGACGGGGCGATCCGGGCCCTGGACCGCCGCGGTTTCGTCGCCACGACGTTGGCCGTCATCCGCCCGCCCGGCCCGGGTCCGCTGGTGCTGGCGGCGACCAGCGCCGAGGCCACCGCGGTGGTGGAGTTGTACGGACCGAACCAGCGCAGCGGCGGCGCGATGCGGCAGCTGTGGGGCAAGTTCCGGTTGCGCGATGACGAGACCGGTCCCCTGCAGACGTCGATGCGCCGAGCCGTCGAGCACCGGGCGCTGATGACCATCGCCATCGGCGATCTGGAACTGGCGAACACGTCCACGGTGGCGATGGCCGCGCTGGATCGCGGGTGGACTTTGTATGCCCGTAAACCGGCGCGGGGCGCGGCGCCATCGGCGGACAACGCCACCGCCGCCGAGGTGTGGGGGGCGTTGCGCGCACTGCACCAGCACGGCATCGCACACGGCGATCTGCGGGCCAGGGAGATCACCGTCGATGACCACACCGTGCGATTCGGCGGTTTCGCCTACGCCGAGTACGGTGCCACCGAGCAGCAGCTGCAGTCGGATATCGCGCACCTGCTGGTGACCACCGCGTCACTCTACGAAGCACCGGCGGCCGTCTCCGCCGCCATCGACGCCTTCGGCCGCGACGCCGTACTCACCGCGTCCCGACGGCTCACCAAATCGGCGGTGCCGAAACGGATCCGCGAGAACATCCCGGACGCACCGTCCGTCATCAAGGCTGCCCGCGAAGAGGTGCAGACCCAGACCGGCGCCGGCCAGATCCGGACCGAGACCATCACCCGGTTCACCCGGGTTCAGGTGATCCAGCTGGTGCTGCTGGTGGCCCTGGTGTACGTCGCCTACCCGTTCATCAGTACCGTGCCGACGTTCTTCTCCGAACTGCGCTCGGCGAACTGGTGGTGGGCACTGCTGGGCCTCACGGTGTCCGCGCTGACCTACGTGGGCGCCGCGGCCGCCCTGTGGGCGTGCGCCGACGGGTTGGTCAGCTTCCGTCATCTGTCGATCATGCAGGTGGCCAACACCTTTGCGGCCACCACGACGCCGGCCGGGGTCGGCGGGCTGGCGTTGTCCGCACGATTCCTGCAGAAGGCCGGACTCGCCCCGCTGCGGGCCACCGCCGCGGTCGCGCTGCAGCAGACCGTGCAGGTGATCGTGCACGTGCTGCTGCTGATCATGTTCACCACGATCGCGGGCGCGTCGGCGAACCTGTCGCACTTCGTCCCCAGCACGACGGTGCTGTATCTGGCCGCCGGCGTGGCCTTGGGGCTGGTCGGGATCTTCCTGGCCGTGCCCAATCTGCGGCGCTGGCTGGCCTCGTCGCTGCGGCCGAAGCTCAAAGAGGTGGCCGGGGATCTGGTCGAGCTGTCCCGGGAACCCAAGCGGCTCGGACTGATCGTGCTGGGCGCCGCGGGCACCACCCTCGGTGCCGCGCTGGCGTTGTGGGCCAGTGTCGAGGCGTTCGGCGGCGACACGTCCTTCATCACCGTCACGGTGGTGACGATGGTCGGCGGGACCCTGGCCTCCGCGGCGCCCACCCCCGGTGGCGTCGGTGCGGTCGAGGCGGCCCTGATCGGTGGTCTGGCGGCGTTCGGTGTCCCGACCGCGATCGCGGTGCCGTCGGTGTTGCTCTACCGGGTGCTCACGTGCTGGCTGCCGGTGTTCGTCGGCTGGCCGGTGATGCGCTGGCTGACACGCAACGACATGATCTAGCGCTTCCGTATGTTGGAGAGCATGGCACTTCGCACCTTGCTCCCCACCACCGCCGCGGTCGCGGCCACCGCCGTCGTCGGCGGTCTGGCCAGCCGCCCCGCCCAGTCATCCTGGTACGAGAATCTCCGCAAGCCGCCGTATCAGCCTCCGCGCCAAGCCTTCCCGATCGTCTGGCCGGCCCTCTACGCCGATATCGCCGTGACGTCGGCCGCGACGCTGGACGAGTTGACGGCCCGCGGCGCGACCGGGCAGCGCACGGCGTATCAGGCTGCGCTGGTCACCAACCTGACGCTCAACGCCGCGTGGTCGTGGATCTTCTTCAGCAGGCGAAAGCTGGGCACGGCGGCCATCGCCGCCGCGGCGCTGACCGTCAGCAGTGCGGATCTGACCCGCCGTTCGGCCCGGGTGAAGGGCGCCAAGGCGGCACCCCTGGGCCTGTACCCGGCGTGGTGCGCGTTCGCGACGGCGCTGTCGACGCACATCTGGGCGCTGAACCGGCGCAGCTAGCGGCTGGACCGCCGGGGGTCAATCCCGCTTCGAGGGCCTGCGCTGGATCCGGAGCGTCTGGGTCGGCGTGTCCAGAACGGCCGTCGGCGGCGCTTCCAGCACGGTCGTCGGATCCTCCCGGCGCCGAACGATTCTGGGCATCGTCGCCTGCTGTTCCCGCCGAACGACGGTCGGCGGCTCGGGTTCCGGCACCACCGCAGGCGGTGCGGCGCCGCGCCGGTCTGTCCGCTCCCCCCGCCGGACCAGATAGCCCGCCAGGGGGCCGGTGAACAACATGACCACCAGGACGATCAGGCTGAGCACACTGACGGTGACGTCGAACGTGCTGGTGATCTGCTGGGCCAGGTTGTTGCCGTAGATCGCGTCGGGTGCGGCCGTGGCGTACCGCGGCGCGAGCGCCACCCCGATCGCCACGTCGGCGACGCTGAAGACGAACAACACCCCACTGAACGCGGCGGCGATCACGCCGTTGGCCAGGTTGCGGTGCAGCCACAGCGCGATGACGGCGGTGACGAGGTTGAACACCGTCATCGCGACGCTGTCGTAGAGCGCGCGCGGCAGGTCCAGCGACAGCGCCACCACGAAGTCGACGACCCGCAGCGCGGCCGAGGCGAACGCCCAGAATGCGATGAGGGTCAGGCATTTCTGCGCCGCGCCGCGGTAGGCACCGATGGTCGGCGGCTTGATCAGCAGGACGGCGTACAACGTCGTCGGCGCGACGATGCCCGCCACCGCGGCCCACGCGAGATAGCCCTCGTAGCCGATCGCGGCGGTCGACGTGTTCTGCGCGATGCCGTGGAAGGCGTCGACATCGCGCCCGACGCCGAAGACCCACACGAGCGTGGCAGCCACGGCACCCGCGCCGCCCAGGGCTGTCGTCGCCAGCCGCGCGGCGGCCGTCCGCTCGGTCAACCAGCGCGAGGCGAGCACCAGTGCAATCAGCGCCTCCGCGCCATAAAGCAGGGTCGTGACCACGACACCGACGTCCTGCCCGCCGAACGCGCCCTCGGTGACGAACAGGTACCGCAACCGCCAGTACAGGTTGAACGCCACCGACAGCGTCGCCAGGGCGATCGACAGAAATCCGATCACGGGCGCCACCGCGTACCAACGCCGAAAGCCGTTGTCCTCGATGATGATCGACGTGATCGGCGGTTGCCCGGCCAACAACGCGCCTGCCACCCCGAGCAACATTCCGGGCCCGACACCGGGCGCGACGGCGCCGGTACCGCCGTTCTGGACGGTCTGCACCAGGTGGTAGCCGACGAATGCGATCACGATGAGCAGGTAGCCACTGGACAGCAGCAGTCGGACACGCGCAGCACGGCGGACGTCGGTGAGCCCGCGGACGTGTGGCAGGGCGGCAGCGCCGATCGCCAGCAGTGTCGCCACGGCCAATACCGCGAACACCCATCCGTCACTGCCCGGGACACCGACCCCGAAGCGCAGGTTCCACGGCAGCAGCAAAGCAAGGATCAGCAGCACCGCCGCGAGTCCGTCGCGCACCCGGTTGGCGCGGACGGGGACGTAGCCGACGCGGTCGCTCACAGGTCCGATCCTTCCATGGGTGGTGCGCCCACCGTATCGACTTCTGCGCCGCGCTCGGGGCTGTGCGGTAGCTTGGAACGGTCGAAGCGTCGGGGTGACAAAGCACGCGAGGCAAGGAGTGGATCCGTGGACGTAGTCCTCGGGGTGGCGGTCACCGGTCGAGTGGCGCGACTGGCGATGATCGATTCGCCGGGCACCCAGGTTTTCGACCAGTATGCGTTCGACTTGCCCGACGGTGATTCAACCGGGGCCCTGACCGAGCTCGCCGAGACCATCATCGGCACCTATCGCGAGGTCACCGACTCGGGTAATCGACTTGCCGCGATCCGGCTGTGCCTGCCCGACCCTGCCGAAGCGCAGACGCTGCGCCAGACGGTGCAGAGCGCCGGTGTGCGCGACGTCGAGGTGGTGACCGAGGCCGAAGCGGCGGCCGCGCTGGCCCGCAGCCAGGGCGCCGACGCGTCGCTGTTACTGGCCGACGACGACACGGTGTCGCTGACGGTGGTCGGCGACAATCCGGCGCTGGCCTCGACGCTGACGTCGGTACCCATCGGTGCCGCCGGGGCGGCCGTCGCGTGCGCCGCGGTACTGCAGCAGGCGCCCGCGCACGTCCGGGTGATGTTGACCGGGCAGCGCCTCGATCTGGATTCCATTGCAGCAGAGCTTCGTTCGACGACAACGGTCGAGGTGCCGCCGGACGCCGGCTATGCGATCGCCCGCGGCGCCGCTCAGACCGCAGACACCTCCGGCGTCATCCCCGCGGGTGCGGCCACCCAACTCGCACCTGCAGTGGATGCCACGCAGGCGGCGCCGGTGGTGGATGCCACCCAGGCTGCGCCGATCGTGGACGCCACCCAAACGGCGCCGATCAACGCGGCGAACACCGAACTGGCTCCGCAGCTGGCGTACTCGCAGGCGTCCGACGGGTCCTGGCCGGAATATGACGAGATCCCCGAGGAGGCGCTCGCCGAGTTCGTGCCCGAGCAGGACGACGAGACCGGCTTTCCGGGGGCCTACACGGAAGCCATCCCGGCGCCGCCCCCGCGGCTGATCCTGATGGGTAGCGCGGTGGGCTTTTTGGTGGTCAGCCTCGCGACGCTGGCCGTCACCGTGGCGGTGAACATCCGGCCGGCGGCCGTGGTGAGCGCGCAGCCACCACCCGCGCAGTCCGACACCGTACCGGGGCGCTATCTCCCGCCCGTGCCGCATGAGCCGGACCCGGTGGCGTTGCCGGTCGCGGTGCTCACCCCACCGCCGGCGGCACCCGCCGCCCCGATGCGGTCCAGAAGCGTCAGTCCGCCCGCGCAGGCACCGGTACAACCGGCGCCCGCTCCCATCGAGGCGCCGCCGGCGCCGTCGGTCGGTGTGCCCGCCGTTCCGATTCCCATCCCCCCGATCGTGGTGTTCCCGCCGTTCAACCCGTGGAACCCGCCCACGGTCACCACGACCGTCACCACCACACCGACCACCACCACGACACCCACCACGACGTCGACCACACCCACGACGACCTCGACGACGACGTCGACCTCCACGTCGGCCTCGACGACAACAACATCGATGACGACGTCCAGCGCTGCGCCGCCGACGTCATCCGAAACGCCGATCGAGCCGGTGACGCCCGTTACCCCGGTGCAACCCGTTACCCCGGTGCAGCCGGTCACGCCGGTCCAACCGGTCACGCCCGTACAACCGGTGACCCCCGCCGCCCCGGCCGAGCCCGCGTACACGGCACCGGCGCAAGCTCCCGAGCCTGCGCCGGCACCCGTCACCACCGTCGAGGCGCCACCCGTGACGAAAGCGCCGTCGAGCGGCGGCGAGTCATCGAGTGGCTCGGGCAGATCCAGTGATTCCGGTGGAAGGTCCAGCGGCGGCGGTCATTCCGGCTCGGCGCCGGTCACCACGGTGTCCGAGAGCCCATAAACAAGGGTCACAGCAAACGCATCGCGAGCTGCTAACCATCCCCGCGACGGACCTTTTCGCGGGTGAGATAGATCACTTGACAGCCGCGGAATCGCAGCTCACGTGCCCCGACTTATACCAGGCAGTTGCCACCTCTACACAGAAGCGATGGCAAAGAAGATCTGGAAACGGGGACCACATCATGACCACTTCTCTGCCGGCACGCATAGCGAAATCAACCCTGTTCACCACCCTGGCGACGGCCGCGATCGCGGTGGGCCTGTTCACCGGCCCCGCCGCGACGGCCAACGCCGCCGACGACTCCTGTGCGGCTGTCGAGGTGGTGTTCGCCCGCGGCACGTTCGAAGGTGCCGGCGTCGGCGCCACCGGGCAGGCGTTCGTCGATGCCCTGAACGCGCGACTGCCCGGGAAGACCGTCGGCGTGTACGGCGTCAACTACCCGGCCTCCCTGGACTTCGGCCAGGCGATCGACGGCGTGGCCGACGCTGCCAACCAGATTCAGGCGATCGCGACCCAGTGCCCCTCGACCAAGATCGTGCTGGGCGGCTACTCCCAAGGGGCCGCTGTGGCGGGCTACACCACCAGCAGCACGGTGCCCGCAGGTGTCGCCCTGCCCGCAGGGCTGAACGGGCCGTTGCCCGCGTCGGTCGCCTCCCACGTCGCCGCCGTTGCCCTGTTCGGAACCCCGGACAACTGGTTCCTGAGTCTGGCCGACCGCAGCGCACCCCCGATCGTCATCGGCGACCAGTACGCCGGTAAGACCATCCAGCTGTGCGCCGCCGGTGACCCGATCTGCTACCCGGGCGGCCTGGACCGCTCGGCCCACAGCTCCTACAAGTCCAACGGGATGGCCGACCAGGCAGCCGATTTCGTGGTGGGCCGGCTGGGGATCCCCGCCCCGGCCGCCACCGTGGTGCAGGCCGCAGCCGAGGTTCAGCCCGGTAACTGAGCACCACCGACGACAATCGGGCCCCTCGCGAGGGGCCCGATTGTCGTATCAGGCGGCTCTCTCCACCCCGGCAACCTCGGTGGTTCTGACTTAGAATTCGGCTCTGCTGTCCGCGTGCGGGATCCACGGGCTTCCGCGGGAGGGATCGTTGCGCATGAGCAGTCGAGTCATTGTCGCCGGGGGCGGCATCATCGGGCTGTCGACCGCGTATGAGTTGGCCCGCCGCGGCCGCGAAGTCGTGGTGCTGGAGAAGGAATCCGGCGTGGCGAACCATCAGACCGGCAACAACTCCGGCGTCATCCATTCGGGCCTCTATTACGCGCCCGGCAGCCTCAAGGCACAGCTCGGTACCGCGGGGGCGAAGTCGATGAAGGAATTCGCCGAAGCCCACGACATCGCCGTGAACATCTGCGGCAAATTGGTGGTCGCCACCACCGAGGCCCAACTACCCGCCCTGCACGAGCTGCACCGCCGCGGACAGCTCAACGGGGTGCCGTGCCGACTGGTCTCGCCGGCCGAGGCGCGGGACTACGAGCCGCACGTCGCAGCGGTCGGGGCGCTGCGGGTGGAATCGACCGGGATCGTCGACTATCGGGGCGTCTGCGCGACGCTTCAGCGCCTCATCGAAGAGGCGGGCGGTCAGGTGCTGCTCGGCCAGGAGGTCGTCGGCATCCACGACGAGGGCACCAGGGTGCAGGTGGTAACCACCACCTCGGAGTTCACCGCCGACCAGTTCGCCAACTGCGCGGGCCTGCACAGCGACCGCATCGCGAAGTTGGCCGGCCTGGACCCTCAGGTGCGGATCATCCCCTTCCGCGGCGAGTACTACCAACTGACTTCTGCTGCTGATCATTTGGTCCGTGGCTTGATCTATCCGGTTCCCGATCCGACGCTGCCGTTCCTCGGGGTGCACTTCACCCGGATGTACGACGGGACCGTTCATGCCGGCCCCAACGCCGTGCTGGCGCTGGCTCGCGAGGGCTATACGTGGGGGCAGGTGAATGGCCGCGACGTCCGGGACTCTGCCACCTGGCCCGGGCTCTGGAGACTCGGAAGACGGTTCTGGCGCACCTGAATAGACGAGGTACTACGGTCGGTGTCCAAACGCCGATTCCTGGCCAGCCTCAACGAGCTCATCCCCGAGCTCACCTCCGACGACATCACCCCTACCCACGCGGGAGTTCGAGCCCAGGCGATGCGTCGCGACGGCACCCTGGTCGAAGACTTCTCTTTCGAACGCGCGCCCCGACAGGTCCACGTGCTCAACGCTCCGTCGCCCGCGGCGACCGCCGCTCTGGAAATCGGCAAGCGCATCGCCGACGAGTTGGTTGAGATTCCGGTATGACCGGCAAGGCTGCGATGCGTCATATGATCGAAAGCCGAGTTCGACTGCTCTGCAATATATTTGACACTCATCGGCCTGACTGAAACCTGCTCAGGATGTGCCGCCGAGTCGTGGATTTCGGACCGGTCGGTGACAACGTGCCGAAAGTTGGCGTCACGCTTACGTACAGAAGGCGTGTCGGCTGAACACGCCCTCACCGCGGCACCGACACGCGCGAGCAGTCGGGTGCTGCGTTCACGGAAGAACAGCAGGACACATGTTGCTATTGTCACCGTTGCGAGTAGTATTCGACTATCAGCGATATTTCGCACACATAGCTTTTCGCCCTTGTGTCATCGCAGATCTGGAATTATCTGGCTTATTCCGAGCCAACGACAGGAGCGTCCTCGTGACGCAGCAGAATGTCCTTCTTGACGTACGCACGTCGCCGACGGCAGGCGCATCACGGCTTCAACTCAAGCCGAAGTCTCCTACATCTGGTTACGTCGACGGCGCTTGGTGGCCGCGCGGCACCGACCTGGCCGCCGAGCTGCCAGATTTGTTGACGGAGCTTGCAATTCAGTTGGGCCCAATCAACCGAGTCCTCTACCGTCTCGGTGAATGGACGGTCAACGACAGGAAAGTGGTGATCAACGATCACGTCGTCCGACTCGACGGATACCGATTGCAGCCGCCGACCACGGTCGAAGTGCAAGGGGCTGATCGCGGACGAATCGTCCTTCTGGTCATCCCGCCCTCGACGGACCCCGACGACGCACACCGCATCATGAAGACCGCCTCCACTCAGGGAAACAGCGACACCGTCGATCATCTCCTGGCAACCACCGTTTCCCCGCGCGTCCTGACAACCGGCGTCCAATCCCGATTGGCGTGCACGAGCATGGACAGCGTCCTGCGCTATACCCGGGCGGCGGGGATCGGATGGCCCGCACATAGCCGGCATCCCGAGGTACGGTCCATTCGCGCCGTGCGCACCTCGTCCCCTCAGGTGCGAGAACTCGCATGCGTATGAGCCACAGCGCCTTGTTCTCCCATCCGGTCTCGCCGGTTTCGCCGTGTCAGACCGATCGACATGACGTGCCGCCGATCGTGTTCTCGGACAGATCCGGGGCTCCTGTCGAGGGCCGCGGGGCGAGTTCTCGATGAACCGAATCTTGCACCGGTCGGCGCGGTCGGCGCGGGTGTCGCTGGCCACCGAACTCGGAACCGGAGTCGACGGGGCGTGGTGGCCATGCGGTGCTTCCGTAGCTGCCGAACTACCGGAGCTGGTCGCTGCCCTGCAGCCGCAATTGGGCGTCATCGATGACATCTGCGTCAACTGGTCGGTCGCGGAAGGCCCGTCAGAGCTTCGGGTGACCGCCGTGCCGGGAACCGCGATCACGGATGCGTGCCGCCCTTCGATGATGCGCATCTGCGGAACGCGCGCCAACGCCATGCTGCTGGTGGTGCCGAGCAAAACGTCTCTGGGTCTGGCCACCCTTGTACTCAGGCGTGCCGCCGGACTCGATACCCGCAGTTTTGAATCACTCCCAGAATTAGGGCAGTGGGCTCACCGGGCCATCTCGGCAGCCCAGGGGGAGAGTTCCCGGTGGGCGCCACCACGGCGCCGACAGCGGCAGGCTGTATGACCGTCGGCCTACCCATCGCAACTCCGACGGCTCGATTTCAACCAAAGTCGATTTCAATCAAAGGAAAAACATGACTTCACCCACCGCATTTCGCTCGCCCTACGAGAAACGTGTAGACCTCGTCAAACAAACGCTGATGTCGGCCTCCACGCTTGACGACGATCTCGCCGCCAAGCTCGCGGTGCAAGTGCTGCACACACTGGATTCCATACCGGAAAAGAGTCGGTAAGACGCCCGGCACGCGGCCTGTTCCCCACACGCCACCCCTGGGGGTGGCCGGACGTCCGACGGTACAGCGCGATCTCGCCGTTGTGTGGCGTCACTCCCCCCGTGTGTCGATCACGCGCTGCGCAACGTCGATGAGCTTGGTGTTGGTGTCCTGCGACAGTCGGCGGAGCATCGCGAACGCGCGGACGTCGTCGATCTTGAAGCGCTCCATGATGACGCCCTTGGCCTGGCCGATGCGGTCGCGGGTCGACAGCGCGGACTGCAGCTGATCACCTTCGCGGCTCGCCAGGATCGCTGCCGCGGCATGCGCGGCAAGGACGCTGCCCACCGTTTCTGCTTCGCTGTCCCACAGGTTGGGCTCGCGACCAAATAAGTTGAGCGCCCCCGCGGTGCGGTCAGCGGTGTAGAGCTTGAAAGACAACGCACTGCGCAGCCCCAGCTCGGCGACCTGTGGCGCGTACCGCGGGAAGCGCGGCTCGTCGCGGAAATCGTCTGTGCGAACGATGGTTTCGTCGAGTGCGGCATGCAGGCAAGGCCCTTCCCCGGTGGCCAGTTGCAGATCGTCGAGCTTGAACATCAGATCCGAGGTGGGTGCAAGAGTTTTGTGAGTTCCGCCCGGGCCGATGAGCAGCACTCCGGCGATGTCGACACCGGGAATCAATTCCTTCGCGGCGGCAGTGACATCGACGAGTACGTCATCGACCGGGCGCAGCGTGATGTTCCTCGCCAACTCCGCCATGCGAAGGGCAAGTTCGTGGTTCTGCGACGTCATCAGGCTCATCATGCCCCAGCCACAGCCGGCGCCCATCGATCCGCGACAATTCCGCCCCACAAATGCCTCAGGCCCCCTCGGTGAGGGGGCCTGACCAGCGTGGCAGGTACAGGATTCGAACCTGTGTAGGCGTTAGCCGACGGATTTACAGTCCGCTCCCATTGGCCGCTCGGGCAACCTGCCGGGTGTCGCACTCACCGGGGACCGGTTTGGTGCGAGGAGAAGACTACAACGAGGATGTACCTAAGACGAAAACGGCCTATCCGGAGAGGGAGGATCCAATGGCGGATTCCAGCTTTGACATCGTGAGCAAGTTCGATCGCCAGGAGGTCGACAACGCGCTCAACCAGGCAGCCAAGGAACTGGGGACCCGTTTCGACTTCCGGGGCACCGACACCACCATCGAGTGGAAAGGTGAGGAAGCCATCGAGATCGTCAGCGCCACCGAGGACCGCGTGAAGGCCGCGATCGACGTGTTCATCGAGAAGCTGGTCCGCCGCGACATCTCGATGAAAGCGTTCGAGGCCGGCGACATCCTGCCCTCGGGCAAGACCTACAAGGTGACCGGCACCCTCAAGCAGGGCATCACCAGCGAGCAGGCCAAGAAGATCACCAAGATCATCCGCGATGAGGGCCCCAAGGGCGTCAAGGCGCAGATCCAGGGCGAAGAGGTGCGGGTCAGCTCCAAGAAGCGCGACGACCTGCAGGCCGTCATCTCACTGCTCAAGGGCGCCGATCTGGACGTGGCGCTGCAGTTCGTCAACTATCGCTGAATCCTAGATACGAAAAGAGCCCGGAGTGTTCTCCGGGCTCTTTTCGTTGCGCGAGAGTCGATCAACAGGCTGATCAGTTATCGGGGTCCGGGTCCGTGCCACCGTGCGTGACGGCGTCCGCGAACTGTTTCGGCGCCTTGCCGAGAGCATTGGCGATCTGTTGCGGCGCAGTGAGTAGCCCGCCGGCAATCGCCACGGGTGCCGTGGCGACCTGCTGCGCGCCGACCAAGGCCTGCCCTGGCAGGCTCGCGAGGCCTGCGGCAAGTTGCCCGGGCACTGCCGGCAACCCACAGGGGTCGGTCTGGTTGCCCTTGTCATCCGGCGGGCAACCGACGTTCACCAGGTTCGTAATGGACGGGAGACCACAGGTGCTGTTGTATTGCTTGCCGCCGACCGGCTTCGGCTGAGCGCATCCGACGCCGGCAACCGTTGCCGGGGCCTGCGCCACCTGTTCCGCAATCGTGCACGGAATCGAGGTAAATCCGTCGGCACACGTCGCCTGCGCCGGCGCTGCGGCCGTCAAGCCTCCGAGACCGGCGATACCGACGGCGCCGAGAACCGCGGCGACGAAGATGAGAATTTTCTTCACTGCTACTCCTATGTGAGGAAAGACACGCGCAAACGAATTGCGATCAGATTAGCTCAACATCGTCCATTTGGCGCCGCCATCAGGGTCGCTGCAGCAACCTCGTCCGTCGCGCAGGAAATGCGCTGAACAGTTGTTATGCCAAGTTTCTGACGTAGCTGCAAGTTTGCGCAGCCAGCGGGGCCGAAGAATTTGCGCTGGCAAGTAAATATCATCAATATTGATTGAATTCGCAATTAAAGATTGTCTCGGATAATTTGCGAAATCAAATAAATAGTTTGATCCACGAGAGCTGCGTCGATGTACGGGCCGCGCCAACCCGGCCATGAACGCAAAGAGCCCGGAGGCGTCGTACGCCTCCGGGCTCCCTACGTGAAGTTCAGGGACGGACTACTGCGACTCGGGGTCCGTGCCGCCGTGGGTGATGGCGCGGACGAACTGGCCGGGCGCGGCCGCGAGGCCGCCGGCGAGCTGCCCCGGCGCGGACGCGAGGCCGCCCGCTATCTGACCCGGCGCATTCGCAAAAGCGTTGGCCACGTTCTGCGGTCCGTTCACGATCGACTGGGCTCCGACCGCGGCCTGAGCCGGCAGCGTCACCACCCCATAAGCAAGCTGCAGCGGGGCCGCGGCGAGGCCGCCGGCGAGCTGCCCGGGGGCAGCGGCCACGTTGGTCACGATCGTGCAGGGGATCGACGTGAACGACGGAGCGCAGGCCGCCTGCGCGGGCGCCGCGGACGCGAAGGCAAAACCGCCGAGGCTGGCAGCGCCGATCATGCCGGCGACGATGAGGGTGCTCTTCACTGACTTCTCCCAGGGAATCGGAATATAGTTGCAGACGCAAAATTTGACTAGGCACAGAGTAACGCGCCCCGGGGAAATTTGTCGGTCAGTCAATTGACAAATTCTGTCCACCGCTCGGCGGACAGTGCGGACATGATGAGACGGCGCCGGCCGCTGGCCGTCGCGGTGTCAGATCAGAGCTGAGTCAGCTGTCTTTCAGCAGGTCCTCGGTGATGGGGTGGCCGATGGTCGCCCCGTCGTTGCGATGATCGGTGGCATCACGGCATTCGCCGAACACGGTGTAGGAGATCCGGCCGTCCACATGGGCCCGGCCCATCACCACCATGACGCCGTCCTTGTTGATGACAGTTCCGTAGGGCTTCTTGCCCGGCGGCGGCCCGTCGGTCCACCCCGCGGCCACCATCGCAGCGGCAACCTGGCGCGCGTAAACGTCCGCCTGCACACCCGCGGGCAGCACCGAGCTCATCTCCACCTTGCCGCGATAGGGCGGCTCCCCCTGGTCGTTGCACGACTCGAACGAGAAGCCACCCGAAACACCTTGCAGGCCGGCGACTTTGCGCAGCTGTCTGCCCACGTCGACAACCTGCTCGGTCGCCTGGCCTGCGGTCAGCGGGTTGGCCGGCTGCTCAGGATCGGGATGTCCGGGGTTCATCGCACACCCTCCTAACGTCAACATGGCGGCGATGGTCGCCGCGACCCTATTTGTATTCATGGTCTGTCGTCACCGAACTTCCTGACCGGTTCACTTCGGGGTCGATGAACGCCGGTGAGCCGGGGATATCGGAATCGATGTGCGGCAACGGCACGTCGATTCCGAACGGCAGTTCGACGTGGTCGGGTGTGGTGATGTGCGGCTGCCGGCGCCCCTCGGCCAGCAGCCCGTCGCCCTCCAGCCGGTCGGCGTTCCCGCTGGCGATATCGGTCATCGCGCGCAACGATTCACTCCCCATGTCGTAGTAGTGCGAATGGTCGTGGGTGCTCACGCCACCATGCCCCGCCACCTCCGCGTCGAACCTCACCGAGCCGAACGCGTCCCCGGCCGGGTCCGCACCGAGGCCGGCCTGTAGCCCCGCCGGGTACCCCAGCTGCTGGTTGAGCACATTGGCCGGGATCGCCCCGGGGGTACCGATCCAGCTGACCGGGTCGGTGGACGCCGAGCCGACGTACACCTGTCCCCCGTCCAGGTGGAAGTCGGCCGCACTCTTGGCCAGATCGGTTCCCGGACAACCGATCAGCACTGCATCGTTGGCTCGCATCCCGCTGCCCGCGAAGGCGTCGGCCACCGTCGTCGAACCATACGAGTGGCCGATGACTGTCACATGGGAGGCACCTTCGTGGGTGGCCGACAGCCCGTTGACGTCGGCGGCCAGCAGGTCCCCGCCCTGGCGTGCGAGATCGGGGTTGGCGATCCGCAGATCGCTGAAGCCGTCCGGCGCGTCGTAACCCATCCACATGATGACGGCGGTCGGGTCGTCGGGATCGGCGAGCGCCGACTGGTCGTACAGGTTGATGGCGTCGTTGTGTCCGTCGGCGAGCCATCCGTCGCGCACGCTGCTGCCGGTGCCGGGGACGATGACGGCCGTGTTGCGGGCCTTGTCCGGGTTGCCGATCGCGATCGCGGCCCTGCCCTGCCCACCGTCGGCCAGGGGTTGGTATCCCCACAGCATCACCGGCCGCGGGTTCTCGGGGTCCGAACCGCGCTGGTGCGCCAGCCCCTCGCTGGTGCGACGGGCGTTGTAGAAACGGGTGGCGTCATCGTGGGTCAGCCCATATTTCGCCGGGTCCTTTATGACCTCGTCCTCCGACACGCCGTGCTGACCGGCCACCTCACGCACCCGGTTCAGGTCGTCGTTCATCACGGCCTGATTCACCTTGTCGCGAATCTCGGCGGGGATGCCGTTGAGGTTGCCCAATTCCGCGGGATGCTCGGCAAGGTAGCGATCCCGCTGTTCCTGCGGCAGTGCGTCCCACCACTTCTTGACGTCCTCCGGCGCGGTGCCGGCCGCGGGGATCTGCGGTGACGGTGGGGCACCGGGCGGCTGCTGGGACGTCGGACCGGCGACGGCGGCACGGACGGCGTCGGCCGTATCGCGGTCGATCTCATCGAACAGCGCCAGCAGTCTCTTGATGATCGCGCTCCACGCCAGCGCCAGTCCGGTGAACACCGGCGGCAGGAACGACGGCGCCGTGCAGGTTCCGTCGTCGGCAACCTGCCAGCCCACCGCACGCAGCCCCGACACGAGCGACAACAGCCCGGTGCGCGTCGAGGACAACTGGGCGCCCCCACGCGCAAGCGCCGCCTGACACGCCAACATCGAACTGCGCAGGCGTGCCATCTCCGCAATGTGGGTTTCGGCCCGGGCGATGGCGGCGTCGGCCGCCGAGCCCGACCACGACCCGCGCAGTACGGCAATGACCTGCCGCTCACCGGCGATGGCGGCGTCGAGTTGGGCGATCTTGGCGCCCAGCTGAGCAGCGGCGGCCAGCAAGGTCTCCGGATGCGACGCCGCGACCTGCGAGATCGAAGCCAATGAAACCCCACCCCCAACCGACCCCTTCGATCGTCGCACAGCCCGGGAGGGTTTCCGCGCAACAATCGAATCGGCCACGAACGCGGGGACGGCAAAACTAATCTGGCCGGATGGTAGCTGCGCAACGCGAACCGAATGTCGTCGTCCTGGGTGGTGGATCGTGGGGCACCACGGTGGCGTCCATCTGCGCCCGGCGCGGACCGACCCTGCAGTGGGTGCGATCCGAGGAAACCGCCAAGGACATCAACGACAACCACCGCAACTCCCGGTATCTCGGCGATGAGGTGGCGCTGCCCGACGGACTGCGTGCCACCACCGACTTCTCCGAGGCGGCCAACTGCGCCGACGTGATCGTCATGGGCGTGCCCTCGCACGGCTTCCGCGGCGTCCTGCAGGAGCTGGCGAAGGAACTGCGTCCGTGGGTCCCCGTCGTGTCTCTGGTCAAGGGCCTGGAGCAGGGCACGAACATGCGGATGAGCCAGATCGTCGACGAAGTGCTGCCCGGGCACCCGGCCGGCATCCTGGCCGGCCCCAACATCGCACGCGAGGTCGCCGAAGGCTACGCCGCGGCAGCGGTGCTGGCGATGCCGGACCAGCACCTGGCCGCCAACCTGGGACAGCTGTTCCGCACCAGGCGATTTCGGACGTACACCACCGATGACGTGGTGGGCGTCGAGATTGCCGGCGCGCTGAAGAACGTCTACGCCATCGCGGTGGGCATGGGCTACTCACTGGGTATCGGTGAGAACACCCGCGCCATGGTGATGGCCCGGGCGGTGGCCGAGATGTCCAAGCTCGGGGTGGCGATGGGCGGGCACCGCGACACCTTCGCCGGCCTGGCCGGGATGGGCGACCTGATCGTGACGTGTACCTCGCAACGCAGCCGCAACCGGCACGTCGGCGAACAGCTCGGACAGGGCAAGACGGTGGAAGAGATCATCGCCTCGATGAACCAGGTGGCCGAGGGCGTCAAGGCAGCGTCGGTGATCATGGAATTCGCCAAGGAATGCGGCATCACCATGCCGATCGCACGCGAGGTCGACGGGGTGATCAACCACGGCGCCACGGTGAAGGACGCCTACAACGGGCTGATGGTCGAGAAGCCCGGCCACGAGGTACACGGCTCCGGTTTCTGAAATGCATTGACGCCCTCCCCATTTCGGGGAGGGCGTCTCGCAATGCTGGTCTAGCGGCCTTCGAGGGCGGCAATGCGGGCCGGGCCGTGATGGCCATGCCAGCCGGGCTGGGCGGACGGCGCCGGGTGGGCCTTGACCTCGGGGCTGTAGGAGTAGCCCGGGCCGGTCGGGGCCTGGGCGGCTGCCGAGGCGGTACCGGCCAGGCCGAGCGCTCCGGCGCCGATGATCCCGGCGGTGCAGATTGTCAGGCCCAGGTTGCGGAAGGTGAAGTTCATTTCTGTAATCCTTTGTGTGAGTGGCTTTCCGGCGTTGAGATAAGAATGCCGGGATTCACGCATCGGATCTGTCGGGTAACCGGTGGATGCACCGGATGAAGTCGTTGTCCCCCGATCAGGGGAAGTCCTGCGCATTGACTTGTCGGCTATGGCGCACAAGTGCGAGTAACCAACGCCCTCACGGACGAGTCAACACGCGAACGTGCACACCGAGCGCGATCCGCTCAGTTGAAGAACGGGTTTCGGCCTGCGTCGTCCGGCCGGTCCACCAGAGGGTTCGTCTGGTTGAGGATGAAGCTGCCCGCCGGGCTGAGCACGAACCCGGACTGGTCGAACGAGTTCTGGCAGGTGGTCATCACACCGTCGGTGCCGCAGGTGATGTTCTTGTAGCTGATCTTCGTGTTGGGCAGCAGCGGGTTGATGTGCCCGACCAGCGAGGCGTAGATCGGGGCGCCGCTCTGGGCAAACGCCGGCGGTCCGACCTGCCCGCCGGTGACGACGTTCGCAGGCTGCGGCGGGCCCGGGATCTGGCCACCACAGCCGTAGTCACCTGTGGTGCGCATCATGATGCAACTGAGTCCGCCCGGGACGACAAAGGCGTAGGCCGAGCCGTCCATCACCATGAACTGCGACGGCTTGGCCAGCTCATAGCCACCGATGTTGGGCGGCGGAGGCGGCGCAGGGGCGGGCGCCGGGTCGGCCACGGCCATGCCGGGCAACCCGAACGCCGCGGCGCTCGCGGCGCTCACCGCCGCGATCAGCATCTTGCTCAGCATGGCCACACCCTAACCTGGTCACCTCGCACAGGCCAGATCAACGTAAACAGTCGTGTACCGCACGACTTCCTGCGTATTGCCGCGTGGGAACGCCTTCAGTTCGGTGATGTCCCGGCCCGGCCGGACCCCACTGACGCTGCACTGATCAAGGGAGCCGGCCCCCACCTTGGTGGTGATCACCTTGTACCCCTCGGATTCCAACTGGTTGATGGTCTGCTGCGCGGTCGACGGACCGGTCGGGGCTGCGCCGGCCGGTGCGGCCAGAGCCAGGCCAGCGGCAACCAGGCCGACGGGAAGGAGCGCGAGCGATTTGATCATGCGATTCACCTTTCGGGTATTTCTGAATACCCTTTCAGGATATTGGCTTTTCGCGCGAAATCCATCAATGCATATCAAATGCAAACAATGGCAATTCAGGTCGAATTCATACCAATTGAGGAGCGACCACGAGAGGCAGCACGACCGTGAAAGTCGTTCTTTCAGAAGAGGACTGGACCGTAACCGAACCGTTGTGGGCCTCTACGATGGACGCGACAATGGCCAGACCCAACCCGGTACTGCCCAGATCTCGCGACCGGGACTTGTCGGCGCGGACAAATCTTCCGAACAGGTTCGGCACCAATTCGGCATCAATTCCCGGACCATCGTCGGAGACCGTCAGCAGCGCCCGGTCACCGTCGGTGGCCAGGCCGATCGCCACGGTCACGCCGGGTGGCGTGTGCATCCGCGCGTTGGTCAGCAGGTTGCCGAGCACCTGATGCAGTCGCGCGCGGTCGCCGCGCACCCAGACCGGTTCCTCGGGCAGCCGCGACACCCAATGGTGCTCGGGCGCCGACACCGCGATGTCGTTGACCGCGTCGACCACCAGGTCGGTCAGATCCATGTCGTCGGTCTCCAGGTCCTGGCCTTCGCCGAGCCGGGTCAGCAACAGCAGATCACCCACCAACCCCGTCATCCGCCGGGCCTCGGCCTCGATACGGGCCAGCGCGTACTCGGTGGTCGGTGGCAGGTCGGCGCTGTCCTGACGGGTCAGTTCGGCATACCCCTGAATCGCCGCCAGCGGAGTGCGCAGCTCATGGCTGGCGTCCATCAGGAACTGCCGGGTCCGCCGGTCGGAGGCGGCAAGTTCGGCCAGTGCGCTGTCCACGTTGGCCAGCAGCTGGTTGAGGGCCTCGCCGACCACACCGACCTCACTGTCCGGATCGGTGTAGCGCTCCTGGACGCGGGCGTGGATACGCGGATCGTCGGCGTCCAGCCGCAGGGTGGCCACCTTGGCGGCGGTGGAGGCCACCCGGCGCAGCGGGCGCAGCGCGTACCGCACCACCATGACCGTGCCCAGTGCCGTCACCACCAGCGCGACGACGATGATCGCTGCCAGCGTCATCGTCTTGCGGGCGATCACATGGTTCGCGCTGTCCAGCGACACCCCGCACAGCAACACATCGCCGTCGCCCAGGGCGTTTCCCGGGTCGCTACGCTCCTGCCCTCCTGTTGCCTCTGCGGCCAGCCGGTAGGCCCCCAGCTCCGGCAGCTTCACCGTGCGGGGACCGGCCTGCGACCAGTCCAGACCGTCGAGCGCCTCGACCACCGCGCGCGGTGCCGGGCGCGGCTCCCCGTCGGAGAACACCGCCGACTGCACCACTTCGCCGTCGTGCACCACCGCGATGAGGTTGCCGGGGGCTTGCCCCACGAACGCCGACAGTGCGTCGGCGTCGATCACATGCTCGGCGTCATCCTGTTTCAGCTGGAACTTGTGGAAGGAATGGCTGAACGCCGCCAGCGACCGGGACAGTTCGGTGTCGCCCATGGTGCCCACGTAGGTACGCAGGCTGTACACGGACAGCACGCCGACCGCGAGCAGCACGACCGTCACGATCGCCGTCACGCCGAGCACCAATTGCCGGCGCAGCGATCGCGGCCACCAGATCACGCCGCCTCGGTGGACGGCCGGAGCATGTAGCCCACGCCCCGCACGGTCTGGATCATCGGCGCGCGGTCGGCGTCCACTTTCTTGCGCAGGTAGGAGATGTAGAGGTCGACGATGCTGGATTTGCCACCGAACCCGTAGTTCCACACCCGGTCCAGAATTTCGGCACGGCTGATCGCCCGGCCGGGATTACGCATCAGGTACCGCAACAGTTCGAACTCCGTGCCGGTCAGCGCGATGGGGGCGCCCGCCCTGGTGACATCGCGGCTGGCGCCATCCAGCGTGAGATCGCCGACGGACAGCACCTCGTCGGCAGGCGGGGTGGTGTGGCTGGAGCGGCGCAACAGCCCGCGCAACCTGGCGACCAATTCCTCCAGGCTGAACGGTTTGGTCATGTAATCGTCGGCGCCGGCGGTCAGCCCGGACACCCGGTCCAGCACCGAGTCCCTGGCGGTGAGGAACAGCGTCGGGGTGTACCCCTGTGCCTCGCGGACCCGCGCCAGGATCTGCATCCCGTCGATGTCGGGCAGCATGATGTCGAGCACCACCACGTCGGGCTCGGTCTCGTCGAATTTAGCCACGCCGTCCTGGCCGTTGTGGGCCACGTCGACCACCCAGCCCTCGTAGTGCAAAGCCATCTTGACCAGGTTGGTCAGAGCGGGCTCGTCGTCCACCAGCAACACCCGGATGGGTGATCCGTCGGCGCGGTGGATCTTGGGCAGCTGGCCGAGAATCGCCTGGCGAGGTTGTTGGGTCCGAGGAGGTAGCGACATCGTGGCCATACAACCATTCTGCGGATCTCGCAGCGTACTGTCACGAAGTTCATAGCGAGTTCTTAGATGTTACAACGTTATGACCCACGTCACCTTTCCCTTGGTCAAGTGACACGCAACGAAACAATCTGCGCTACATCACCTTTCACAGCACAATGAAAGACAGCACACAGCAAAACATTTGGGTTCGGTATGCAAGACCGGATCTTCCTTGACCGCCTGTCGAACCGATAAATACGCTGGCTCATAGCAATTGCCCCGCAGAGTTCCGTAACTGCTTGCACTGCACAGTATTTCGATTCCAACGACGACAATGACGTCGTTTGCACCCTCAATCCCGTGATGGGAGTTTTCACATGCGGCAAACAATTCTGCGGTACGACTTACCAGCTTCGCTGGTGGTGTTCCTGGTCGCGCTGCCCCTGTCCCTCGGCATCGCCGTCGCCTCCGGGGCACCGGTGCTGGCCGGCCTCATCGCGGCCGCGGTCGGCGGCATCATCGCCGGCGCGATCGGTGGCTCACCGCTGCAGGTGAGCGGACCGGCTGCCGGCCTGACCGTCATCGTGGCCGGCCTGGTGGCCGAGTTCGGGTGGAAGGTCACCTGCGCCATCACCGTGTGCGCGGGCATCCTTCAGGTGCTGTTCGGTCTCAGCCGGATCGCCAGGGCCGCCCTGGCCATCTCCCCGGTGGTCGTGCACGCGATGCTCGCGGGCATCGGTATCACCATCGCCCTGCAGCAGGTGCACGTCCTGCTGGGCGGCAGCTCGCACAGCTCGGCCTGGGCCAACGTCACCGACCTGCCCAGCCAGCTGATGTCCGCTCACGGGCCGGGGCTGTTCCTCGGCGCACTGGTCATCGCCATCCTGGTGGGGTGGCGCTGGGTGCCGGCCCGGCTGCGCAAGGTGCCCGGTCCGCTCGTCGCCATCGTCGGCGTCACCGCGTTGAGCGTCGTCGCCGCCTTCGACGTGCCCCGCATCCAGCTCGACGGCTCGCTGCTGGACGCGTTCGCGCTGCCTGGCCTGCCCGAGGGCAACTGGGGCGCCTTCGCCACCGGCGTGCTCACCGTCGCCCTGATCGCCAGCGTGGAGAGCCTGCTGTCGGCGGTCTCGGTGGACCGGATGCACACCGGGCCCCGCACCGACTTCGACCGCGAACTGATCGGGCAGGGTGCGGCCAACATCGCCTCCGGTGCGGTCGGCGGGCTGCCGGTCACCGGCGTGATCGTGCGCAGCTCCACCAACGTCGCCGCCGGTGCCAAGACCAGGGCCTCGGCCATCCTGCACGGCGTGTGGATCCTGGTGTTCGCAGTGCCCTTCGCCGGGTTGGCCCAGCTGATCCCGTCGGCAGCGCTGGCCGGCCTGCTCATCGTCATCGGCATCCAACTGGTCAAGACTGCGCACATCCGAACCGCCCGCCGCACCGGCGATCTCGCGGTCTACGTCGTCACGGTGCTGTGCGTCGTGTTCCTCAACCTGCTGGAGGGCGTACTCATCGGACTCGCCCTGGCCGTCGCATTGACGGTGTGGCGTGTGGTGCGCGTCAAGATCGCCGCCGAGGAAGTCTCGGAGAATCAGTGGCGGGTGGACATCGAGGGTTCGTGCACCTTCCTGTCGCTGCCGCGACTCACCAGCGCGCTGGCCACCGTGCCCGGGGGCGCGGACGTGACGGTCGAGTTGTCGGTCGACTTCCTGGACCACGCCGCGCATGAGGCCATCGAGGAATGGCGTCGGCAGCACGAGACGACGGGCGGCACGGTGCACCTGCACGACCTCGGCGCCGTCGAGATGGGCAGCGCCGTCGACGGCCCTCCCGAGCGGGGGTTCACCCCGTTCGACAAGCGGTCCGGTGTGGCGCCGTGGAGTTCGTGGCAGCAGAAGCACGTGCCGTCCATGCTGCACGGCCTTGCGAACTACCACCGCCGCACCGCACCGGCACTGCGCCCGCACCTCAAGGAGTTGGCGGACGCGCAACAGCCCGAGACGCTGTTCCTCACCTGCGCCGACTCCCGGGTGGTGCCCAACGTGATCACCAGCAGCGGCCCGGGTGATCTGTTCACCGTCCGCAACGTCGGCAACATGATCCCGGCCGGGCAGCAGGATTCCTCCGTCGAAGCGGCCATCGCCTTCGCGGTGGATCAGCTGGGGGTGTCCTCGATCGTGGTGTGCGGACATTCCAGCTGCGGCGCGATGAAGGCGCTGCTGCACGGGGCCCCGGATGACAAGCACCTGAAATCGTGGCTGGCGCACGGTAACCCGACACTGGAAGCGTTCCGCGGGGGCAGCCATCCGGTGGCGCGATCCGCCGCGGCGGCCGGGTTCGGGGAAGCCGATCAGCTGTCGATGGTGAACATCGCCGTGCAGGTGCAGACCCTGGCGCAGCATCCGCTGCTCAAGGCGCACCCGGAGATCGAGGTGATCGGGTTGTTCTACGACATCGCCAGTGCCGACGTCCTGCGGGTCACCCCGACCATCGTCGAGACTCTGGTCGACGCGGCCTGACTCTGCTGTGATTTGTGCACGTTCCGTAACGCCGGGCGTTACGGAACGTGCACAAATCGCTCAGAGTCGGCGGCCGGCCATGTCCTCGAGGCGACGGATGCGATCCTCGATCGGCGGATGGGTGGAGAACAGCTTGCCGATCTTCTCCCCCGCCCGGAACGGGTTGGCGATCATCAGGTGCGCCTGGTCGGCCAGTTGCGGCTCAGGCGGCAGCGGCGCGGCCTGTACGCCGTAGGAGATCTTGCGCAACGCGCTCGCCAGGCCCAGCGGGTCACCGGTGA
Source organism: Mycobacterium sp. (assembly GCA_023264765.1). Classification (GTDB taxonomy): domain Bacteria; phylum Actinomycetota; class Actinomycetes; order Mycobacteriales; family Mycobacteriaceae; genus Mycobacterium. The sequence continues at coordinate 6,900 of JAHFVC010000001.1, read as the reverse complement.
GTTCGGCGCCGGACTGGTCGGCCTGGTACTCCCGTGATCGGGAGACGGCCATCTTCACCACGGTCGCGGCGATCGGACCGAGCAGCGAAACCAGCAGCATCGCAAAAGGATTGGTGCCACCCTCGCGGTTCCCGCCGAACATGCCCGCGAACATCGCGATGTTGGCCAGAGCGGTGATCACCGAGGCCAGCGCGCCCGCGACGCACGAGATCAGGATGTCGCGGTTGTACACATGCGACAGTTCGTGGCCCAGTACGGCGCGCAGTTCACGCTCGTCGAGGATGCGCAGGATGCCGGTGGTGCAGCACACCGCGGCATTGCGCGGATTGCGACCGGTGGCGAACGCATTGGGGGCGTCGGTGTCGCTGATGTAGAGCCGGGGCATCGGTTGACGGGCGGCGGTCGCGAGTTCGCGGACGATGCGGTACATCGCCGGTGCCTGCATCTCGGTGACGGGCTGCGCATGCATGGCCCGCAGCGCCATCTTGTCGCTGTTGAAGTAGACGTAGGCATTCATGCCCACCGCGAACAACACCGACAGCCACAGGATGGACGGGTTGCGGAACAGCGCCCCGATGAACACGATCAACGCGGACATGCCGACCAACAGCACGAACGTCTTCAACCGGTTGGCATGTGGATGCCAGGTCATCTGCTTCCCTTCCTACGAAAGTCCCCGCTCCATGTAACGCCGAGCCACCCCCGCAGGTTCCTGCGCCTAGCCGTGCCGGTTTGCCGTGTAGTCCGCCAGCGTCGCCAGGGCGGCCCGCCCAGGGCAGTCCGGCAACAGATCCAGTTCGGCGCGGGCCTGGCGGGCGTAGTCGGCCACCGCCTCCTTGGCCCGGGTCATACCCGGCGAGCGACGCAACAAATCCAGAGCCTCGGCGAGCTCGGCGTCGTCCTCGACCGGACCGGCCAGCAGCTCCCGCAGCCGGTCGCCGTCGGCGCCCGGCTCGCGCAGCGCGTACAGCACCGGCAGGGTGTGCACCCCTTCGCGCAGGTCGGTGCCGGGCAGTTTGCCCGACTCGTCGGGATCACTGTCGATGTCGATGATGTCGTCGGAGATCTGGAAGGCGGTGCCGACGATGCCGCCGAGCCGGGCCAGCCGCTCGATCTGCTCCTCGTCGGCGCCGGAGAAGGTGGCACCGAAGCGACCGGACGCCACGATCAGGCAAGCAGTCTTCTCGTAGACCACCTTCAGGTAGTGCTCAACCTCGTCGGCGCCGGTCACCGCGCCGCGGGTCTCACGCATCTGCCCCGTCACCAGCTGGGCGAACGTCTCGGCGATGATCCGCACCGCCTCGGGGCCCAGTCGGGACACCAGCCGCGACGCAGTCGCGAACAGGTAGTCGCCGGCCAGGATGGCGATGTTGTTGCCCCAGCGGGCGTTGGCACTGTCGGCGCCGCGACGCACCTGGGCTTCGTCCATGACGTCGTCGTGATACAGCGTCGCCAGGTGCACCAACTCGATCACCGCGCCCGCGATGGCGACGTCGGGATGATCCGGCTCCGGGCCCAGGGACGCGGACAGCACGGTGAACAGCGGCCGGAAGCGCTTACCGCCGGCCTGGAACAAATGCTGCACGGCCTCGGCCATCAGCTCATCGGCTTTGCCCAGCTCAACCGACATCAGGTCCTCGACCCGGGCGACCCCCTCGCGCACCCGTGCGGCAAACTCCGGGTCCCCGAAGTCCACCCCCGCCACCACGCTCGCCGGTGTCCTCATTCGTCCAACATACTGGGGACATGCTGAGTCGAGCAGATGTGGTTGTCGTCGGGGCCGGACCCGCGGGTTCGTCGGCAGCGGCATGGGCGGCGCGGGCGGGGCGTGACGTGCTGGTGATCGACTCGGCGCAGTTCCCCCGCGACAAGGCGTGCGGTGACGGACTGACCCCGCGAGCGGTCGCCGAGCTGGAACGGCTCGGCCTGGGTGCGTGGCTGGACGGCCGGATCCGGCACCACGGCCTGCGGATGTCCGGGTTCGGCGCCGACGTCGAGATCCGCTGGCCGGGGCCGTCGTTCCCATCGACGAGTAGCGCGGTGCCGCGCACCGAGCTCGACGACCGGATTCGGATGGTCGCGTCCGACGATGGTGCGAAGATGCTCCTCGGCGCCAAAGCAGTTGATGTGAAACATGATTCGAATGGATCGGTGTCGTCGCTGACCATCGATGACGGCAGTGAGATCGGGGTGGGCACGCTGATCGTCGCCGACGGCGCGCGCTCGACGCTGGGCCGTGCCCTGGGCCGCACCTGGCATCAGGAGACCGTGTACGCCGTCGCGATCCGCGGGTACATCGCCTCCCCGCGCGCGGCCGAGCCGTGGCTCACGTCACACCTCGAATTGCGTTCCCCCGAAGGCGAAATCCTGCCCGGGTACGGCTGGATCTTCCCGCTCGGCAACGGCGAGGTGAACATCGGGGTGGGTGCGCTGGCCACCGCGAAGCGGCCCGCCGACGTCCGGCTGCCGCGGTTGATGTCCTACTACGCCGGGCTGCGGCGCGAGGAATGGGGCTTCACCGGCGAACCACGGGCCGGGCTGTCGGCACTGCTGCCGATGGGCGGTGCGGTGAGCGGCGTGGCCGGACCCAACTGGATGTTGATCGGCGACGCGGCGGCATGCGTCAACCCGCTGAACGGCGAAGGTATCGACTACGGGCTGGAAACCGGCCGACTGGCCATCGAGCTGCTCGACTCCGGGGATCTGACCGACGCCTGGCCCGCAGTACTCACCGAGCATTACGCCCGCGGATTCTCGGCCGCCCGGCGCCTGGCTCTGCTGCTCACCTATCCGCGGTTCCTGCCGACGACGGGCCCGGTGGCCATGCGGTCGGATTTCCTGATGAAGGTGGCGGTGCGGATGATGGGCAACCTTGTCACCGACGAGGACGAAGACATGATCGCCCGGGTCTGGCGGACGGCCGGCCGGGCGTCACGCCGCCTCGATGCGCGCAAGCCATTCAGCTGAGCGTCCCCAAAATGCCACACTTCGCGGCGTGTCACTGTGCAAACACGGCCGCTCACGTGAAGAGGGTTACTCGCGTGAAGAGGGTTACTCGCGTGAAGAGGTCAGCGGTACTCACACAGATAGGCCGTCTCGACCTCGGTCCGCACCCCGAACTTGCTGTCCGCGGGCACGGTGAACTGTGTTCCGGCAGCGAAGGTTTCCCAATCGTCACGGCCGGGCAGCTTGACCGTCAGCGTGCCGGAGACGACGTGCATGATCTCCAGCTTCGAGGTCCCGAACTCGTATTCGCCGACAGCCATGACGCCGACGGTCGCCGGGCCCGCCGCCGTCGCGAACGCGATCGAGGCGACATCACCGTCGAAATACTCATTGACCTTGAACAGCACAGCTCCTCGAACTCGGGTGAGCGGTCAGCATACCTAGACCACGTACTTGAGCACTCCGAGGATGGCCGCTTCGTCGGCGGGCTCGGCGGTGCATTCCCGCAGCGCCGTGTGCAGTGCGGCGGTGTCGATGTCGGTGCCGATGAACACCAGTTCGGTACCGGCGCGCCGCTGCTTCTCGAACCGCACCGAACCGCCCACCAATTGCAGTAGATACCGGTGACCCGGCCCGAAATCTACGAAACCCTTTGCCCGATAAAGCCCTTGGGGTCGATCACGAAGCAGGGCCATGAACCGGCGCGGGTTCAGCGGTGTGTCGGCACGGAACTCGATGCTCTGGTACGCGGGGTGCGCGTGGTCGTGGTGATCATCGTGAGCCAGCTCGTCGAAGGACATCTGCGCGCGCAGCGGGCGCGGCGCCGGGTCGATGAGCAGGCGGGGATCCACCCGGGCAAAATCGGTGGGCACCAACGGCACTCCCGGGTTCAGCGCCCGGACGGCGTCACTGACCGCATCGAGATCCGTTGCCGCAGAGGCCTTGTTCAGCACGACCAGATCGGCTACCCGCGCTCCGTGACCCAGTTCGGCCGGTGCCGTGGCGTCGACCACCAGGACCAGACCGGCGTAGTGGAACCGCTTGTCGTCCACCGCCATGATGGTGCGGGCCAGAGCGGGCGGTTCGGCCACACCGCTGGCCTCGACCACGATGAGGTCCAGCCGTGGTTTGACGGCGGCCAGCTTGCCGAGCATCTCGGCGACCTCGCCGTCGTCGGTGACACAGCAGATGCAGCCGTTGGACAACGACGCCATGGCGTCGACCTGACCGGCGACCAGCATGGCGTCGATGTTGACGGCTCCGAAATCGTTGACCAGCGCCCCTATTCGGGCACCGGAGCCGTTGCGCAGCAGGTGATTGAGCAGGGTGGTCTTACCTGCGCCGAGATGGCCGGCGACGGCCAGGACGGGGACGCTCAGGGCTTGACCGCCGCATGCAGCGCGACGATGCCGCCGGTGAGATTGCGCCAGCGCACCGCTCCCCAGCCCGCGTCGGCGATCCGGCCGGCCAGTTCGGCCTGATCGGGCCAGGCCCGGATCGACTCGGCAAGGTAGACATAGGCATCCGGATTGCTCGACACCGCCGAGGCCATCGCCGGCAGCGCCTTCATCAGGTATTCCTTGTAGATCGTCGCGAACGGCCCGTTGGTCGGTGTGGAGAACTCACACACCACCAGCCGCCCACCCGGGCGGGTCACCCGGGCCATCTCCCGCAGGCCCTCGGTGTGGTCGACCACATTGCGCAGCCCGAAGCTGATGGTCACCGCGTCGAACACCCCGTCGGCGAACGGCAGCTTGGTCGCGTCCGCGCCCACCTTCGGCACCGTGCGCGTCGCCCCCGCGCCCAGCATGCCCACCGAGAAGTCGGCCGCCACACACCAGGCACCCGAGGTCGCCAGTTCCACCGTCGACACCGCCGTCCCCGCGGCCAGGTCCAGCACCTTGTCCCCCGGGCCGATCTGCAGTGCGGCGCGCGTCTGACGGCGCCAGAACCGGTCCTGGCCCAGCGACATCACCGTGTTGGTGATGTCGTAGCGCCTGGCCACGGCGTCGAACATCGACGCCACCTCGTGCGGGTCTTTGTCCAGCGTCGCGCGGCTCACCGCACTAAAACTACCTGTGAGTCTCGTACTTCCGGGAATGGCCTGCGCGTGGTGCTGTTGCTACCGCACAGGCACCATGAGGAAAGAGGGACGACATGGCGGAGAAGGTCTGGTTCATCACGGGCGCGTCGCGCGGGTTCGGCCGCGAATGGGCCATCGCGGCCCTGGAACGCGGGGACAAGGTGGCCGCCACGGCGCGCGACACCGCGACACTGGACGATCTGGCCCAGAAGTACGGCGACGCGCTGCTGCCGCTACGACTCGACGTCAACGACCGTGCCGCCGACTTCGCGGCCGTCGCGCAGGCCCATGACCATTTCGGCCGCCTCGACATCGTCGTGAACAACGCCGGCTACGGCCAGTTCGGGTTCATCGAGGAGCTCTCCGAAGCGGAGGCCCGGGATCAGATCGAGACGAACGTGTTCGGCGCCCTGTGGATCACCCAGGCGGCACTGCCGTACCTGAGGGCTCAGCGCAGCGGGCACTTCCTGCAGGTGTCCTCGATCGGCGGGATCACCGCGTTCCAGAACGTCGGCATCTACCACGCATCGAAATGGGCACTCGAGGGTTTCTCGCAGTCCCTGGCCCAGGAGGTCGCGTCGTTCGGCATCCACGTCACGCTCATCGAGCCGGGTGGTTTCTCCACCGACTGGGCCGGCTCCTCGGCCAAACACGCGACGCCGCTGCCCGACTACGCAGAGGCACACCAGCAGGCCCAGGAAGCCCGCGCCAAACGTACCTCCAAGTCCGGCGATCCGAAGGCGTCGGCCGCGGCGGTACTGAAGATCGTCGACGCCGAGCAGCCACCGCTGCGGGTGTTCTTCGGCGAGCTGCCGCTGCAGCTGGCCCGCGCCGACTACGAGAGCCGGCTGGCCACATGGGATGCGTGGCAACCGGTTTCGGTCGAAGCGCAGGGCTGACCGACAGATCCGCGTACGGTTGCCGAATGCCCACCATCACCACTGCTGACGGCGTCGAGATCTTCTTCAAGGACTGGGGGTCGGGGCAGCCGATCGTGTTCAGTCACGGCTGGCCGCTGTCCGCGGATGACTGGGACACCCAGATGCTGTTCTTCCTGCGGCACGGCTACCGCGTCATCGCCCACGACCGGCGCGGGCACGGCCGTTCGGCACAGGTGGGCGACGGTCATGACATGGACCACTACGCCGACGACCTGGCCGCGGTGGTCAACCACCTCGACCTGCACGACGCCGTGCACATCGGGCACTCCACCGGTGGTGGCGAGGTGGCTCGCTTCCTGGCTCGGCACGGTCAGGATCGGGCCGCCAAGGCCGTGCTGATCAGTTCGGTGCCACCGTTGATGGTGCAGACCGAGGCCAATCCCGGTGGGCTGCCCAAATCGGTGTTCGACGACCTGCAGGCGCAGTTGGCCGCGAATCGCTCCGAGTTCTACCGGGCGCTTCCGTCGGGTCCGTTCTACGGTTTCAACCGCGACGGTGCCGAGCCGTCGGAAGCGGTCATCGCCAACTGGTGGCGCCAGGGCATGATGGGCGGCGCGAAAGCACATTACGACGGCATCGTGGCGTTCTCGCAGACCGACTTCACCGAGGACCTCAAGAAGATCACGCTGCCCGCTTTGGTGATGCACGGCGACGACGACCAGATCGTGCCCTATGAGGACGCCGGTGTGCTCTCCGCGCAGCTGTTGCCCAATGCGACGTTGAAGATCTATCCCGGCTTCCCGCACGGGATGCCGACCACCCAGGCCGACGTGATCAACGCGGACCTGCTGGAGTTCATCCGGTCCTGAGGTCAGGCTGCCTTGCGGCGGTGCAGGCCGATGACGGCCTCGTAGTGTCCCAGCAGTTCGTCGCAGACGGCGGGCCACGTGCGGGCGAGCACGCTGCGCCGGGCGGCCGCCGAATAGCGGG
>JAHFVC010000069.1 GCA_023264765.1 Mycobacterium sp. | reverse complement strand
GCGTCCTTCCTGGGCGGGCACCACCGCGGTGATCTGGCCGCCGTGCGGGATGTCTAGCACGAGCTTGCCGGTGTGCTCGGCTGCACCCATCACGCGGATCGCGGTCGCGCCGTCCTCCAGCGGGTAGTGCGTGGTCTCCGGAAGCGGCAGCACGCCGTTGGCGATCTGCTGGTAGCAGACCTCGAGCAGGCGGCGCACCGTGTCGGGGTTGGTCAGCGACAGCAGCGCGAGATCGACGGCATAGAACGACAGGTTGCGCCGGAACGGGAACAGGCCCATCCGGGTGTCGCCGTAGATGTCGCGCTTGCCGATCTCGACGAACCGGCCGCCGAAGGACAGCAGCTCCAGCCCGGCCCGCTGCGCAGCGCCGGTCAGCGAGTTCAGCACGATATCCACGCCGTAGCCGCCGGTGTCGCGGCGGATCTGCTCGGCGAAATCGGTGCTGCGCGAGTCGTATACGTGATCGATTCCCATGCCGCGCAATAGCTCTCGGCGCGCATCGCTGCCCGCGGTGGCGAAGATCTCCGCCCCGGCGGCCCGCGCGATGGCGATTGCGGCCTGGCCGACACCACCGGTGCCGGAATGGATCAGCACCTTGTCGCCGGCGGCGATCCTGGCCAGGTCGTGCAGGCCGTACCAGGCCGTGGCGTGTGCGCTCGGCACGGCGGCGGCCCGGTTGGTCGGCAGGCCGGGCGGCAGGGTGACGGCCAGATTGGCATCGCAGGTGACGAAGGTCGCCCAGGTGCCGCCTGCCGACAGGCCACCGACCCGGTCGCCCACCTTGTGGCCGGTCACGCCGGGGCCGACCGCCGTCACCACGCCGGCGAAATCGCCGCCGAGCTTGGGCTGGCGGCCCTCGAAGCTCGGGTACCGGCCGAAGGCGATCAGGACGTCGGCGAAGTTCAGGTTCGACGCCGTCACCGCGACCTCGATTTGGCCGGGCCCGGGAGCGACACGCTCGAAGGCGGCCAGCTCGAGGGTCTCGATGTCGCCGGGGGTCCGGATCTGCAGCCGCAGACCGTCGCGGGCCGGGTTGACGACCGCGGTGCGGCGTTCCTCGGGACGCAGCGGTCCGGACACCAGGCGCGCGGAGAACCACTTGCCGCCCCGCCATGCCGTCTCGTCCTCGTCGGAGGCCGACACCAGCTGGGCGGCCACCGGGGTGGCGTCGGTGTAGTCGTCGACGTCGATCTGGGCGACCCGCAGCTGCGGGTACTCGGTGCCGATCACCCGCACCAGGCCGCGCAGGCCGGCCTCGTCCAGGTTGGCGGCATCGTCGGGCAGCACCGTCTGTGCGTTGCGCGTGACGACGTGCAGCCGCGGCGCCTGACCGGCGACCTCGGGCAGCTCTCGGACGATGTGCACCAGGTGCCGGACGTTGTCCCCGCCGCGCACCCCGGACTGCTTGTCGGTGACTCCGCGACGCGGCGGCGTCACAACCAGCACGTCACCGAAAGCGTTGGAAGCCAATAGTTCTCGCAACCGGATCGCCTGGGCGTCGTGGTCGGAATGCTGCGGCCAGACCATGGTGGTGACGTCCACGCCGTGCACCTTGATGGCGTCGGCCAGTTTGGTCGCGAGCAGGTCCGCGGCATCCGACGTGCTGATCAGCAGCCAGCTGCCGGGATTGGCGTACTCGACCTCGGGCAGTTCCTGCTGGGTCCACTCGATGGTCAGCAGCCGGTCGTTGAAGGTGCGCTCCAGCGCTCCGGTGTCGGACACCCCGGTGCCCAGGCGCAATCCCGTCACCGCGAGCAGGACGTTGCCGTCCTCGTCGAGCAGGTCGAGATCGACCTCGACGGTCGAGGAGGTGACGCTGGTCAGGCGGGCGTGGCAGTAATGCACGTTGCGCGTCGACCCGTAGGCGCGCAGCTTGCGCACGCCCAGCGGCAGGAGCAGCGAACCGGAGAGGTCACCGAAGATCGCGGGATGCGCACCGACGGCCTGGAAGCAGGCGTCCAAGAGGGCGGGGTGCACGCCGTAGGCGGCCTGCTGCGAGCGGATCGACCCCGGCAGCGCGACCTCGGCGAGGACCGAGTCGTCCGGGCCGCTGTCGGTGCCCTCGTTGACGTTGACCGCCACCAGGCCTGCGAAGGCCGGGCCGTACTGGATGCCACGCTGGGTGTACCAGCCGCGCAACTCGGCGCCGTCCAGACGCTTGGGGTGGGCGGCGAGCAGTGCGTCCACATCGTGCGCCGCGGGTGCTTCGGCGTCGGCAGCGACACGCAGCACCGCGCCGGCGCGCTGCACCTGCTCACCCTGGTGGTAGGTCTCGACCAGGAAGTCGGCCACCCCGGGTGCGGCGACCGTGGACGCGGCCGACACCACGGTGCTGTCTTCGAGCAGCAGCATCTCGTCGAAGCTGATGTCGTGCACCTCGGCGCGGTCGCCGAGCACCGTTGTGGCAGCGGCCAGCGCCATCTCGCAGTAGGCCGCGCCCGGGAGGGCGGCGACGTTGTGCACCTGGTGGTCGCCCAGCCAGGGCTGGGTGCCGGTGCCCACGTCGGACTGCCAGGCGTGCCGCTCCGGCTCCTCCGGGAGACGCACGTGCGCGCCGAGCAGCGGGTGCACGGCCAGCGTCGCGCCGCCGGGGGGCAGCTCGTTCGGATCGCGCACCAGCATGAGCGGACGCCGGGTCCATGTCGGCAGCGGGGCGTCGACCAGTCGACCGGTCGGGTACAGCACGGCGAAGTCGATCTCGGCTCCGGCGTTGTGCAGGTCGGCCACGACGCCGAGCAGCCCGTACGGGAGCTCCTGCTCGCGGCGGACGCTGGCCAGCGCCGAGTAGGTGATGTCCAGCGAGCGTGCCGTCTGGTCCACCGCGTGGGTGAGCAGCGGGTGCGGCGACAGCTCGGTGAACACCCGGTAGCCGTCCTCCAGCGCGGCCTGCACCGCGGCGGCGAAGCGGACCGTGTGGCGCAGGTTGTCCACCCAGTAGTCGGCGTCCCAGTCCACCAGGTCGCGGGGGTCGTACATGGTCGCCGAGTAGTACGGGACGCTCGGGTCGCCCGGGTCCAGGTCGGCGAGCGCGTCGGCGAGGTCGTCGAGGATCGGATCGACCTGCGGGGTGTGCGAGGCGACGTCGACGGCGACCTCGCGGGCCATGATCTCGCGGCGTTCCCACTCGGCCACCAGTTCGCGCACGGACTCCTTGGCGCCGCCGACGACGGTCGAGGTCGGCGAGGCCACCACCGCCAGCACGACGTCGTTGACGCCGCGGGCCTGCAATTCGGAGAGCACCTGCTTGGCGGGCAGTTCCACCGACGCCATCGCGCCGGTCCCGGCCACCCGGCTCATCAGCTGCGAGCGACGGCAGATCACCTTGACGGCGTCCTCCAGGGACAACACGTCGGCCGCGACCGCTGCGGCGATCTCGCCCATCGAGTGGCCGATCACCGCACCGGGGACCACGCCGTAGGCCTTCAGGGTGGCCGCCAGCGCGACCTGGACGGCGAAGACGGTCGGCTGCACCTTGCCGATCCCGGTGACGGTCTCGGGAGCGGACATCGCGTCGGTGACAGAGAAGCCGGATTCCTCGGCGATCAGGGGCTCCAGCGCGGCAATGGTCGCGGCGAACACGGGTTCGGCGGCCAGCAGGCCGGCGCCCATCCCCGCCCACTGCGAGCCCTGCCCGGAGAACACCCAGACCGGGCCGCGGTCATCGGCTCCGACGGCGGGCTCGTACGGGGCGCCGCCGTCAGCGACCTCGCGTAGGGCGGTGACGAGCGACTCGGCGGAATCGGCGATCACGGCGGTCCGCACCGAGCGATGGGACCGGCGCCGCGCCAGGGTGTAGCCGAGGTCGGGCAGGCTCACGTCGGAGTGTTCGGCCACCCAGTCGGCCAACCGGCCCGCGGTGCGGCGCAACTCGTCGGCAGAGGTGGACGACAGCACGAAGACCAGTGGGCCGTGCTCGGCGGGCGCAGCGTCCTCGGTCGCGGCCTGGGGGGCCTGCTCCAGCACGGCGTGCGCGTTGGACCCGGAGATGCCGTAGGCCGACACGGCCGCGCGGCGCGGCCCGCTCTTGTCCGGGAACGCGGTCACCTCGGTCGGCACGAAGAACTCGGTGCCGAGGCGTTCCATCTCGTCGGGCATCCGGGAGAAGTGCAGGTTGGGCGGGACCACGCCGTTCTGCAGCGCGAGCACGCTCTTGATGACACCCACCACGCCCGACGCGGACTGGCTGTGGCCGAAGTTGGTCTTCGACGATCCGATCGCGATCGGTCCGGTGCCGCCGTAGACGTCGGCGAGGCTCTTGAACTCGATCGGGTCGCCGACGGGCGTGCCGGTGCCGTGCGCCTCCACGAAACCGACCGTGCCGGGATCGATGTGGCCCGAGTCCAGAGCCGCCCGGTACACGGCCACCTGAGACTCGTTGGACGGCGTCAGGATGTTGACGGTGTGGCCGTCCTGGTTTGCGGCGGTGCCGCGGACCACGGCAAGGACGCGGTCACCGTCGCGTTCGGCATCGGAGAGTCGCTTCAGCAACAGCACCGCGCTCGCCTCGGCGAACACGAAGCCGTCCGCGTCGGCGTCGAACGCGCGGCACCGGCCGGTGCCCGACAGCATGCCCTGAGCCGACGCCGACGCGTATTTGCGCGGGTCGAGGATGATGTGCGCGCCACCGGCCAGCACCAGATCACTCTCACCGAAGTGCAGACTCCGGGTGGCCATGTGCAGCGCCAGCAGGCCCGACGAGCAGGCCGAGTCCACGGTGAAGGCGGGGCCCCGCAGGCCCATGTGAAAGGCCACCCGGCCCGAAGCCATCGAGTAGTTGTTGTGTGTGAAGCCGTAGGGGCCTTCGATGGCGTGTGCGTCCGCGGCGATCAATTGGTAGTCGTTGGTCGTCAGACCCATGAAGACACCGGTCAGGGAGCCGTCCAGAGTCGCGGGATCGATACCCGCGTGCTCTACTGCTTCCCAGGCGGTTTCCAGGAGGAGTCGGTGCTGCGGGTCGGCAGCGGTCGCTTCGCGGTCGCCGATGCCGAAGAAATCGGCGTCGAAGCCGGCGACGTCGTCGAGGAACGCGCCCCACTTGGAGACGGACCGGCCGGGCACACCGACCTCGGGGTCGTAGTGTTCCTCGGCATCCCAGCGCTCCAGCGGAACCGTCGTGACGTAGTCATCACCGCGCAGCAGCGCTTGCCACATCTGCTCAGGTGAGTCGATTCCGCCAGGCAACCGAACCGCCATACCGATGACGGCGACTGCAGTGACAGGTGTCTCAACCACGTGGTTCCAACCTCTTTCGGACGGTAAGACTTCAAAGACGAGCGAGCTGCAGATACGACTCTCGGACCCATGTTTGCCTCATGTGCGCCGCACTGCGCTGCCCCGATCCTTTCTCCGCCCCAGTCCCGAAACTCGTCGGTGAGTCGGTAGCGTAGCCGTCTGCGTTGACGATGACGTTAAAAACCGAGCAAATCCGCTAAGGACTTTACAGTTTCAAACGCCGCGACGCGCAGGCTACACGAGCAATATCAAGATCGCCTAGCTACTTGCCGATACGCCTGTCACCTGCGCGTAGGCATAGAAATTAACGTCTCAGTAAATGTGGCGTACGTCACTTAGCTGAGATCGACATTAGCCACGCCATACAGCAGCTAATAATAGCAGCTAACGTAAATTATTAGCCAATCGCTCCCGGATCGTAGCGGAACAAGTGTTCACCCACTCCGCCACACCGGCGTCTACGGCCACTAGCAGCAGAAACACGAGTAACATCCGCCCCAGCAGTGCACCGCGTCGAGGATGCTGCTCGCTTCACGATGACTCACTCCGAACTCATATGGCAACCGATGAGTAGGTAACGACCAACGGGACCCAAAGTCACCTAGGAAAGGTGGCGAAGTCCGGACGTGACGTCGGCCACCACTGCCATGGCGACCCTGCCCCGCCTCGAGCCCGGGACGGCCCCAGCAATATCCGCCCGGGACCTTACTGAAGAGTTAGTTTCAGGCTCAGGCAAAATCTGGAGCGCCCGCGCCGAACCGCCTAGCCGGCGGCCGAGGCGGGATACGCGAAAGGCGCGCCGAACTGCGGAATCCCGCTGAAGCCCCGTTCCCGGGCCTGTCCGGCGGCCCGCCGGATCAGCGCTGCGGTGGCCACGAAACCGGCCTGGTCGGGTACCAGCATGGGAGTCAGCAGCCGGTTGTGGACGTACCCGAAAGCAAGCCCCGACGCGGGGTCGGCCCAGCCCAGCGAGCCGCCGAGACCGACGTGACCGAATCCCGGCAGCACGCCGGGCAACGGCAGCCCGTGGTAGCCGAGGTGGAACGACATCGGCATCAGCATGGAGCCGTCGGGATGCAGACTCGGGCTGCCCGTGAGGCCCTCCACCAGCGTCCTGGACAGGAACCGGGTCCCGTCCAGTTCGCCGCCGTTGGCGACGGCGCCATAGACACGGGCGAGCGCACGTGCGGTCACCACGCCGTTCGCCGAGGCCATCTCGCTGTCGAGCAGCGGCATCTGGCCCTGCACCATCGACCGCATGCCGGGGAAGTACATCGCGCCGAAACCGCCCGAGAACGGCAGCGCGGCCAGACGAGGGGCGACGGCGTTGAAGATCGGGTTCTCCCAGGCGCCCTGCGGTCCGATGATCCGCGCGGGTTGCGTCGGCGCCGCGGCCGGCGGGCGACCCAGGTACACCCCGTCGACGCCCAGCGGGGCGGCCAACTCGGAGCGGAACAGCTCCCCCATCCCGCTCCCGGTCACCGCCCGGCCCAGGCCGGCCAGCAGCCAGCCATAGGTGAGCGCGTGGTAGGCCGGTCGGCCGTGGAACAGGCCTGGCCGGGCGGCCGCGACGCGCTGCTCCATGAGTTGGTGGTCGAGCAACTCGGCCTTGGTGCAGGGGCCCAGCTGTGACAGTCCGGCCCGGTGCCGCATGACGTCGCGGACGGTGATCGCCGCCTTGCCGTTGGCCGCGAACTCCGGCCAGTACTCGGCGACGGGGACGTCGTAGTCGATGAGGCCGCGGTCGACGAGCCGGTGGATGACGGTGGAGGCCAGGCCCTTGGTCGCCGAGAACACCATCGCACCCGTGTCGGCAGTCCAGGCTCGGTTGCCGCGGCGGTCGGACCAGCCGGTCCACACGTCGACCACGGGAACCCCGTCCAGATACACCGACAACGCGCCGCCACCCATGCGGCGGTGACCGAACAGTTGCGCGAAGGCCTTCACCGCGCAGCCGAAGCTGGGGTCCGCGGCACCTTGCACGCCATGCGGCAGATCGACACTATGCAGGGGCGCCACGCTGCGCTCTCCCTCTATTGCGTACGTCACAGCAATTAATTTACCCGCATGCATAGCTAACTATCGAGGGGTGTTACCCATCCGTGAGGCGGTGCGCATTCCGCACGTCGGATCGGTTTCTGGCCAGTGCCGTGGCCCGCCGGGACCATGCGGCGGGCACGCTCCTCGCGGGAGCCCGCGTTGAAGCGAAAAGCAGTGCAGGACAACACTTTTGACGCCAGTTAGCGCGAGCGCACCCCGGTGTGGGTCAGGATGTCGATTCGACGTTGTTGACGATGGCCCGCATGCGGATCCGGGCCTGCGCAATTTGCTCGCGCGCCTCACGGACGGGGCGTTCGATGGACGTCGGCTCCGCGAGCTGAGCGGCCACATAGCTCTGGACAGCCTCGACCGTGCACTCCGAATCCGAGGGCACCGAGATGCCACCGGCCCGCATCGTCCGGACCGGCTTCTCGGTCGTCCAGTTGGAGATCGCCACCGGAACCGCGCCTTCGGTGGCACCGATGATCAGGGCGTGGGCGCGGTCGCTGGCCACGATGGCCGAAGTGCGGTGCAGCGCGCGGACCTGTTGTTCCCACTCGGCATGGGTCTGGTCCTCGAACAACATGGGTTCAGTGCCCGGGTGCAGCGCCTGCGCCAGCCGCACCGTGTGCTCACGATCGCGGCGCACCTGGCTGTACGCCTGCAGCTCCAGGTTGTGGCGATCCGCCAGACCCCGCAGCTGGGCGATCTTCTCGCTGTTCAGATCCCCGCGGTCGCGCCGGGTGGTGACGGCCAGTACTCGGCGCTTCGCGAGCGCGGGTCCCAGACCCCCGGACTGCGGGTCGGTGCCCTCGCCGAAAGCCCAGTCCGGCAGGACCTCGCCGACTCCGAACGAGTTCCTGGTCGCCGAATCCCGCCAGGCGACCATCGCCATGGCGCGGCGGGACACCCGGTCCAGCAGCGGGACGGCGACGGTTTCGTTGACTTTCCGCGAGGCGGACGTGGCCTGGTCGCCGACCGTCGACATCCGCACGCCGGCACCCACCTGCAGCGCGGTCCCGCCGCGCGCCCGGCGCGCGAGCGCGACCAGCAGATTGCCGGCGGCCGCCACACCCTTTCCGAACTTCGGGTAGCTGATCTCGCCGGCGGGCAGCACGATGATGGTGCGCTTTGCGAAGACCTTCGTCGAAGCCCCCCTGAGCCAGTCGATCGCCCGGTCGTAGAGCACCTCGTCACCACGCAGGCCTAGCGCGCTCAGGTAGCCCTCGTCATTGGCCTCGCCCGGCTCCTTACGCCCCACGTGCACATGCAGTTCGACTCCGTCCATGCCTTGAAAGCTGCGCAGGAGACCGCGCCGGAGGATGGAGTCGCCGATGTTGTCGTTCTGCCCCCAGGTGGAGAGAAAGACTTGGGTCAAGGCCTGGAACCTCCGAGTGGAAGCGACCGCGGACAAGTCCGAGTCAGCAAAATTGCCGGATACGTCACATACTTACATGCACCTGGCCAAAGCAACCAATCACTGCCAGGTTCAGCACCGATCTTCACGGGTTCACCAGCGGTCGTAGTGTATACCCGCAGCGGTCGCCGGCGCCGTCCGAGAAGCCTTGTCTGCGAACCCCGGTCAACTTCACGGGCTGTCGGCGGCATCCAGGATCTCCTGCGCCGCCAGCGCCGGGGTCAACTCACCGTCACGCACACGGCGCTCGACGTCCGCGCGTGATCCGCGGACCGCGGGGTGTGAGAGCACCCGGTCCAGCACGGCGTCGCGCACCATCGCCCAGGTCCACTCCACCTGCTGCGTGCGCCGACGTGCCTCGAACTCCCCCGCGTCGGTGAGCACACGGCGGTGCTTTTCGATGGTGTCCCACAACTGCACCAGACCGTCACCGGTCAGCGCGCTCATCGTGAGAACTGGCGGCCGCCATAGCGTTTCGCGTGGATAGATCAGACGCAACGCCGCCGTCAGCTCCCGCGCGGCCGCCTTGGCCTCCACCGCGTGCTTCCCGTCGGCCTTGTTGACCACCACGACATCCGCCAACTCCAGGACGCCCTTCTTGATGCCTTGGAGCTGGTCGCCGGTGCGGGCGAGGGTGAGGAAGACGAAGGTGTCGACCATGCCGGCGACCGTCACCTCGGACTGCCCGACCCCGACCGTCTCGACCAGGATCACGTCGAACCCGGCCGCTTCCAGCAGCACGATGGTCTCCCTGGTGGCCCTGGCCACGCCGCCCAACGTGCCGGAGGTCGGCGACGGCCTGATGTAAGCGTCGGGATGCACGGCCAGCCGGGCCATCCGCGTCTTGTCACCGAGGATGGAGCCACCCGTCCGCGTCGAGGACGGGTCGACGGCCAGCACCGCGACACGGTGGCCCTGCTCGATCAGATGCATCCCGAGTGCCTCGATGGTGGTCGACTTCCCCACCCCGGGCACACCGGTGATCCCGACATGCAGCGCGCGGCCCGCTTCGGGCATCAGTTCCAGCAGCAGCTGCTGCGCGCGCGCCCGGTGATCGGCCCTGGTCGACTCGACCAGGGTGATGGCCCGCGCCAGCGCGGCGCGCTCGCCATTGCGGATCGCCGCGGCGAGATCGTGAAGGGAAGGCGCCACTAGCTCAGCTGATATCCCAACCGCTCGGCGAGCTTGTCGAGCAGGCCGATCGCCGCGTCTGCGATGACCGTGCCCGGCGGGAAGATCGCCGTCGCGCCCGCAGCGTACAGCTCGTCGAAATCGCCGGGAGGGATGACGCCACCCACCACGACCATGATGTCGGGCCGGCCCACCGCGGCCAGTGCGTCGCGCAGGGCGGGCACCAGCGTCAGGTGACCTGCCGCCAGCGAGGACACCCCGACGACGTGCACATCGTTGTCAGCGGCCTGCTGGGCCACCTCCTCCGGGGTGGAGAACAGCGAGCCGACGTCCACGTCGAAGCCGATGTCGGCGAACGCGGTGGCGATCACCTTCTGGCCGCGGTCGTGACCGTCCTGGCCCATCTTGGCGACCAGGATCCGCGGGCGGCGACCGTCGGCCTCGGCGAACTTCTGGACCAATTCCGTTGCGGTGCTCACGTTCCCGCTGCCCCCCACCTCGTCGCGGTACACCCCGGAGATGGTCCGGATCTCGGCCTGATGCCGGCCGTAGACCTGCTCCAGCGCATCGGAGATCTCGCCGAGAGTCGCCTTGGCGCGCGCCGCGTCGATCGCCAGCGCCAGCAGGTTGTTGCCCAGCCCGTCCTCGCCTGCAGCTTCGTGCACGCCCGCGGCACGGGTCAGCTCCGCCAGCGCGGCCTGGGTGGCGGCCTCGTCGCGCTCGGCACGCAGACTGGCCAGCTTGGCCAGCTGCTCGGCCCGCACCCGGCTGTTCTCGACCTTGAGGACCTCGATCTCCTGATCCTCGGTGACCTGGTACTTGTTCACCCCGATCAGCGGCTGGGCACCGGAGTCGATCCGCGCCTGCGTGCGCGCGGCGGCCTCCTCGATGCGCAGTTTCGGGATGCCCTCGGCGATCGCCTGCGCCATGCCGCCGTGCTCGGCGACCTCGGCGATGTGGGCGCGCGCCTTCTCCGCCAGTTGGTGGGTCAGCCATTCGACGTAGTAAGACCCACCCCACGGGTCGATCGGCCGGGTGGTGCCGGACTCCTGCTGCAGCAGCAGCTGGGTGTTGCGGGCGATCCGGGCGGAGAAGTCGGTCGGCAGCGCCAGCGCCTCGTCGAGGGCGTTGGTGTGCAGCGACTGGGTGTGCCCCTGGGTGGCGGCCATCGCCTCGATACAGGTGCGCGCGACGTTGTTGAACGGATCCTGGGCCGTCAGCGACCATCCCGAGGTCTGCGAATGTGTGCGCAGGGAAAGGGATTTGGAGCTCTTCGGGTCGAACTGTGCGACCAGCTCGCTCCACAGCAGGCGGCCCGCGCGCAGCTTGGCGACCTCCATGAAGAAGTTCATCCCGATGCCCCAGAAGAACGACAGCCGGGGCGCGAACTTGTCGATGTCCAGGCCCGCGTCCAGGCCGGCCTTGATGTACTCGACGCCGTCGGCCAATGTGTAGGCCAGCTCCAGATCGGCTGTCGCACCGGCCTCCTGGATGTGATAGCCCGAGATCGAGATGGAGTTGTACTTCGGCATCTTCGCGCTGGTGTAACCGAAGATGTCGGAGATGATGCGCATGGACGGCTTGGGCGGATAGATGTAGGTGTTGCGGACCATGAACTCTTTGAGGATGTCGTTCTGGATGGTGCCTGCCAGTTTCTCCGGCGGCACACCCTGCTCCTCGGCCGCGGCCACATAGAGCGCCAGGATGGGCAGCACCGCACCGTTCATCGTCATCGACACCGAGACGCTGCCCAAGTCGATCCCGTCGAACAACTGGCGCATGTCCAGGATCGAGTCGATCGCCACGCCCGCCATCCCGACGTCGCCGGCGACGCGGGGGTGATCCGAGTCGTAGCCGCGGTGGGTCGCCAGGTCGAAGGCCACCGACAGACCCTTCTGACCGGCGGCCAGGTTGCGACGGTAGAACGCATTGGACTCCGCGGCGGTGGAGAAGCCGGCGTACTGGCGGATGGTCCACGGCTGGTTGACGTACATGGTCGGGTACGGGCCGCGGATGAAGGGCGGCTCACCCGGGAAGGTGTCCAGTGGGTAGCCGGCGGTGGTCACGGCGTCCCTGTCCTGCGCGGTGTAGACCGGCTTGACCTCGATGCCCTCCGGCGTGACCCAGTCGATTTGCTCGGGGGTGTAGCCGTGCGCGGTGGCCGCGGCCGCCGTGAGCTCGGAGACCGCCTCGGCGGTGGGCGCGGCGGGTTCCCTGTCGCCGTGCAGCGGGATGTCGGCGAAACTCCCGATTCCTGTGGACACGGTCATGGCTAGGCCCCCAATCGGGTGAGCAGGTTCGAAAGCGCTTCGACCGCATCGATTTTCGCAGTCAGGTAATCGTCGGGCCGCGACGCCGCATCGGCGACGGCCTTCTCCGGTCCGGCCAGGTAGACCTGCGCGAGGCCGGCCGCGTGCGCGGCCGCCACGACGTCGGAGGCCTCACTGCCGTAGCGCGCGTCGGTTCCGCAGATCACCGCCACGGTGAGGCCGCCGGCCGCGGCGGCGACACCGGCGGCGTCCACGGTGCCGGGGTTGACCGCTTCGATACCGCCCGAGGCCAGCAGGTTGGCGGCGAAAGTGGTGCGGATGTTGTGTTCGGCGAGTGGGCCCAGCGGCAGCAACAACACCTGCGGTCGCGCGCCGTTGGCGCGCAGATAGGCATCCGAGCGGTCCCGCAGGGCCTCGAAGCCCGCGGCGTAGCGCGCGACCGCGGGCGTCGAATCTTGTTCGGCGAGTGCGGCTTCGGCCAGGTTCGGGAATTCGTTCACCCCGGTGAGCGCCTTACGGCGGTGCGCGATGTCAGCGGCCCGGCGGTCGCGGATCTCGGCGATGCGGCCGGTGAGATGGTCGTGCGCCGAGGCGAATCCGCCGTGGCTCTCCAGCTCCTGGAAATGCGCCCAGGCCTGCTCGGCCAGGCTCGCGGTGAGATCTTCGACGAACCACGAGCCACCGCTGGGGTCGAGCACGCGGCCCAGATGGGATTCCTCCAGCAGCAACAGCTGAGTGTTGCGGGCCATCCGGCGCGAGAAGCTGGTCGCGGTGCCGGCCAGGCCACCGGGGATCGCCGAGTCGAAGGTCTGTACCAGCACGGTGTCGGCGCCGCCCACACCGGCGGCGAACGCGGCGACCGTGGTGCGCAACATGTTCGTCCAGGGGTCGCGCTGCGACATCATCGGCGACGACGTGACGGCGTGAATGGTGGCCGCACCGCGCTCCGGCGCTCCGACCACCTCGGCCACCCGGGCCCACAGCGTGCGCGCGGCCCGCAGTTTGGCGATGGTGAGGAACTGGTCGTCGTCGGCGGCGAAGCGGAAGCTGATCTGCGAGACGGCGTCGGCCGCGGCCACGCCGGCCTCGGTGAGGATGCGCAGGTACCCGACACCGGCGGCGATGGCACCGGCCAGCTCCCAGGACGCGCTGGCGCCCAGGTTGTGCAGCGCGAGCCCGTCGACGGTGACGGCGCGGACTCCCCCGCGATATCCGGCGGCCTTGCCTGCCGCGGCGACGACCTCGTCGAGGGTGGCGGACGGGGCGCCGGTCAACGCCGCGGTCAAGGGATCTGCACCGAAGTCCACCGACAGCCGGGCGCGCTGCTCGTCGTCGAAGCCTTCGATCAGCGCCAGCACCGCGTCGGTCGCGGCCGTGTAGTCGGCACCCGCGTCGAGGATGACCGGAACCAGATCCAGGAACACGCCCTCGAGCAGGCGGTCGAGCTCCGCCGGGGACACCCCGCCGGTGCCGACGCGCAGCGCCAGTGCGCTGGCACCGTCGGTGAGGGCGCCCAGCACCGCACCGTTGCCCTCGGCGACCGCGGACCGGCCGGGCAGGGGGAACACCTCGGCGACCTTCCAGCCCGCCTGTACGTCGCGCAGCGCGTCGCCGCCCCGGGTGAAGGGCCACTGCCCCGGCAGCGGGGCCTCGGCATGTCCGTCCAGGGCCGTGTAGAGCGGCCGCACGGGGAAACCCTCGTAGGTGGGTGAGTCGAGCAGACGTTCGGGCTCGGCGGGCAGCTCCGCGGGGTCGCGGCGGCTGCTCTTCGCCAGCACACCGGCCACGCCGGAACGCCAGCGCTCGCGATCCGATTCAATGACGCTCGAGGACACTCGCGGCTCCTGGGTAATCGCGGCTTGGGGATAAAGCCAGGGGTTGGGCCCTGTCTGACCTAGTTAGACTAGCCAGCTGTGACTGGACCCTTGTCCACTGAGGCTAAATGATCGGTATCACGGCAGCGTACGGCGGGCAAAGGCTACTGGGCGGTAGCGTTTTTCCCGCCGCCCCCGTCGGCCCGTAGGCTTGGCGGACGTGAAGCCCGTCGGCAGTACGTTGCGCACGGTCTGGACCGCGGTGACGTCGGCCGCAACGCAGCTACCCCGGCGCCGGGTGATCGTCATCTGCACCGTCAGTGTGATTCTCGTCGCAATCGCCCTCCTGGTGCCGTTGCCGAGCGCCGTGCAGCTCCGCGACTGGGCCACCTCCCTCGGCGCGTGGTTCCCGCTGGCCTTCTTCCTCGCCCATGTGGTGGTGACGGTCTTCCCCTTCCCCCGGACCGCGTTCACCCTCGCGGCGGGTCTGCTGTTCGGTCCGTGGCTGGGCGTGCCCATCGCGGTGGTGGCAAGCGCCCTGAGTGCGGTGCTGGCGTTGATCCTGGTGCGTGCGGCGGGATGGCAGCTGAGCCGACTGGTCCGGCATCCTCGGGTCGACACGTTGGACGCCCGGCTACGCGAGCGTGGCTGGGTGTCGGTGTTGTCGATGCGGATGATTCCGGCGGTCCCGTTCTCGGTGCTCAACTACGCCGCCGGGGCGTCGGCGGTCCGGGTGCTGCCCTACACGCTGGCCACCATCGTCGGTCTGACGCCGGGCACCGCGGCCATCGTCATCCTGGGTGACGCCCTCACCGGGAACATCAGCCCACTGCTGTTCCTGGTCTCACTGTGTACGGCGAGCGTGGGGCTCGGCGGCCTGATCTACGAGATCCGGGCGCACCGGCGGCACCACGGGGCGAAACGGACCTAAGCGGCGCGATCCATCGTGTGAACGGCCCGCAGGGTGACGACGGCGGGCGTGCCGGTGCGTGTACTGCGGGGCTGCGCGGCACGGGTGTGCAGCGTGATGAACGATCCGGAGCGCACCACTCCCAGCGGTCCGGGACCCGCGAAGCGCGAGATGCCCGAGGCCTGCAGGACGAAGTTGGCCTTGGCCTGGCGATAGCCGATGCGCACCCCGAGCACGCTCAGCACCAGCAGACCGCCCACCCCGGGCAGGGCGAGGGTGGCCAGCGCCGCGATCGACACCGGAATCAACATCTTGCTGACGGCGCGTTCCAGCACCGACGCCGTTGAGCCGGCCGAGCTGGCGCCGTGCAGGGCCATCGGCACGGTCCGCGTCAATTCCTGGCCGAGCCCCACCGAGGTGGTGCCCGCGAAGACGGGCGGCACGGCGACGGGGCCGGCGACGACCGGGGTGTCGGTGGGGACCGGCGCCAGCAGGACCGGCAGCAGGTCGATGGGCGACACCGCCGCCGGTGCGGTGGTTGTGTGCAGCGGAGCGCCCCCGGTGGCCGTGGTGGTGACCGGGGCCGTGCCTGCCGGGAAGCCGAGCAGAGTTGAGAGGTCGCCCGGGATCTCGGTGATGGTGGTGACCGAGTCACCCACCGAGGTCAGCATCGACTGGACTGTCGCCAGCACGTCACCGATGGGGTCTTTCGACGTCGGCAACGCGGCGAGCAGCGCGGGCAACGCATCCACCGCGTCCTTCACGGAACTGGCCGCGGAATGGAGCGAACCGGCCACGGAGGCGGCCAGCGGCGACCCCGACGGCGGGCCCGGCTTGGCGGTCGCCGGGACCGACGGCGGCGTCGACGCGGCGGGTGACACCGTGCCGGAGTCACCACCGGCAGCGGCCGGCGTGACGGCAGTGCCGTCGGTGACCGCCTGGTCCTGCGTCGAGGGCTGCTGAGCAGAACTGTCCGGGTCGGAGGTGGCCGTCGACGCGGACCCGGTCGAGCCGTCGGAATCGGGTTCGCCGGCCTTCTGCTGTGAACGCGGCTTGGGGAAGATCGTCACCTTCGGCGGATGGTGCACGCCGCCGGCGCCATTCAGGGCTCCAGTGAAGTCACGGACCGCGGTCCGCACCTGCTCCTGCAGGTTGCCAGCAATAACGGTCCCGGGTCGCGCGTTCTTGATGGTCGACGTGGGTCCACCGGTCGCAGCGCCCGCCGAGGAAGAGTCGGCGCTCGCGCTGGACTTCGACCCCGAATCGCCGCCCTCGCTGCCGGTATCTGCCACGGCGATGGCTGCGCAATTGAGGAACAGGGTGGCCGAGACCGCACATACGCCCACCGCGCCGCGCATACGCGTCATGACATCGCCCCTCGCACCCCTGTTTCACCGGTCACCTAATACCGGCCACCTCTATCGTGACGGGCTTTCAGCAACACCAAGATATGTCACCGCGGACAAATTATCGACGCGTTCAGCAACATCTCGCCGAATCCACATCTATTCGCCTGCCTGCCCGTGACCGGTTGGAGACCGGCAGTCGGCCCGAATTGCCGAGCCGCGCCGCCGGTAGCTACGCCCGGTGCGTGCCGCCCGGGTACGGGCCGGACAGCTGTTGGGTCGGGTTGTCGAAGCCGCCGGCGGGCGGGGTGGGCGGCAGCGAGGCCGGGGGTGCGGGTGCGGCGCTACCCAGCGGCGGAGTGGTGGACCGCGCCTCCGCCTCGGCCCGGGCCACCGCCTGCGCGATGGCCGGGTCGGTCTGCGTGTCGAACCACGTGGCCACTTCCGCGGAGTCGTCCTCGGGCTTGGGCAGGCTCTCCTCGACCGGCGAGGGCGTGTACCGGAACACCCCGTCGGATCCGGGCGCACCCAGCATCTTGGTGAATCCCTCCAGCGCAGAACCGAAGTCGCTGGGCACCAGCCACACCTTGTTGGCCTCGCCCTTGGCCATCTCGGGCAGGGTCTGCAGGTATTGGTAGGCCAGCATCTCCGGGGTGGGCCGGCCGGCCTTGATCGCGGCGAACGTCTTCTCGATGGCTTTGGCCTCGCCCTGCGCTTTCAGGTAGGCGGCCGCTCGTTCACCCTGCGCACGCAGCATCCGGGACTGCCGGTCGGCCTCGGCGGCCAGGATGGCCGCCTGCTTGGCACCTTCGGCCGACAGGATCTGGGCCTGCTTCTGCCCCTCGGCCGCCTTGATGGCCGATTCCCGGCTACCTTCGGCCATCAGGATCATCGCGCGCTTCTCGCGGTCGGCGCGCATCTGCTTCTCCATCGACTCCTGGATCGACGGCGGCGGGTCGATGCTGCGCAGCTCGACCCGGGCCACGCGCAGACCCCAGCGGCCGGTGGCTTCGTCGAGCACGCCGCGCAGCTGCCCGTTGATGGAATCGCGGGACGTCAGGGTCTGCTCCAGAGTCATACCGCCGACGACATTGCGCAGCGTGGTGGTGGTCAGCTGCTCGACACCGACGATGTAGTTGCTGATCTGGTAGACCGCGGCCTGCGGGTTGGTGACCTGGAAGTACACGACGGTGTCGATGTTCACCGTCAGGTTGTCCTCGGTGATCACCGGTTGCGGCGGGAACGACACCACCCGCTCACGCAGGTCCACCCGGGCCCTGATCTTGTCGACGAACGGCAACAACAGGGTCAGCTGGCCGGAGACCGTCTTGCTGTAGCGGCCCAACCGCTCGATGACCGCGGCCTCGGCCTGCGGTATCAGCGCGACCGACTTGGCGACGACGATGATGGCGAACAGCACCAGTACGGCCAGCAGCACGATGCCGGCGACAGCACCTTCCATGGTGGGTTCCTTCCCCAGGATCAGATGGTCTTGTAGACGACTGCGGTGGCCCCGTCGATCCGGATCACGGTGACGTGATCGCCGGGTTCGAAGACATCGTTGTCGTTCAACGGCCTGGCCGTCCAGACCTCACCGTCGAGCTTGACCTGTCCGGCGTGGCGGGCCACGGTGTCCAGCACCAGCGCGCTCTTGCCCTCCAGCGCCTTGGCGGGCTCGGGTAGCCCCGTGCCCGCGGTGAACCGGCGCCGCAGAGCGGGGCGCACCAGCACGACCAGAAGCACCGACACGACGAGGAACACGGCGCCGTCGGCCCAGATGGGCAAGTCGAAGAAGAAGCTGGTGCCCGTCGCGGCCAGCGCGCCGCCGCTGAGCATGAGCAAGAAGAAGTCACCCGTCAACGCTTCCGCGCCGGCAAGGGCCAGTGCCGCGACCAGCCAGATCAAAGCGGGCATACAGGAAAGCCTAGCGTTTTCCGACGCGTACGCGGGCAATCAGGCCGTAACTGTCACCAGCAATTACACTGCGAGCATCATGTGGTGCCCGAGTGCTTCTCTGTCGGTGTGGGTGAACTCCTGGCTCGCGGGAGTCGCCGCGCCGGACGATGTCCTGGACGCGTTATCCCAATGGGCGCCAAAGCATTCGGTGACCGCCTACGATTCGGTGGCCGCCGGCTGCACCGGCCTGCCCTGGCCGGACCTGTTCCATTCCGGAACGATGTCGTTGCTGCAGACCATGCGCACCGCCGCGGGCCCGCCGGTCGGGCGCCCCGCACTGGCGCTGGTACTGCCCGTCCCCGGTGATGTCCGCGGCCTGCCTGCGGGCACCCAGTTCCAGCGGGACGCCGTCACCGTCGGTGAGGCCATCATCGTCGGCCACGATCCGGCCAGCGCCGTCGGCTTGGTGCCCGAGTTCGACTACGAGGACCTCGACGATCCCGACTTCGAGCCGGACCCGATTTCCCTTGCGTGGACGGTGTACTCGGTTCCGGCGGCGGGTGTCGTGGAGCACCTCGATCTCGGTGAGGCCGAGTTCACCCTGCGCTCCGCGGTGCGCTCGGCGGCCGATGCGCTGGGCGCCCTGCGGGCCGGCGCCAGTGCCGCCGACGTGGACGACCCGCGCGGCATGGTGGAACAACTACTGGAGGCCACCCGGCTGCACCGGGCGCCGGATCACGCTCCGGAGCGGGCGTTGCGGATCCTGGAGAACGCCGCCCACGTGGACGCCATCATCACCGTCAGTTCGGGCCTGATGCCGATCGGGCTGCAGAGTTCGTCGGCGATGCAGATCGCCAGCGATACGCTGCGCCCGCTGGCCTCGGTGGTGCGCTCGGCCCGGCTCGCGGCCGTCAGCAGCATCCTGTATTCGGCCTGGCAGCGCTGAGGTTCTACAGCTCGCGCGGGCAGCTGCGCGAGCACGGCGCACCGTCCACGCTGCAGCCGTGCCCGGGGGCCGGGTCGGTCCCGAGGACGCGCGCCGGCTCCCGCCCGTCCCGCAATTCGGCCATCAATTCGGCGGCCAGTCTGGCGTAGCGGGGATCCGCGTTGGGCGTGGCTGCCCGCGTCAACTCGACACCCAGCTCGTCGGCGACGTCGCGCAGTTCGCTGTCCAGATCCCAGACCACCTCGATGTGGTCGGCGACGAATCCGATGGGGCACACCGTCACAGCGGTGACCCCGTCGCGCGCCAGCGCGCGAACATGGTCGGCCACATCGGGTTCCAGCCACGGCACCTGCGGTGGCCCGGACCGCGACTGCCACACCTGGTCGTAGTCGGCCACCCCGGCCGCGGCGGCCACCAGCTGCGCGGCGTAGGCCACCTGCCCGCTGTAGAGGTTGGGCCCGTAGCGCTGATCGGCGGCGATCGGTATCGAATGCGCGGTGAACACCAGCCGTGCTCCCGGCTGTGCGGAACGCAGTGCGGTGGAGACGAATTCGGCATACATCTCGACCATCAGCGGATGGTCGAAGTACTGGCGCAACTTCACCAGCTCGGGTGCGCCCTCCCCCGCCGCGGCACGCCCCCTGGCGATGTCCTCGACGTACTGGCGGCAACTGGAGTAGCCACCCCAGGCCGACGTGGTGAACACCGCGGCGCGGCGCACCCCGTCGGCCTGCATCGCGGTGACGGTGTCCTCGACGTACGGCTCCCAGTTACGGTTACCGAAATAGACCGGCAGACCGGGCAATTGGAGGCGCAGCTGCTCGATCAACGCGCGGTTGATGCCGTTGATCGGGGACACTCCCCCGAAATGCAGGTAATGCTCGGCCACCTCGTCGAGCCGATGTGCCGGGATGTTGCGTCCCCGCGTCACGTTCTCCAGGAACGGGCGCACCTGCTCGGGCCCTTCGGGGCCCCCGAAGGACAGCAACAGCAGCGCATCGAACTCCATTAGAGCAGCTGGGTGCTGGCGCCACCGTCGGCGTAGATGATGGACCCGGTGGTGGCGGGCAGCCAGTCCGACAACAGGGCGCACACCGTCTTGGCGACCGGGGTCGGATCCTTCATGTTCCAGCCGACCGGAGCCCGCTGGTCCCAGCCCTCTTCGAGCAGCCGCATCTGGTCGCCCGCCTCGGCGCCCAGCGCACCGCCGACGATGGCGGCCATGGCCAGGGTCCGGATCGGTCCGGCGGCAACGAGATTGGAGCGCACGCCGAACGCGCCCGCTTCACGGGCGACGAACCGGTTCACCGATTCCAGCGCGCTCTTGGCGACCGTCATCCAGTTGTAGGCCGGCATCGCCCGGGTGGGGTCGAAGTCCATGCCGACGATGCTGCCGCCCTCGTTGAGCACCGGCAGCGTCGCCTTGGCCAACGAGGCATAGGAGTACGCGGAGATGTGGATGCCCTTGGCGACATCCTCGTACGGCGCGTCGAAGAACGGGTTCACGCCCATGCCGGTCTGCGGCATGAAGCCGATGGAGTGCACCACGCCGTCGAGCTTGTTGCCCTCGCCGATCACCTCGGTGATGCGGCCGGCCAGCGAGTCCAGGTGCTCGGGGTTCTGCACGTCGAGCTCGAGCAGCGGCGCCGGGTTGGGCAACCGGTCGGCGATGCGCTGGATCAACTTGAGCCGGTCGAATCCGGTCAGCACCAGTTCGGCGCCCGCCTCCTGGGCCTGCTTGGCGATGTGGAACGCGATCGACGAGTCGGTGATGATCCCCGTGACGAGGATGCGCTTGCCTTCGAGAATGCCCATGTGAAAGTCCTTACTGTTGACGCGAATTCGAGAAGTTCTAGTGCCCCATGCCCATACCGCCGTCGACC
>JAHFVC010000345.1 GCA_023264765.1 Mycobacterium sp. | reverse complement strand
AGCGCCGCGAGCACCGTCACGGGTCCCTGCCACGGTCGCGCCGCCGCGGGGATCGCGGCGGCCGCCAGCGCGACCGCCCAGCTCGCGGCCACCCACCACGGTTGGGATCCGGCCACCAGCGCGCCCAGAGTGCTGCCCTCGGCCGCGGGTACCCCACGCCGGCAGGTCAGCACGATCGCGACCCTGCCGGCGGTGACGGCGACCACCAGGCCGGCGACGCTCAGCTCGCCGAAAGTCAAGCCCTGCAAC
The DNA here is from genome assembly GCA_023264765.1 of Mycobacterium sp. Lineage (GTDB taxonomy): Bacteria > Actinomycetota > Actinomycetes > Mycobacteriales > Mycobacteriaceae > Mycobacterium. The sequence goes on along the minus strand of JAHFVC010000345.1, from coordinate 6,802 downwards.
ACGATCACCAGCACCACTGCGGCCACCCCGAATGGGCCCGCCGCGCCGCCGCGCATCACGGTGAGTGCCCGTTCGGGCGGTCCGTAGCAGCCGAGTCCGTCGACGGTGTCCGACAAGCCGTCGATGTGCAGGCCGCGGGTGCACAACAACAGCACCGCCACGGCGAGCAGTCCCGCCAGCGCACCCGGGCCGTACAGGTGGGAAGCGCCCCACACCGTCAGCGCGGCCAGTCCACCGAGCGCGACACCCACCACGGGCAGTGCGGTCAGTGCGCCTCGCCCGAACGGGGTCCTCACCCGCAACGGCAACACGGTGCCGAACGCGAAAGCCGAACTTAGGGAACCGATCACGTCACGCGCCGGAAACCTGGGCTTCGTCGAAGGTGGCCATCGAGGCCAGGGTGGCCACCGCGGCCCGCACGATCGGCAGGGCGACAGCGGCGCCGGTGCCCTCGCCCAGGCGCATACCGAGATCGACGATCGGCGTCAGCGCGAGATGGTCCAGCGCCAGCGTGTGGGCCGGCTCGGTGGAGAGGTGCCCGGCCTGCCACCAGCCTCGGGCGCCGGGCGCGAGCATCTCGGCGATCACGGCGGCCGCGGTGACCACCACCCCGTCGAGCAGCACCGGGGTACGACGCACCGCGGCCTGGGCCAGGAAGCCCGCCATCGCCGCGAGGTCGGCGCCGCCGCAGATCCGCAGCAGCGCCTCCGGATCCGTGGTGGAGCTGCGTGCGCGGTACAGCGCGTCGCGGATGGCCGAGACCTTGCGGGCCCAGCCCGCGTCGTCGACACCGGTGCCGCGGCCGGCCACCGTCACCGGTTCGGACCGGGTCGCCGCCGCGATCAAAGTGGTTGCGGGCGTGGTGTTCCCGATGCCCATGTCACCGGCGATGAGCAGATCCGCGCCGCCGTCGACCTCTTCGTCGGCGATGGCGCGCCCCGCTGCGATGGCGGCGGTGACCTCGTCGGCGCTGAGGGCATCCTCGACCGCGATGTTGCCGCTGCTGCGGCGCACCTTGTGCGCGCCGATCGCCGGGCTCAGGGGTTCGGCGTCGACGGCGATGTCGGCCACCCGCACACCCGCTCCGGCCAGCGTCGCCAGCACGTTGATGGCGGCTCCGCCGGCGTCGAAGTTGGCGACCATCTGCGGTGTCACCTCAGGCGGAAAGGCTGAGACGCCGGAGGCGGTCACCCCGTGGTCACCGGCGAACACCACCACGCGGGCGCGCTCGAACTGCCGCGGTGGGCACACCCCCTGACAGGACGCGACCCACACCGACAGTTCCTCCAGCCGACCCAGGGCGCCGGGGGGCTTGGTCAGCGTGTTCTGCCGGGCCAGGGCGGCCTGCAGCGCCTTCGAGTCGGGCGGGACGATCCCCGGGAACGCACTCACGTGATCTCCTTCACCACTACGGGTTGTCCGGCGATCACCAGCACCACCCGGTCGCAGAGCGCCGCCAAGCGCTGGTTGAGGGTGCCCAGTTCATCGGCGAACAGCCGCCCACCCGCGGTTGCGGGCACGACGGTGAGCCCCACCTCGGGGCTCACCAGGGTCAGCTTTCCATCGAATCCTGTGACTGCCGCGCAGAGTTCGTCGACCTCGGCGCGCACCGATCCGCCCGTCCACGCCCCGAGGCGGTCCATGGCGGCGGTCAACCAGCCGCCGATATCGTCGACCAGCGTGGCCGTGTGTGCGTCGGCGCGCAATTCGCTTGCCACATCGGCGGTTTCGACGGTGGACCAGTGCGCGGGGCGCCGGCTGCGGTGGGCGTCGACGCGGCGCGACCAGTCCGGGTCGTCGGTATCGGTGCGGCCGGTGGCCACGTAGCGGACCGCGTCGGCGGCGATATCGGCTTCGGCCCAGCCCGACTTACCCGAACGGATCCCGCCGAGGACGAGTACCCGCACCGGTTCAGACGTCGTCGCCGCGATTGACCGCGGGCCGCGGTGCCCGCATCCGGCGCAGCTGCGAGGCGCGGCTGGCGGCATAGAAGCCCAGCTTCAGGCCGCTTTCGGTGTTGGCGGGGAACTTCTCGTCGACCATCCGGTTCACCCGGCGGCCCACCAGCACACCGTCGATGGCCATGACGATGAGCAGTACCGGCATGCCGTAGGACACGTACTTCTGCACCGCCACCGCGGGCACCGCCAGCGTGATGAGCACCAGACCCAGCGCCACCGGCATGAACAGCCCGAGCAGGTTGCGCCGGGAGTCCACGATGTCGCGGGCGTAGCGCCGCACCGGGCCTTTGTCACGAGGCAGCAGGTAGGCGTCGTCGCCGGCCATCATCCGTTCGCGGCGGTCGGCCATATCGGCTCGCCGGGACACCTTCTCGGCCTTGCGCTCGTCCTTGGACAGCTTGGGCTTGGCCGCGGCGAGTTCCTTACGCCGCTTGCGTGCCTCGGACGTGGTCAGCGGCGCGGGGGCGACGGGTCCGCGCTTGCGCGTGGCCTCACTGCGTTTGGGGGTGGGCCTGCCCTTCCCGGCGGTCGGTCCGGTCTCCGGCAGCGTTGCCGCGTCGGCGGCGACGTCCTCCGGTTGCGGATTGTCCTTTTTGCGGCCCAGCAGATTCACGCTCACAGGGTACTTCCGAACAGGACTTCCTCGGCGAGCGGCTCCGGATCGCACGCCCTACGCTGGGCGGATGCATGTGCTGGTGGCCCCGGACTGCTTCGGTGACAGCCTCACCGCGGTGCAGGCCGCCGAGGCCATCGCCGCCGGCTGGGTCCGCGCCCGAGAGGACGACACCTTCACCTTGGCGCCCCAATCCGACGGCGGGCCCGGGTTCGTGGACGTCCTGGCCAGCCGGCTCGGTGGTCTGCGGTACGCCGAGGTCAGCGGGCCGCTGGACCAGGTGGTGACCGCCGAGTGGGTGCTGCACGACGACACCGCCTACATCGAATGCGCGCAGGCCTGCGGGCTGACCCTGCTCGGTGGGCCGCCGACGGTGCAGACCGCGCTCGCCGCACACAGCAGGGGAGTGGGCGAACTGATCGCGGCAGCGCTGGATGCGGGTGCCCGCCGGATCGCCGTCGGGCTGGGCGGCAGCAGTTGCACCGATGGCGGACAAGGCCTGGTGGACGCACTCGGCGGCCTGGACGCGGCCAGGGCCCGGCTGGCCGACGTCGAGCTGATCGCCGCGAGTGACGTCGAACACCCTCTACTCGGACCTACGGGTGCCGCATCGGTGTTCGGCCCGCAGAAAGGTGCCGATCCGGAGACGGTGGCGATCCTGGAAGCCCGGCTGACGGCGTGGGCCGCTGACCTGGGCGCCGGCATCGCGCAAAAACCTGGCGCCGGGGCCGCGGGCGGCATCGGCGCGGCGCTGCTGGCGCTCGGCGGGCGCCGAGAATCGGGCGCCGCCGTCATCGCCGAGCACACCGGGTTGGCCGGCGATATCGCGGCAGCCGACCTGATCATCACCGGTGAGGGCAAGTTCGACGACCAGTCACTGCACGGCAAGGTGGTCAGCGCCTTGGCCGCCGGAGCCCGCCGTCGTGGCACGCCGGTGCTGGTACTCGCTGGTCAGGTCACGCTGGCGCCTGCGGTGTTGGTCTCGGAGGGGATCGCCTCGGCGTATTCGATCACCGAATTCGCCGGCTCGGTGGAGCTGGCCATCGCCGACGCCGCCAACCAGCTGACCGGGCTGGCCCTGCGCACCGGATCGGGTTGGCACGAGAGTCGGGAATAGCGCCCGGACAAGGTACCGTTGGAGACATCGCGAATGCACTTACGCACTCAGGAGAACCAATGACTCTTCAGAACGACACCACCACCGAGACTCATGGTGCGGTGCTGACCGACGCGGCCGCCAGCAAGGCCAAGGCGCTGCTCGACCAGGAGGGTCGCGATGACCTGGCGCTGCGGATCGCCGTGCAGCCGGGCGGTTGCGCCGGCCTGCGCTACAACCTGTTCTTCGACGACCGCACCCTCGACGGCGACCTGACCTCCGATTTCGGCGGGGTTGCACTGACCGTCGACCGGATGAGCGCGCCGTACATCCAGGGCGCCACCATCGACTTCGTCGACACCATCGAGAAGCAGGGTTTCACCATCGACAACCCCAACGCCACCGGCTCGTGCGCCTGCGGCGACTCGTTCAACTGAGCTAGTCGGTGCGCTGCACGTAGCTGCAGACCAGTATCTTGCCGTCCTGCGACAAGACCTGGGCCACCGCTTGACGCTCGCCGCCCGCGTTCGACGGGATCCGTCCCGACGGCGCGGGCGTTCCTTTCATGCTGAACAGCACCTGCGCCTGCGTCGGTGACAGGAAGACGATCTTGTCGATCGACGTCACCTGGACGTTCTTGTACTGCTTGCGGAAGGCGTCGCCGCTCATATCCGCCAGGGCCAGATCCGAATCGTGGTTTTTGACCGCGTCGTAGAGCCCGCACAGCGTGTGCCGGGCGATGGTCTGCTCGTCGCCGTCGGCCAGGGCGTCGAGAAACTCCTGAATCGCCGGTTGGGCGGTGGCGGCGGTGATCTGCTTGTCCGTCGATTCGGGGTGCCGCGTGAATGCCACGACGACGCCGATCACGGTGGCGATCACCGCGACGACGGCCACGATCGCCACGACGAGCGGCCACCGCCTGCGCTGCGGGTACTGCACCGGCGGCGGAAGCGTGCCAGGGTAGGTACCGGAGATCTGGTGCGGTGGAAATCCCTGAGGAGGAAAGGACATCGGATACGTTTCGGTGTCGAGGTTTGGACTCGTCGGTCGAGGGTGACCGTCAATTGGACTTTCAGGCAGGCTAGCGCACCGGGGCAGATGCCCTACGGACCTCTTGTCGTGCACCCGTATCCTCGTGAGATTCGTTAATGAAATGAAGGGCGACCACTCGTGACCATTGCGGTGACCGGTTCGATTGCGACCGACCATCTGATGAAGTTCCCCGGCAAGTTCTCCGAGCAGTTGCTGCCCGAACATCTGCAGAAGGTGTCGCTGAGCTTCCTGGTCGACGATCTGGTCATCCACCGGGGCGGTGTCGCAGGCAACATGGCCTTCGCCATCGGCGTCCTCGGCGGGAAGGCGGCCCTGGTGGGCGCGGCCGGATCGGATTTCTCCGACTACCGGCAGTGGCTCGATGACCACGGCGTCAACACCGACAACGTGTTGATCTCCGAGCAGGCCTACACCGCCCGCTTCGTCTGCACGACCGACGTCGACATGGCGCAGATCGCGTCGTTCTACCCCGGTGCCATGTCCGAAGCCCGCAACATCAAGCTCGCCGACGTCGTATCACGCACGGGCACACCGGAATTGGTGATCGTCGGCGCCAATGACCCGGACGCCATGTTCGCCCACACGCAGGAATGCCGCGCCCTGGGCCTGGCGTTCGCGGCCGACCCGTCCCAGCAGCTGGCGCGCCTGGACGGTGAGCAGATCCGTGCGCTCATCGACGGCGCCACCTACCTGTTCACCAACGATTACGAGTGGGACCTGCTGCTGCAGAAGTCCGGCCTGAGCGAGGCCGAGGTGATGAACCAGATTGGCCTGCGCGTCACCACTCTCGGCGCCAAGGGTGTGGACCTGGTGTCCTCCGACGGGACCTTCGTGCACGTCGACGTCGTCCCCGAGACCCACCAGGCCGACCCGACCGGCATCGGCGACGCGTTCCGTGCCGGATTCCTCACCGGTCGGTCCGCCGGCCTGAGCCTGGAGCGTTCGGCGCAGCTGGCCTCGCTGGTGGCGGTGCTGGTACTGGAAGCCACCGGCCCGCAGGAATGGACCTGGGACAAGGACGCCGGCATTGCCCGGATCGCCGATGCCTACGGCGCCGACGCGGCCGCCGAGATAGCCGCGGCCCTCTAGAGCTGCACGGGGTAGGTCGGCTCGCCGATCTGCGGTATCACGCTGCCGTCGATGAAGATGGCGTGCCACAACATGAAGATCAGCACCGTCCACAACCGGCGGCTGTGATCGGCCTCGCCGGCGCGGTGCTCGTCGAGCATGGCGCGGACGGCCGCGAGGTCGATCAGATCCCCGGTCTGCGAGGCCGCCACCGTCGCATACGCCCAGTCCAGCAGCTCGCCGGCGCGCAGCCAGTGCCGAATCGGCACCGGGAAGCCGAGCTTCGCCCGGTGCAGCACGTGCGCAGGCACGATGGGCTCCAGCGCGCGGCGCAACGCGTACTTGGTGGTGGTCCGGGTGATCTTCTGCTCATACGGCAGCCGGGAGGCCACCGCGAACACCTCGGGATCCAGGAACGGGACCCGCAGCTCCAACGAGTTGGCCATCGTCATCTTGTCGGCCTTGACCAGGATGTCGCCGCGCAGCCAGGTGAACAGGTCGATGTGTTGCATGCGCGCCACCGGATCCCAACCTGCGGATTCGGCGTACAGCGGGGCTGTCACGTCGGTGTGCGTCCAGTCCGGGTTGAACTTGCGCAGCACCGCGCGTAGCTGGTCGTCGGAGAAGCTGCGGGCGTTGCCGTAGTACCGCTCCTCCAGGGTCAACGACCCGCGATGCAACAAGCTCTTGCCGCGCATCCCTTCGGGCAGCGGTTTGGAGGCCTTGCCCAGCGACTTGCGTACCGGCCGGGGGAGATAGTCGAAAGCCTTGAGCGACAACGGTTCCCGGTAGATCGTGTAGCCGCCGAACAGCTCGTCGGCGCCCTCGCCGCTCAGCACCACCTTGACGTGCTTGCGGGCCTCGCGGGCGATGAAGAACAAGGGCACCAGCGCCGGGTCGGCCACGGGTTCGTCGAGATACCAGACGATTTCGGGCAGCGCGGCCACGAACTCGGACTGGCTGACCACCTTGGCCACGTGCCGCGCGCCGATCGCCTCGGCCGACGCGACG
>JAHFVC010000344.1 GCA_023264765.1 Mycobacterium sp. | reverse complement strand
CGCCTTGGAAGTCTCCGAGGCGCGATCGTTGACCAGCGCCAGAATCTGGTCGGCCGACAAATGCTCGCCGCGCGAGAAAATCGCGTAGGCGATCTCGATGCGCTGATGCGTCGGGTTGATGCCGCGGCCGCGCAGCACCTCGGCCAGGTTGTCCCGGGTGTATTTGTTTTGAAACACGATTTTTATTCTAAACCAAGACTTGGACTCTGTCTAATATGTTCACGATACGCGTTGGACAGCGCTATCGAGACCATCACACTGGGTTACCCCCAGCCTGCTACGACCCCGCCCGGCAATCACTACCCGCAACGGTGCGGACGGCGCTAGGCTTTTCCAGCGACAGCTATTTTTCAGCGTGACTTTTGTCACGACCGGCGCACGCGCAGCCACCTACGGCGTGACAAATCTCACACCGGCTGCGGTAATTCGTGCAATCTGGTGCCGGTGCTAGAATCGGCATACAGGCTGCATCATTGCACCATCAAAAAAGCCTTAGCTGTTAAGGGCATGGGATCACGAACCTGCCGGCCGTTCCGTTCATACCAACAAAACGACCGCTTAGCGGCTTATCGTGGAATTGCCAATCCGGCGTCATTAAGATGCCAACGTCTAGGAGTAAACATATGCGACGCATGTCTGGTTTTACCTTGATCGAACTTATGATCACGCTGGCCGTAGTGGCCATACTCGCCGCAGTCGCCTTCCCCTCGTATCAGGATCATCTGCGCAAAGGGCGCCGCGCTTCGGCCGAGGCCTTCATAATGGAGATCGCCAACCGCCAGCAACAGTACCTGCTCGACGCACGCACGTACGCCGTGGACCCAGGCGCGCTCACCACGCTCACTATGACCGTGCCCTCGGAGGTCTCTCAGTACTACGGCATCGCGGTTACCGCGGGAGCCACGACCTCGCCGCCCAGTTACAAGATCACTGCGAAACCAACGGGCGGGCAGGTAACAGACGGTGTCCTCACCCTCGATTCAACAGGCGACAAAACGCGTCACGGCAAACCTGGATGGTGAGCATGAACCGGACTGACTGTATGCAATCCGTTACATCACTCGACGCTCCCCGAAGTATGCAGCGACTGTCGCACGGATTTACACTCATCGAAGCGATGGTGGTGGTGGCGGTGCTCGCCATCCTGGTCGGAGTCGCAGCGCCGAGCTTCCAAAACCTCATCATCACCTCGCGGGTGAAGAACGCGAGCTTTGACTTGTTCTCGAGCCTGGTGTTCGCGCGCAGCGAGGCGATCACCCGCAACACGACGGATGGGGTCACCGTCGCTCCTGCCACGGGCGGATGGACCAAGGGCTGGACCGTCAAAGTCAAAGACTCAAGCGGCACCGTCTTGGTCTTGAAGACCCAGAATGAAATTCCCAACATCACGATTTCCGGGCCCGGCACCGTGACCTACAACAGCATGGGACGCCTGACCGCGACGGTGACCCCATTCAGCATGACCGCGACCGGTGCCCGCTCGTCGGACGGGCGCTGCATCCGCATTGACCTGAGCGGTCGGCCGGTTGTCAAGCCAGGGACATGTCCGTCGTGATCAAACCTGGTCGCCAACGTCCCGGGCGCACCCAGCACGGCGTGACGCTGCTCGAGGTGCTGATCACGATCGTCATTCTCTCATTCGGGTTGCTCGGCGTGGCCGGTCTACAGGCGCGGATGCAACTCGCCGAAATGGAATCCTACCAGAGGGCGCAGGCCATTGTGCTGCTGCGGGACATGGTCGACCGGGTCAACGCTAATCGCAGGAATTCGATGGACTACGATACAACGTCTGGTGTCACCACCACTCCGGCCGGCACGGGCAACTCGGTCCAAGACTGCAGCGCACTGACCGGAGCGAGATTCGACCTGTGCGAGTGGAGCAACGCGCTGCTCGGCGCGGCGGAATCCACCGGCGGCGGCCAAAACGTCGGGGCCATGATCGGGGCGCGCGGCTGCATCACCAACACGGTGGCAGCCATGCCGCGCCAATTCGATATCGCAGTAGTCTGGCAGGGCATCACCCCCACCGTTGCGCCGGTCGCCACCACCTGCGGCAAAGACTCTTACGGCAACGACGCGACGCGCCGTGCCATCGTAACGCGCGTCACGATCGGCTGCCTGCAAAACGACCTGACCACCGGCCTGTGCGTGACGCCATGAACCGTCATGCCATGAAATCCTCTCGGCATCGCGTTCGCGCTCGCGCGCGGCATATGGCGGGCTTGTCGCTGGTTGAACTCATGATCTCGATCGCGCTCGGGTTAATAGTGCTCTCCTCCGTCATCGGCGTCTTCGTGAACACGAGCGCGGCGCGTACCGAGCTGGAGCGTACCAGCCGCCAGATCGAGAACGGGCGTTATGCGGTCGATTTGCTCACCGACGATCTCCGGCTCGGCGGATTCTACGGTGAGCTTAAAGTGTTGTCCGTCGCCAGGCCCGGCGCGCTGCCCGATCCATGTTCGACCGCCACGGCGGACTGGTCGTCGGCGATTCCCATCCACATCCAGGGTTACCACAACGGGGCGGGCGCGCCGAGCTGCATGCCGACAAACGTCAAGGCGAACACCGACATCCTCGTGGTACGCCGCGCGGCGACTTGCGTGGCGGGCTCCGGCGGGGCGGGCTCCGGCTGTGAGGCCGCGATCGCCGGCACACCGTATCTGCAAGTCTCGTTGTGCAGCACTGAGACAACCACCCCCTACCGATTGGGCATTCAGGGAACGGCGACGTTCGACCGCACGATCAAGGACTGTGCCGCCGCCGCCGGCCGGCGCCAGTACCTGGTCCACATCTACTACATCAGCAACGACAACGGGGCTGTTCCGCCCGTGCCCGTGCCCACGCTGAAACGGCGGGAGCTGACGGGCGCAGCTTTCGTCGAAGTACCGTTGGTGGAAGGCATCGAAAATCTGCAGATTGAGTACGGCGTGGACTACAAGAACAATGTTGGTCCTTATGCCGTTACGGACGACGATAGCAAACGCGATGGCATCGCCGACGCCTACACCGCAGACCCGACGACCTTCGCTGCAGCGGACTGCCCCACCACTACCTGTACTGCGGTCAACAACTGGTCGAACGTGGTCACCGTGCGGCTCTACCTACTCGCGCGGAACATCGATCCCTCGCCCGCTTACACCGACACCAAGACCTACACCCTCGGCCACGACTCCACCTTCACTCCACCAAGCGGCGATCACTACCGGAGGCACATCTATACGAGCCTGGTGCGGATCATGAATCCGGCGGGGCGGAGAGACACGCCATGAAGACACTCGCGCATTCTCAACGCGGCGCGACGCTGCTGATCGCGCTCATCATGCTGGTGCTGCTCACCCTGTTCGCGATCAGCGCTGTCAACACCGGCACCACCAACTTGAAGATGGTGGGCAACATGCAGTCCCGCAGCGAAGCGTTCGACACCGCCCAGCAGGCGATCGAGACGGTGATCAGCTCGCCGCAATTCATCGCCACCCCGAGCAACGCCGTGCTCGATCCCTGCGGTACTGCCAATACGCTGTGCGCCGACGTCAACGGCGATGGCACACCGGACTACACCACGATACTCATTCCGCAGCCATCATGCGTCACGGTGACACCGATCAAGGTAAGCGCGCTTAATCTTGCCAATACCGAGGATCTGGGTTGCGCCGCAGGACAGGCGCAGCAGTTCGGCGTCGCGGGAGCCGTGACCGGCGACTCGCTGTGCTCCGACAGCGTCTGGGAGATTACAGCGCAAACCACCGGGACCGCTACTGCCGCGAGAGTCACCGTGACGCAAGGGGTGGGAGTGCGCATCAGCGCTGATGATACGGCGACTAGCTGCTTGTAACGAAAATGAACCGACTAGAGATGAGGTAGATATGAAACCATTTCGCCGCCGTTTGCCCAGCATCACCCTCATCGTGGCGTTGGGCGCCATGCCGCCGTCGTTCGTGGGCGCGGAGGACATCGACCTGTTCGCCGGGAGCGGCGGCCCGACGACCAATCCGAACATCCTGATCATCATCGATAACAGCGCCAACTGGGCGGCCGCGAACCAGCACTGGCCCGGCGGCGTCAAGCAGGGTCAGTCGGAGTTGCGCTCGCTCAAGACCGTGGTCGGCGAGGCCACCGTTAGCCTCAACTTGGGCTTGATGCTCTTGACGGCCGGCACCGGCGCCGGCAACAAGGATGGCGCCTATGTCCGCTACGCTATCCAGCAGATGACCGCGGGCAACAAGGCCGCGCTGCAGGAGCTGATCGGCGACGGCACCTGCATCAACGGCGCGAACAGCCTGAACGGCACGCCGAACTGCATCTTCAATAACTTCAGCAGTGGTACGCTCAATGAGAGCGTCGGCACGAACGTCGATTACAGCGCGACCCTGTTCGAAGCGTTCAAGTATTTCGGCGGCTTCACCAGCCCCGCGCATGCCCACGACGACGTCGCGGGCACGCCGGTGGACGCGAGCCATTTCGGCCCCCTGCGTTATTCGGGCAATCCCGACTCCAGGTCCGATCCGGCCGCCTTCCTTCCGTCCACGCAAAGGACCACCTACAAGCCGCCGATCAGCTCCCTCAACAGCTGCGCCAAGAACTACGTCATCTTCATCGGCAACGGCTTCCCGACCCAGGACTCGCCCGGGAGCTTGTTGAGCGGCGTGGGCGGCAGCACGACGCAGCTCCCGATGCCGCAGTTCAAGACCACCACCACCGTGCAGACCCCGACCATCGGCACCGCCTGCGGCACCGGCACCAGCAACACCCTAAGGATAACCAATTGCACCGCCAACATACCGCAGAGCCTGAAGGACGCGAACCCCGCTGACTCCTATGCATGCGTTGGCACCGGCGTTGTCGACGCGGTCTGCCCAGGCATTAATAACCAGAAATTTAATGTTCAAGCCTCCAAAACCGTCATCACGGTGACCCCGACCGGCGTCAGTGCCGTTCCGTCCACCAGCACCGCGCGCTTCGCCGACGAGTGGGCCAAGTTTCTGTTCACTACCGACGTCAACGCCGCGGCCGGCCAGCAGAACGTCGTGACGTACACCATCGACGTGTTCAAGGACCAGCAGAGCCCTGACGAAACGGCGCTGCTGATGAGCATGGCGAAATTCGGCGGCGGCCGCTACTTCCAGGCGACGAGCGAGGACGCGATCCTCAAGGCGCTGCGCGAAATTCTAGTCGAGATCCAGGCGGTGAACAGCGTGTTCGCCTCGGCGAGCTTGCCGATCAACGCCACCAACCGTTCGCAGAACGAGAACCAGGTTTTCATCGGCATGTTCCGTCCGGATGCCAACGGCCGGCCGCGCTGGTACGGCAACCTCAAGCGCTACCAGGTCGCGCTGTTCGGCGCCGACGCGAAGCTCGCCGACGTGAACGGTGCCGAAGCGGTGTCGGCTGCGACCGGCTTCGTGCAATCCTGCGCCACCAGCTTCTGGACGACGGACACCACCAAATTTGACACCGCCGGCAACGATATCTCTTATTGGGCTTTCTCACCCATCAGCGCGGGTCAATGTACGACTCCAGGCAGGAGCGTTCTCTCCGACTCGCCCGACGGGCCATTGGTCGAAAAAGGCGCGACCGCGGAAGTCGTGAGAAAAGGCAACGATCCTGCGGCGGCGTCCCCGACCTTCGCGGAGAACCGCACCATTTACACGTGCAGCAGCACCTCGACCTGTACCAGCCTGGTTGTGTTCAACACCGCCAACGTGAGCCAGTTGGCGCTCGGCGCGGCGGACGCAACCGAGCAACAGAAGATCGTGGATTTCGGGCGCGGCAAGGACGTGAACGACGAGAACGCCAACGCCGTTACCACCGCGGAAGTCCGTCCGTCCGTTCACGGCGACGTAGCGCACTCACGCCCGCTGCCCGCGAACTACGGCGGCTCGACCGGCGTGGTCATTTACTACGGCGCCAACGACGGCACGTTCCGAGCGATTTCCGGCACTAGCGGCAAGGAGTTGTGGGCGTTCGTCGCGCCGGAGCACCACGGCAAGCTCAAGCGGCTCACCAACAATAGCCCGAAGATCCAGTATCCGGGCATTCCGCCGGACGTTCCGCTCCAGCAACCGAAGGACTACTTCTTCGACGGCTCGGTCGGGCTGTTCCAGAACGCGGACAATTCCACGGTTTGGGTGTTCCCGACGATGCGGCGCGGCGGACGCATGCTCTACGCCTTCGACGTGACGACGCCGACCACACCCGTCCTCAAGTGGCGACAGGGCTGCCCCAATCTCACCAACGACACCGACTGCAGCACGGGCTTCGACGGGATCGGCCAGACCTGGTCGTTCCCCAACGTGGCCAAGATCAAGAGCTTCAGCAACACCGCCCCGGTAATCATCGTAGGCGGCGGCTATGACGCGTGCGAGGACGCCGATACGTCCGCGCCCTCGTGCGGCGGCGCCAAGGGCAGGAAGGTCTACGTGATCAACGCCGACACCGGCGCCCTGATCAGGAGCTTCGCTACCGAGCGCAGCGTCTTGGCCGACGTGACCCTGGTTGACCGCGACTTCGACGGCTTCGTGGACCACGCGTACGTGGCGGACACGGGCGGCAATCTCTACCGCATTGACTTCGTCAACCCGACGACGCTCGCGCCGCTTGCTGCAACGACGGACTGGACGATCACCCGAATCGCACGCACCAACGTGACCGCAGCCGGCCGCAAGTTCCAGTTCGCGCCGGCAGCGCTGGTCGGGAGCCACAAGGTGTATCTCGCGCTCGGTTCCGGGGACCGCGAGCGCCCGCTGATAAGCAACTACCCATTCGGTGCTACGGCGGCTACCGCTGTCATGAACCGCTTCTACATGTTCATCGATTCGTTTGATACGTCAGAGGTGAACCTCGACGGCGCCCTCCTGACAGACTTTTCCACCGGCACCGTGGACTTTCCGACCAGCTCCTCGTGCGAGGGGTCGCTCGCCACTACCGCCAAGGGCTGGCGCTTCGACCTCAACACCGGGCGCGGCGAGCAGACCGTGACTTCGGCGGTGATCTTCAGCGGGTTGATCTTCTTCAGCACCAACCGGCCGATCTCGACACCGCCTGGGACATGCAGCGCAAACCTCG
>JAHFVC010000068.1:17341-20954 GCA_023264765.1 Mycobacterium sp. | reverse complement strand
CGCCACGCTGCCGAGCACCACCATGATCGTGCAGAGCAGCACGGCGCGTTCGGCGTCCCCGTCGAGGACGTTGAACGCGAGCAGTCCCAGCACGATGGTCGCCGCACCGCGCGGGGCCAGGACGGCCACCAGCCGACGCTGCGGGCCGGGCAGTCCGGAGCGGGTCAGCGACACCACGACCGGGACGAACCGGACCACGGTGACGACCAGCACGCCGAGCACCACCAGCCCGATCGAGACCCCCTCTTCCAGGACGTACCAGGCCACGGCGCCGAAGACGAACCACAACACCGCCGACAGCAGGAACGCCACGTCGTCGAGCAATTCCAACTCGCGGCGTTCATCGGAGTAGCGCCGCACCCCGTTGAACGCGATACCGCAGACGAAGGCGGCGACGAACCCGTTGCCGTGCGACGCCATATTGAGCGTGTAGGCCAGTACGGGAGTGCACAGCAGGATCAGCCGCCGGGACCGGTCGGTCATCAGCCCCCGGCGATCCACCGCGTTCGCGGCCACGGCGACCGCCGCACCGATGGCCAAGCCCAGCAGCACCGCCGTCAGCAGATGCGGCACGGCGTCGCGCACGGCGTGCATCAGGCTGGCCGGCCCCGCATGTTCGCCGCCGGCGATCGCCAGGGCGAACACCAGGATGGGCGCGACCACGCCGTCGCTGTAGCCCTCCTCGACGTTGAGCAGCGTCCGGACCCGGGCCGGGATCCGGTCGTCGTGCAGAAACGATGCGACCGGCGCGAAGTCGATGGGCACCACCACACACGCCACCGCCAGCAGTGTGGCCCACGACAGGCCGGGCAGCAGCCAGCTGCCCAGCAGTACCGACAGCGCCAGGCTCAGCGGCAGCGCGATCGCGATGAGCCGCACCGTGGGGCCGAACATGCCGCCGAAGAAACCGCCGCGCACATGCGTGGCGTGCCCGAACAGCAGGATCGCGAGGATCACCTCGATGATCGGCAGGATGACGTCGGTGTCCAACGCGGCCGCCATCGCGTGATGGGTGCCGACCCCCACTGCCGCGCCCACCACGACGAGCACCATCGCCGGCGTGATCCGCCAGCGGTCCAGTTGCCGCGCGAAGAACGCCCACAGCATCAGCGCAGCGCTGATCCCGACGACCGACCACACCATGGCGGCGCTCAGGATGCTTGGGCCACGCAGAAGGCGTTGCCGTCCGGGTCCGCGAACACCACCCAGCGGAACTCCGCGCCGAAGTCGTGCCTGCCCGTCTCGCTGGCCCCCAGCGACACCAGGCGGGTCACCTCGGCTTCCAGGTCGGCGGCGCTGAAATCGACGTGCACCCGGTTCTTCCCGGGCGTCGGATCGTCGACCCGCTGGAAACCCAACCGCAACCCGCCCGACAGCGCGACGAACACGAATTCCCCTGGCATCAAGGGATTCAGCTCACCTCCGGTGGCGCTCGCCCACCACGCCGCGAGGCGGTCCGGATCCAGTGAATCGATGGTGATCATCTCCACGCCGAGGCCCATACCGGGAGCCTAGCGACTAGGCGGGCGCCAGGAACGCCGCAAGCGCAGCCGAATAGGCGGCGACGTCGAGGGCACCCATCACCTCCCGGGCCGAATGCATGGCCAGCTGCGCAGCACCCACATCGACGGTCGGGATCCCGGTGCGCGCGGCCGTCATCGGTCCGATCGTCGACCCACAGGGCAGATCGGCCCGGTGCTCGTAGCGCTGCAGCGCCACCCCGGCCTGCCGGCACGCCAGCGCGAACGCCGCCGCGGTCCGGCCGTCGGTGGCGTAGCGCAGGTTCGGCTGCACCTTGAGCACCGGACCGGCGTTGACCGCGATCTGGTGGCCGGGTTCGTGGCGTTCCGGGTAGTTCGGGTGCGTGGCGTGGGCCATGTCCGCCGACGCCACCATCGACTCGCTGCACCGGCGCAGGAAGTCCTCGCGGCCACCCCGCCCGCCCGCGAGGACGATCCGCTCCAGCACCGTGGGCAGCAGCTCGGACTGGGCGCCGTGATCGGACTGCGAGCCGACCTCCTCGTGGTCGAACAGCGCGAGCACCGGGATGTGGCCGCTGGGTTCGGTGTCCAGCAGGGCCGCCAGTCCGGCATAGCAGGTGGCCTGGTTGTCCAGCCGTGGCGCGCTGACGAATTCGCCGCCGGCGCCGGTGATCGCCGAGGCCGTCAGGTCGTGGGTCATCAGGTCGAACCCCAGCACCTCCGAGGCGCGCACCCCGGCGCGTTCGGCGACGAATCCGACGAAGGATCGCTGGTCTCCCAGACCCCAGATCGCGTTCACATGGCGCTGCGGGTCGGGGCTGACCCCCTTGCGATCCTCGGACAGGTGGATGGCCAGTTGCGGCACCCGCAGGATCGGGTCGTCGATCCGGACGAGTTGCTGCCCGCCGTCGGCAAGCGACAGCCGCCCGCTGATCCCGAGGTCGCGGTCCAGCCACGAATTGAGCCAGGCGCCGCCGTACGGCTGCAGCGCCACCACCTGCCAGCCGGCGACCACCCGGTCCGGGTGCTGTTTGACGCGCAGGTTGGGGCTGTCGGTGTGGCCGCCGACGATCCGGAACGGCACGTCGCCGGGCGTCGAGTCCCAGGCCACCAGGGAACCCGCGCGCACCGTGAAGAACTTGCCCGAGGCGGGCCAGGCGTCGGCCTCGGCCAGTTCGGTGTAGCCCGCGGCCTCCAACAGGCGCGCGGCGGTGGCGCACACATGGAACGGTGACGGCGACGCGTCGATGAACTCACACAGGCTCTGGGGGCTGGCTGGCATCTTTTCATCTTGACCGGTGAGGAGACGGTCGGCCGCGCTAGGGTCTGCGATGTGCCCGATCTTGTTCCGCAGGCGGTGCTGGCGCCCCTGACACCGGCTGCCATCTTTCTGGTCGCCACCATCGACGACGGTGGCGAGCAGACCGTTCACGACGCACTCGGCGACATATCGGGTCTGGTCCGTGCCATAGGGTTTCGCGATCCGGCCAAGCACCTGTCGGCCGTCACCTCGATCGGGTCCGACGCGTGGGACCGGCTGTTCGCCGGACCGCGACCCGCCGAACTGCACCCGTTCATCGCGCTGGACGGCCCGCGCCACCACGCACCGTCGACACCCGGCGATCTGTTGTTGCACATCCGGGCCGAATCCCTGGACGTGTGTTTCGAGCTGGCGGGCAAGATCGCGCAGGCGATGGGCGGCGCCATCACCATCGTCGACGAGGTGCACGGTTTCAAGTTCTTCGACAACCGCGATCTGCTGGGCTTCGTGGACGGCACCGAGAATCCGGACGGCGGGGTCGCGGTGCACGCCAGTCAGATCGGCGCCGAGGACCCCGACTTCGCCGGCGGTTGCTACGTCCACGTGCAGCGCTACCTGCACGACATGTCGGCCTGGAACGCGCTGTCGGTCGAAGAGCAGGAGCGGGCCATCGGCCGCACCAAACTCGACGACATCGAACTCGACGACGCCGTCAAACCGGCGAACTCCCATGTGGCCCTCAACGTCATCGAGGACGCGGACGGCAACGAACTGAAGATCCTGCGCCACAACATGCCGTTCGGTGAGATCGGCAAGGGCGAGTCCGGGACCTACTACATCGGGTATTCGCGTTCGGCCGCCGTCACCGAAC
>JAHFVC010000068.1:0-17331 GCA_023264765.1 Mycobacterium sp. | reverse complement strand
ATCGGCGACCCGCCCGGTAACACCGACCGGATCCTCGACTTCTCCACCGCCATGACCGGCTGCCTGTTCTTCACCCCGACCGTCGACTTCCTCGACGATCCGCCGCCGCTGCCCGGCGACGTCGCCGCCGTTCCCGTTCCCGCCCCCGCCCCCGCCCCCACGTACTCCGGTTCACTGTCGATCGGCAGTCTGAAAGGACAACCCCAATGAACAACCTCTACCGCGAACTCGCGCCGGTCACCGACGAGGCCTGGGCCGAGATCGAGCAGGAGGCGACGCGGACCTTCAAGCGCCACATCGCCGGTCGCCGGGTGGTGGACTGCGACGGACCGAGTGGGGCCACGACGGCCTCGGTGTCCACCGGGCATCTGATCGACGTGGCCTCCCCGGGCGACGGTGTGCTGGCACATCTGCGGGACAGCCGTCCGCTGGTGCGGCTGCGGGTGCCGTTCACCATCACCCGCGAGGCCATCGACGATGTGGAGCGCGGGTCGCAGGACTCGGACTGGGATCCGGTGAAGGACGCCGCCAAAAAGCTGGCGTTCGCCGAGGACCGGGCCATCTTCGAGGGGTACGCCGCCGCGAACATCGAGGGCATCCGGGCGTCGAGCTCCAACCCGGGCCTGGCGCTGCCCGAAGATCCCCGCGACTATCCCGACGTGATCGCCCAGGCGCTCTCGGAGCTGCGCCTCGCCGGCGTCGACGGCCCGTATTCGGTGTTGCTGTCGGCCGACGCGTACACCAAGGTCAGTGAGACCACCGAGCACGGCTACCCGCTGCGCGAGCACCTCAACCGGGTGGTCGACGGGGACATCATCTGGGCCCCGGCCATCGACGGCGCGTTCGTATTGTCCACGCGCGGAGGCGATTTCGATCTGCAGCTGGGAACCGATGTGTCCATCGGCTACTCGTCCCACAACGCGGAGACCGTGCAGCTCTACCTGCAGGAGACGTTCACGTTCCTGGTCTACACCGCCGAGGCCTCGGTCGCGTTGGGCGCCTGACGTTTCCCTCGCGAGCGGCCGTGTCTGCACACCGACACGCCGTAAAACGTGGCATTTCGGGGCCGCTCGCGGGAGTGACTACGCCGTGAGGACGGCGTCCAGCGCCGAGTAGAACAGGCCGAGCCCGTCGTCGGACGGGCCGGTGAGCGCTTCGGTGGCATGCTCGGGGTGGGGCATCAAACCGACCACCCGGCCGTCGGCGGAGCTGACCCCGGCGATACCGCGCATCGACCCATTGAGGTTGTCCCGGTAGCGGAACACCACGCGGCCCTCGCCCTCCAACTCGTCGAGCACCGTCTCGGACGCCACGTAGCGGCCCTCGCCCGACTTGAGCGGCACCAGCAGATCGGCGTTCTGCTCATAACGGGTGGTCCACGCCGTCGCATTCGACGCCACCTGCAACCACACGTCCCGGCAGATGAAGTGCAGCCCGGCGTTGCGGGTCAGCGCCCCCGGCAACAGCCCGGCTTCGCACAGCACCTGTAAGCCGTTGCAGATGGCCAGCACCGGTAGTCCGCCGCGGGCGGCCTCGACCACCGAGCGCATCACCGGTGCGAAGCTGGCGATGGCGCCGGCGCGCAGGTAGTCGCCGTAGGAGAACCCGCCGGGCACCACCACGGCGTCGATGTTCTTCAGATCGGCATCGGCGTGCCACAGGGCGACGGCCTCACCCCCGGCGAGGCGCACCGCGCGGGCGGCGTCGACGTCGTCGAGCGTGCCGGGGAAAGTGATGACACCCACACGAGCAGTCACGACGGTTCCCGGCTCACGACGAAGTCCTCGATGACGGTGTTGGCCAACAGCGATTCGGCGATCTCGGCGAGAGCCGCGTCGGACACCGAGTCGTCGACCTCGAGCTCGAAACGCTTGCCCTGACGGACATCCGAGATACCTGAATGGCCGAGACGCCCCAGCGCGCCGACGATCGCCTGCCCCTGCGGGTCGAGGATCTCGGCCTTGGGCATCACGTGTACTACGACGCGGGCCACGGGTACTCCTTCGAAAAGTTCGCGGAAATCGGTCCTGATCGGCTGTAACTCTACCGACGTGAATACAAGCCACAATGGAGCCATGCAACTCACGCACTTCGGCCACTCCTGCCTGCTGGCCGCCTTCCCGAACGGCAGTGGGGAAGACACGACGGTGCTGTTCGATCCCGGCAACTTCTCGCACGGTTTCGAGGGCATCACCGGACTGGACGCGATCCTGATCACCCATCAGCATCCCGACCACGCCGACACCGCCCGGTTGCCCGCCCTGCTGGACGCGAATCCGCAGGCCAAGCTGTACGCCGATCCGCAGACCGCGGCCCAGTTCGGGGGCTCGTGGACGGCGGTGCACGCCGGAGACGCGTTCACCATCGGCCACCTGTCGGTGCGGGGTGTGGGTGGCACCCACGCCACGATCCACCCCGAGATCCCGGTGATCGACAACACGTCCTACCTGATCGGTGACGGTGAGCACCCGGCCCGGCTCATGCATCCCGGCGACGCGCTGTTCGTCCCCGGCGAGCCGGTGGATGTCCTGGCGACCCCGGCCGCGGCGCCGTGGATGAAGATCTCCGAGGCCGTCGACTACCTGCGCGCGGTCGCCCCGACTCGCGCCGTGCCGATCCACCAGGGCATCGTCGAGCCGGCCGCCCGGGGCATCTATTACGGCCGGTTGTCCGAGATGACGAGCACCGACTTCCAGGTGCTCGACCCGGAGAACGGAACGGCATTCTGAGCGCGCGGTCACTGCTGTACTGGTGGCCGCCCGTCGGCCTGGCGGCCATGGTGGTGCTGGGGCTGCTGGTCGGTCCCAGCAACACGGCCTTCGACATCGCCGCGCTGGACGCGATGAACAGGATTCTCGGGCCCGACCCGGTGTGGATGCTGTGGTTCTCCTGGGGCATCGCGATGGTCGTGCTGTTGTTCTGCGCGGTGGTCGTCGCACTGTGGCGGCGGCGCTGGCGCGTCGCGCTGGTGGTGGCCCTGTGCCCGGTCGTCGCACTCATCGGGTCGCGGGTCCTGAAGAAGTTGTTCGGCCGGTCCAAGAGCGACGGCAGAAGTTGGGCCCACGCCTACCCGAGCGGACACACCACGGTGGTCACCACGGTGACAGCGATGGTGGTGCTGGCGGTCGGCTACACGGCGTGGCGGGTGATGCTCGCCGTCGCGGTCAGCGTGATCGGCGGGCTGGGGATGGCTGCCATCGACGCGCACTATCTGACCGACATCTTCGGCGGCTGGCTGTGGGCCACCTCCATCGTGTGTCTGGCCGTCCTCGCGGCCGGACCTCAGGCGGTGTCGCGCGCGGCCGCCCGCCCGGCCGCCCGGCCGGAGAACACGCAGCCACCCAAGAAGGTGCCTTCCAGCGATCTATAGCCGTGCACGCCGCCACCGCCGAACCCGGCGGCCTCCCCGGCGGCGTAGAGCCCCGCCAGGGTGCTGCCGCCGGCGGTGAGCACCCGTGAGTCCAGATCGGTGTGCAACCCACCCAGCGACTTGCGCGTCAGGATGTGCAGCTTGACGGCGATCAGCGGGCCGGCCTTGGGGTCGGTCAGCGGGTGCGGGGCCACGACGCGGGCCACCCGGTCCGGCAGGTACTCCCGCGCCCCGCGGATCGCGGTGATCTGGCCGTCCTTGGAGAAGCGGTTGACCACCTCGCGGTCGCGGGCGGTCACCTCCGCCTCGACGGTGGCGAAGTCCAGTGGCTGCACGTCGGCGACCCCGTTCATCGCGGTGACCAGTTCCCGCAACGAGTTCCCGGTGACGAAGTCGGCGCCCTTGTCGACGAATGCGCGCACCGGCGCGGGTCCGCCGTCCCGTCCACGGGCCAGCACCGCGCGCACGCTGCGCCCGGTCAGGTCTGGATTCTGTTCCTGCCCGGACAGGCCGAATTCCTTGGCGATGATGCGGGCGTTGAGGACGAACCAGGTGTAGTCGTGCCCGGTGGACGCGATGTACTCCAGGGTGCCGAGCGTGTCGAAACCCGGGTACAACGGCACCGGCAGGCGCTTTCCATCGGCGTCCAGCCACAGTGACGACGGGCCGGGCAGGATCCGGATGCCATGGTTCGGCCACACCGGGTCGTAGTTGGTGATGCCCTCGGTGTAATGCCACATCCGGTCGGCATTGATCACCTGGGCGCCTGCGGATTCGGCAATGCCGATCATCCGCCCGTCCACGTGTTCGGGCACCCCGGAGAGCATGGTCTTGGGCGGTGTCCCCATCCGGGCCGGCCAGTTCTTGCGCACCAGCTCGTGATTGCCGCCGATGCCGCCACTGGCCACGACGACCGCTTGGGCACGGAACTCGAACTCCCCCACGGTGTTCCGCGAGGACGCGACGCCCCGGGCGGCGGCCGACGGTTCCAGCACGGCGCCCCGCACGCCGACGACCGCGCCGCCGTCGACGATCAGTTCATCGACCCGGCGCCGGTGCGCGAACATCACCTTCGAGTTGCCGAGCAGGCGACGGGCGAAGATGTCCACGAGCGCCGGGCCGGTCCCCCAGGTGATGTGGAAGCGCGGGACCGAATTGCCGTGCCCGCGAGCGTCATAACCACCGCGTTCGGCCCAGCCGACCAGCGCGAAGGTCTGCAGGCCGCGCTCGCGCAGCCAGCGGCGTTTCTCGCCCGCGGCGAAGTCGACGTAGGCGTGCGCCCACTGCCGGGGCCAGTGGTCCTCGGCACGGTCGAAACCCGCGGCGCCCAGCCAATCCTGCAGCGCCAGTTCGTGGCTGTCGTGGATGCCCAGGCGGCGCTGCTCCGGGCTGTCCACAAAGAACAGCCCACCGAACGACCAGTACGCCTGACCGCCGATGTTGGCCGCGTTCTCCTGGTCGACGATCAGCACCTTGCGGCCGCGTTCGACCAGTTCGCATGCGGCGACCAACCCCGCCAGTCCCGCACCCACCACGATGACGTCAGCGTCCATGAGACGCCACGTTAGTCTCAGGCGGCGTCGGTCAAGGCGGGGTACGGCGTCCAGCGGTACACCGCGGGCACGCACTGGTGCATGAGGGCCAGGTCGATGGCGTCCAGGATGGCCTGCCGCGTGCCGCTGCGGCGCAGTTGGCGGGCCGAGACCGCCAGGCGCACCATGCCGCCCCGGCGCGCGCTGCGCTCGGCGGAGAGCACCAGCGTCCGGCACCACCACGGCTCGGTGAGAAAGCCCTCGCCGATGCCGAGCACCCGGGCCCGCACGGTGCTCTGACGCACCAGATCGGTGATCCCCGTGTCGCCGACCAGCAGCCGGAAGCCATTGCGCGGCAACGCCACTACCGTCCCTTGGGATACCGTCCAGCCGGGCGCGGCGAACAGCCGGGTCCGCAGGCCCAGATGTTCCAGGACACGGTCCGCCCCCATCAGACGGAGATTCGCCTCATGGGCGGGCAGGACCGCGAACTCACCCTTGCGTGCCTTGGTGGCGGCCTCGTCGAAGCCGTGCAGCACGACGGCATCGCCACGGGACCGCCGGTCATTGAGCCAGTCGACGCCAGCCCGGTCCTGCTCCAGGCGGTAATCGCCCTTGAGGCGGGGCGCGACCATCAGCGAGACGGGGACGCCACGCGCGTCGAGTTCGCCGCGGAACGCGTCGACCTCGGCCAGGGTGCGATCCCGGATACCGGATACGGAGACGATCAGTTCTCCTGCCACGTCCACAGTGTGGCAACACCAGGTGTCGCGACGGTTGCAAACACCCGGACGGGAGTTGTCTATTCGGGAAGTACCGCCTCGATGGCCGCGATCACCTCGGGCGCGTCGGGTTCGGTGCGCGGGCGGAACCGATTGACCACACCACCGCCGGGTGCGAGCAGGAACTTCTCGAAGTTCCACTGGATGTCGCCGGCCTCGCCGTCGGCGTCGGCCGCCGCGGTCAGCGCGGCGTACAGCGGATGCCGGTCATCCCCGTTGACGTCGGCCTTCGCCAGCAGCGGGAAGCTGACGCCGTAGGTGGTGGAGCAGAACGTCTGGATCTCCTCGGCGGTGCCGGGCTCCTGCCCCATGAACTGGTTGCACGGGACGCCGACGACGGTGAGCCTGCCCGCGTAGGTTTGCGCCAGCTTCTCCAGCGCGGTGTACTGCGGTGTCAGGCCGCATTTGGAGGCGACGTTCACGACGAGTGTTGCGCCGTCGGATAATTCGGCCAGGGTGGTGGACTCTCCGGCGAGGGTGGTCAGCGGGAGGTCTCGGATGTCTGTAGGGCTCACGGCTTCCGACGCTAGCCGTCGAACAGGATCGCCGCCAGCCTCTCGACCATGGCGATGGGATCGCCGGTGGTGTCGACCGCGTCGTTGAGCCACAGCTGGGCGAATCCGTGCACCAGTGACCAGGCGGCCAGGGCGGCGGCCTCGGGCTCGGCGGCGGCGAGCCGGTCGGCGAGGGTGCCGACGCCGCGGTTGAGTTCGGCCCCGGCTGCGTCCGCGGCCCGGCGCAGCTCGGGATCGTCGTCGTCGAAGAGGGACTTGTCGAACATCACCTCGTAGTGGCCGGGGTGGTCGAGGGCGAACTGCACGTACGCCTTGGCGGCGTCGATGAATCGGGGCCGGGCGTCGGTCAGTGCGACGGCCAGCAGGCCGAATCCCTCGGCGGCCAGCGCGGTGAACAGGCCGCGCCGGTCGGTGAAGTGATGCGCGGGCGCGGCATGCGAGACGCCGGCCGCCCTGGCGAGCTCGCGCAGCGAGATGCCGTCGGCACCGCGTTCGGCGACCAAGGTCGCGGCCTGGGTCAGGATCACCGCACGCAGGTCGCCATGGTGATACGTCCGCTTGTCCATCGGCGCATCTTATCTTGACAGCGCCTAGTTTCTAGGTGCGCGGCCCGCCGAAGAGGCTGTCCACCTGGCCGTTGCCGTAGTTGTCGCGGTCTGCGGTGGCCAGCAACCACGCGAACTGGAACGCGGTTTCCTTCCAGCGCTCGTAGCGCCCACTGATGCCGCCGTGTCCGGCCACCATCTCGGTCTTGAGCAGCACCGGGTGCTCGTCGGTCTTGCTGTGCCGCAGTGCCGCAACCCATTTCGCGGGCTCGACATAGTACACACGGGTGTCGTTGAGCGATGTCATCGCGAGGATGGCCGGGTAGTCCTTGGCCTCGACATTCTCATACGGCGAGTACGACTTCATGTACTCGTAGACGTTCTTGTCCTCCAACGGGTTTCCCCATTCGTCCCATTCGGTGACGGTCAGCGGCAGCGACGGGTCCAAGATGGTGGTCAGCGCATCGACGAACGGCACCTGGGCCAGCACGCCGGCGAACGCCTGCGGGGCGATATTGACCGCGGCACCGATCAGCAGACCACCCGCACTGCCGCCGAGGGCCACCAGATTCTGCGCCCTGGTCAGGTCGGTGTTCACCAGATGCGCTGCCACCGCGACGAAGTCGGTGAAGGTGTTGCGCTTGTGCAGCATCTTGCCGTTCTCGTACCACGGCCTGCCCAGTTCGCCGCCGCCCCGGACGTGCGCCACCGCGAACACCATGCCGCGGTCCAGCAACGACAACCGTGCGATGGAGAAGCGCGGATCCTCACAGGACTCGTAGGCGCCGTAGCCGTAGAGCAGCGCCGGGGCGGGGAAGGCCAGCCCGGCCCGGTGCACGATCGAGATCGGGATCCGCGCACCGTCGTCGGCGATGGCCCAGTCCCGGCGTTCGACGTAGTCCTGCGGCCGGTAGTCGCCCAGCACGGGCTGCTCCCGCAACAAGGTCCGCTCGCCGGTGATCAGGTCCAGGTCGTAGATGCGCACCGGGATGACGAATGACGTGGCGCCGACCCGGAGCTTCGGTGACGACCAGTTCGGGTTCCCGGACAGGCCCGCCGACATGAGCTCGGATTCGAACGCGATCTCCTCGACCGCGCCGTAGGAACCGTCGGCGTTGATGGGCCACAACTGGATTCGCGGCAGCGCCTCACTGCGGTAGCTGACCACCAGGTGCTTCTCGAACGCGTCCACACCGTCGAGGCGGACGTCGTCGCGGCCCTCGATGAGGGTGCGGAACGCGGTCGGGTCGCTCACCGGGGCATCGACCAGTGTGAAGTTCAGCGCCCCGTCGTTGTGCATGATCAGGAAGCGGTCCTCGCCACCGACCACCGCATGCTCGACGGAGTATTCGACCAGGTCGCGGCGCGGCAGCACCACGGTGAACTCCGCCTCCGGGTCCGCGGCGTCGGCGTAGCGCACCTCGGTGGTGACCGCACTGCCCGCCGCGATGAGCACGTACTTGTCGCTGCGGGTGCGTCCGACCGCGAGCCAGAAACGCTCGTCGGGCTCGTGGAACACCTTCTGCGAGGGCAGGCCCGCCCCCAGCCGGTGCCGCCACACCGTGTCCGGGCGCCAGGCCTCGTCGACGGTCACGTAGTAGACGGTGCGGTTGTCGGCGGCCCAGGTGACGCCGGAGCCGATTCCGGCGATGGTGTCCTCGTACAGCTGGCCGGTTCGTAAGTCCTTGAACCGCAGGGTGTACCGCTCGTCACCCTTGACGTCCACCGAGTAGGCCAGCACGTTGCCGTCGACGCTCACGCTGATGGCGCCGAGTGAGAAGAATTCGTGACCGTCGGCCTCGACGTTCTCGTCGAGCAGGATCTGTTCGCCCGGAATGGCCGTGTTCTCGTCGAGCACCGGCGGGGTCCAGTCGTCCGGATCGGTGATGGGGCAACGGCATTGGACGCCGTACTGCTTGCCCTCGAAGCTGCGCCCGTAGTACCACCATTCACCGCGCCGGGTCGGGATCGACAGATCCGTCTCCTTGGTGCGGGCCTTGATCTCGTCGAAGATCTTCTGCCGCAAGGGCGCCAGATGCGCGGTGGCCTGCTCGGCGTAGGCGTTCTCCGCCTCCAGGTGAGCGATGACCTCTGGATTGTCCTTCTCGCGGAGCCACTCGTAGTGGTCGATGAAGACGTCGCCGTGGTGTTCCCGGCGCTTCTCCACCCGCTTGGCGACGGGAGCCTGCGTCATGCACCGATCCAATCGTTGAAGTTCAGTCCGGAAATACGTTCGTAGGCTTCGATATAACGCGCCCGGGTGGCCGCGGCGATCTCCGCCGGCAACGGCGGGGGCGGGGTGTTGCCGTGCCGATCCCAGCCGGAGTCCGGTCCGGTCAGCCAGTTGCGGACGAACTGCTTGTCATAGCTGGGCTGCACCACGCCGGGTTGGTAGCTGTCGGCCGGCCAGTACCTCGACGAGTCCGGCGTCAGCACCTCGTCGGCCAGCACCAGTTCACCGTCGGCATCCACCCCGAACTCGAACTTGGTGTCGGCGACGATGACGCCCTTGCTCAGGGCGTGCTCGGCGGCCTTGGAATAGATGGACAGGGTGGCATCACGTAACTGCGCGGCGCGCTGCGCGCCGACTTGGGCCACCACGGCGTCGAACGCGATGTTCTCGTCGTGGTCGCCGAGTTCGGCCTTGGAGGCCGGGGTGAAGATCGGCTCGGCGAACTTGCTCGCCTCGCCCAGACCCGCGGGCAACTCGATGCCGCACACCGAACCGGTCTGCTGGTAGTCGATCAGTCCCGAGCCGGTCAGGTAACCGCGGGCCACACATTCGACCGGCAGCATCTCCAGTTGGCGCACCACCAGCGCCCGACCCAGGACCTCGGCGGGGATGCGGTTGTCGTCGGGCGGTCCCGCCAGGTGGTTGGGCACGCGCAGGTGGTCGAAGAAGAACACGCTCATCGCGGTCAGGATCCGGCCCTTGTCGGGGATCTCGGTGTCCAAGATGTAGTCGAAGGCCGAGATGCGGTCGGAGGCCACGAACAGCAGATGGTCGTCGTCGATGCGGTACAGCTCGCGAACTTTGCCGCTGGCCAGATGCCGGTAGTCGGTCAGAGCGGGGCGCATCCGACCACCCTATGTGCTGGGATCGGAGCCATGAGCTCGCGGTACCTCCCCTACGCCACCAAACCCGCCCGGCTGCTGGCGCAGCTGCTCAGCGACATCATGGTCATCATCTGGACGGCGATCTGGGTGATGGTGGGCGGCGCCGTCTACTCGGCGGTCGCCACCATCTCCGAAGTGGGCCGTCAGGTGCAGAGCGGCGCCGACGGCGTGTCGGGCAACCTGGCGTCGGCCGGGGACAGCACCGACGACGTCCCGCTGATCGGAGACACTCTGGCCGGACCGCTCAAGGCCGCCAGCCGCGCGGCGGACGAGATCGCCGGCGCGGGCCACAGCCTCGACGTCACCGCGAGCTGGCTGGCGTGGGTGCTGGCCCTGGCCGTGGCGGCCACGCCGATCCTGGCCGTCGCGATGCCCTGGCTGTTCCTGCGGGTGCGGTTCTTCCGCCGCAAGCTGATGGTGTTGTCCCTGGCGTCCAGCCACGCAGGTCAGGAGCTGCTCGCCATGCGTGCCCTGGCCAACCGGCCGCTGGCCAAGCTCACCGCCGTCGACCCGGACCCCATCGGTGCCTGGCGCCGTGACGACCGGATGGCCATCCGCGGGCTGGCCCTGCTGGAACTGCACGCGGCCGGCATCCGCCTCAAGTCCTAGCCCCCTCGGCGATTGGTGCCCGGCGTCTACTTCATCGACGACCGGCCGTTCACAGACGCAGCTCGCATCCGTGCAGCGGTGTGGGCTTACGGCACGTCCGCGTCCGGCACCGGGTTGACCGCGGCGTGGTGGTATGGGTTGGCGAAGTACGCGCCTCCGGTTGTCGAGGTGACGGTTCCCAGAGTGAGCAATCACCGGCACCGGCCCAATGTTCGGGTCAGGCGTCGTGACCTCGCTCCGAGCGACGTCGTCGAGAGACATGGTCTCCGAGTCACTGCGCTTCCGCTCACCGTCGTCGAGGCTGCGGCTCGACACAGCGGCGGCATCAAGATCATCGACACGGCCATGCAGCTTCACCTGTCAGACCTCGGGCAGTTGTGGCACGCCCATCTGAAACACAAAGGTCGGCACGGTTCACCGAGATCTCGACTCCTCCTTCAAGCTGCCGACGGTGGTGCGCACTCCGAGGCCGAACGACTGCTGATCCGCTTGCTGTGCGCCGCCGGACTCACGGGATGGAAGGCGAATCAGCGGATCGGGCGCTGGGAGGTCGACGTCGTCTTCGCCACCGCGCGGTTGGCTATCGAGGTGGACGGATTGCCCTTCCACTCTCAAGCGGACGACTTCCACCGCGACAGGGTTAAGCAGAACGAGCTGTTCTTGCTCAAGTGGAAGGTGCTTCGGTTCACCTGGCTCGACTTGACCGAGTACCCAGATCGGGTCATCGCCGACATACGCCAAGCCACCCAGCAATAGCAGCGACTTGTGCACGGTCTGTCACGCTGACCGTGACGAATCGTGCACAAATCACGAAAAGGCGACCACCAGGTGCCGAATACCGGTGTGCCGGTTGCTCCGTGTCCATTCCACCGGCGCCATCAACTCGGCGCCGGTGAACCGGGTCAGCAGCTCTTCGAACATCACCCGCAGCTCCAGACGGGCCAGATTCGCGCCCAGGCAGTAGTGCACCCCATAGCCGAAGCCCAAGTGCGGGTTGGGTTTACGGGCTATGTCGAATGTGTCCGGATCCGCGAACACCGACGGGTCCCGGTTGGCCGAGCCCTCCCAGACCTGGACCTTCTGCCCCGCCGTGATCGTCGCACCGCCGAGCTTCACGTCCGCGGTGGCGGTGCGGCGCTTCGACGGGGACGGCGTGGTCCACCGCACCATCTCCTCGATGGCGCTGGGCAGCAACGACATATCGGCGCGCAGGGCCGCCCACTGCGACGGATGCTCGATCAGCGACAGCAACCCGCCTGCGACGGCGTTGCGGGTGGTCTCGGCACCCGCACTGAACAGCAGGCTGAAGAACAGGTAGAGCTCGAGGTCTGACAGCGACGCATCGGCGGCGTTGGCCACCACCGACAACATGTCATCGGCTGGCACCGACCGTTTCGCCGCGATCAGTTCCATGCCGTAGGCGTACATTCGGGCACCCGCATCGGCGCTCGCGTCGCGACCGAGGTCGAACTGCGGCTCGATCGCGTGGAACAGCCAATGCCGTTCGGATTCCGGGATTCCGAGCAGGATGCAGATCATCTGCATGGGCAGCTCAGCGGCCACGTCGACCAGGAAGTCGAGCGGCTCTCCCGGCATCACCGCGTCCAGCAGCGCTCGGGTGCGCACCCGAAGGTCGTCCTCGACCCGGCTGATCATCCGCGGCGTCAGCCCCGAGGACACCAGCCGCCGGATCTGTGCGTGCCGTGGGTCGTCCATCATGTTGAGCACCTGACCGGCGATGGACAGGTCTCCCAGCAGCGTCCCACCGTAGGGCCGGGTTCCGCCGGTGACGGACGAGAACGTCACCGGATCTCGCAGCACCGCAAGTGTTTCGGCGTGGGAGGCGACGGACCAGAAACCCTCCCCGTCCGGGGTGTGTTCGGTGGGCTCATGCCAGAGCACCGGTCCGCTGCGCCGATGCTCGGCGAACAGCTCATGGGGAAATCCCTGAGCGAAGTTGTCCAGATCGGTGAGATCTGCCAGCGTCACAAGATGGCACCCGAGGTGTACTTGGCCGCCTCCGGGTAACGGCTCACCAGCTCGTCGACCGCGCCGACCACCGCATCCACCTGAGCCGAGGCAGCGCCGGTGAATGCCGCCCGGTCGGCCAGCGCCGCGTCCAGTGCCACCCGGTCCAGCGGCAGCCGCGGGTCGGCGGCCAGCCGGTCCAACAGGTTTGGCTCCGAGCCCTTTTCCCGCATGGCCAGTGCGACGGCCACCGCGTGTTCCTTGATCACCTCGTGGGCGGCTTCACGTCCCACGCCAGCGCGCACCGCGGCGATGAGGATCCGGGTGGTCGCCAGGAACGGCAGGTAGCGGTCCAGTTCGCGCTGGATCACCGCGGGGTAGGCGCCGAACTCGTCGAGCACCGTCAGGAAGGTCTCGGTCTGCCCGTCGATGGCGAAGAACGCGTCGGGCAGTGCGACCCGGCGCACCACCGAACAGAACACGTCGCCCTCATTCCATTGGGCGCCGGCCAGTTCGGCGGCCATCGACGCGTACCCACGCAGGATCACCTGCAGGCCGTTGACCCGTTCGCAGGAGCGGGTGTTCATCTTGTGCGGCATCGCCGAGGACCCGACCTGGCCCGGCGCGAATCCCTCGGTGACCAGTTCGTGCCCGGCCATCAGCCGGATGGTGTGCGCGAACGACGACGGACCCGCGCCCACCTGCACCAGCGCCGAGAGCACATCGTGGTCCAGCGAGCGCGGATACACCTGACCGACACTGGTGAAAACGTCTGCGAAGCCCAGGAATTGGGCAACCCGGCGCTCCAATTCGGCCAGTCGGTCGGTGTCGCCGTCGAACAAGTCGAGCATGTCCTGGGCGGTACCCATCGGGCCCTTGATGCCGCGCAGCGGATAGCGGTCGATGAGCTCGCGCAGCCGCTGCAGCGCCACCAGCGACTCCTCGGCGGCCGACGCGAAACGCTTGCCCAGTGTGGTGGCCTGCGCCGCGACGTTGTGCGACCGTCCCGCCATCACCAATTCGCGGTAGAGCACCGCGCGCTCCGCCAGCCGGGCCACGACGGCGACACCGTGCGAGAAGACCAATTCCAGGGAACGCCGGATCTGCAACTGCTCGACGTTCTCGGTGAGGTCGCGGCTCGTCATGCCCTTGTGCACATGCTCGTGACCGGCCAAGGCGTTGAATTCCTCGATGCGGGCCTTCACGTCGTGGCGGGTGACACGTTCCCGCGCGGCGATGGACGCCAGGTCCACGTTCTCCAGCACGGCCTCGTAGTCCTCCACGACGCCGGAAGGCACCGCGACCCCGAGTTCGGCCTGCGCACGCAGCACCGCCAGCCACAACCGGCGTTCGGCGACGATCTTCGCTTCGGGTGACCAGATGGCCACCATGTCATCGCTTGCGTAGCGATTGGCCAGGACATTCGGGATGCTCACGAACACACAGCTTACGAGTAAGTCGAACGGCGCGAGAACGTCGATCACATCCATCAGGGTGGCGCGGGCCGTCTCGCGGGCCGTGTCACCGTCGTCGACGAGCGCGGCGACCACCGCACCGTCGACGGCGCGGACCAGCGCGGTGAGTAGTTCGGTGTGCACCGTGCGGCCGGATCGTTCGACCACCTCGACGACGGCATCGGTGCGTTGACGCAGGATCCGGCGCTGGATATCACGCAGTTCCGGCTGCCGCGCGCAGGCGATATAACGCTCATAACGCGAGATCAGTTCGGGTACCCGCGACCCCGGATCGTCCCCGACCAGGAGGTCCACCAGCAGGTCGGCGGTCGACTCGGCCCCGCGCCTGCGCCGCGACAGCGTCGCCACCTGTGTCTTCAAGAGTTCGGCCTCACGGGTGCCGACCTGTTCGACGGCTTTGGCGATGAGGTCTTCCAGGGAGGAGAAGTAGTACGTCGTCGACGCCAGGGGCAGACCCGCCCGCCGCGCCACTGCACGGTGGCGCACCGCGTCGATGCCGCCTTCGCACAGCAGATCGGCGGCGGCGCTGACGAGCGCACCCCGCCGCCGTTCACCCTTGGGGGTCACCGCCGCTGTCACGCCTTGCATGCTGCCAGCAAAGCGCCTGTTGTATGGGGGTTTTTCGGCAATCGCCAAGCATGCGTACATGTTGTTCACACGGCCGGTGGCATGATGGCCCGCATGCCAGACGTGACTCGCCGAACTGTTCTGCGGCTGGGCCTCGGCGCGGCTGCGGGCGCGGCGGGCGCGTACGCGCTGGGCTCGGTGGCGACCGTCCCGGAGGCCGCCGCGCCGCCCGTGGCGATGACGAGTGTGGGTGCTCCGCTCGCACCGCTCCCCCCTTTGGCCCCGGCCACGCCGGCCCCGACCTACGTCACCGGATCGTTCGTCTCGGCGGCGCGCGGCGGGATCCCCACCAACTGGGCCATCGCCAGGCCGCCCGGCCAGACGGCGCCGTTACGCCCGGTCATCGCGCTGCACGGCAAGGGCAGCGACGCCGCCACCGTCATGGCCGGCGGGGTCGAGGACGGTCTGGCACAGGCCGTCGCCACCGGCATACCGCCGTTCGCGGTGGTTGCGGTCGACGGCGGCGGCGGGTACTGGCACAAGCGTGCCGACGGCGACGACGCCGGTGCGATGGTGCTCGACGAACTGATCCCGATGCTGGCCGGCCAGGGACTGGACACGTCCCGGGTGGGTTTTCTGGGCTGGTCGATGGGCGGGTACGGCGCACTGCTGCTGGGCTCGCGGCTGGGCCCGGGCCGCACGGCGGCGATCTGCGCGGTCAGTCCCGCGTTGTGGACCTCGTCTGGGTCGACGGCTCCCGGCGCATTCGACGGCGCCGAGGACTACGCGGCCAACAGCGTCTGGGGCCAGCCCGCCCTGGGTTCCATCCCGATCCGGATCGACATCGGCAACAGCGATCCGTTCGCCTCGGCGACGCGGCAGTTCATCGCGCAGTTGCCCACCCCGCCGTCGGGCGGGTTCTCCCCTGGCGGTCACGACGCCGGCTTCTGGAGTTCGCAGTTGCCGGCCGAGGCCGCCTGGCTGGGACCGCTGCTCGTCGCTTAGAGAGTGATACGCCCCTCGGCCGCCGCCAGTCCGATATCGCTGCGGAAATGGCTGCCCGGCAGGCGAACTGAGTCGATGCGCCGGTAGGCATCGGCCCTGGCCTGGTCCAGGTCTGCACCGGTGCCCACCACCGACAGCACCCGCCCGCCCGCGGAGACGACGGCGCCGTCGTCCCGGCGACTGGTGCCGGCGTGCAGGACACCTTCGGCGTCGGCTCCGGTGATCACATCACCGACGCGGGGCCGGCCCGGATAGTTCTCGGCCGCGATGACCACGGTGACGGCTGCGCCGTCGTGCCAGTGCAGCGGCGGATGCTCGGCCAAGGTCCCGGTGGCGGCGGCGTGCAGCAGGGTCCCGAGCGGCGATTCCAGCAGTGCGAGCACCGCCTGGGTCTCGGGATCGCCGAAGCGGCAGTTGAACTCGACGACGGCGGGCCCGTTCGACGTGATGGCCAGCCCCGCGTACAACAGCCCGGAGAACGAACTTCCACGCGAAAAAAGCTCGGCAGCAACGGGTTTCACCACATCATCGACGATCCGGCGAAGCACCTCGTCCGACAGCCAGGGCAGCGGGGTGTAGGCGCCCATCCCGCCGGTATTGGGACCGCTGTCGCCGTCGCCGACCCGCTTGAAGTCCTGCGCGGGCAGCAGGGGCACCACGGTCTCACCGTCGACGACGCAGAACAGTGACACCTCGGGGCCGTCGAGGAATGATTCGAGCAGCACCGGATGTCCGGACTCGAGCAGTTCCGCGGCGTGGGCCCGCGCGGCGTCGCGATCCGCGGAGACGACGACGCCCTTGCCCGCGGCCAGGCCGTCGTCCTTGACCACCCAGGCCGGCTGGCCGGCCGCCGGGCCGAAGCGGTCCAGGGCGGCGTCGAGGCGCGCAGGGTTGTCGACGATCTCGCTGGTGGCGGTGCGCACGCCCGCGACCGTCATGACGTCCTTGGCGAAGGCCTTGGACCCTTCGATGCGAGCGGCGTCCTTGGACGGGCCGAAGGCCGGGATTCCGGCGGCTCGCAGCGCGTCGGCGACGCCCAGCACCAGGGGCACCTCGGGCCCGATCACCACCAGATCCGCCTCGAACTTGCGCGCCAGCGCCACCACGGCTTCGCCCGATGTGGCGTCGACGTCGTACTGGTCGGCGACGGCGGCCGTTCCGGCGTTGCCCGGCGCGATGGCCAGGGCTTCTACGCCCGGGTCGCGGCGCAGCGCCAGCAGGAGGGCATGTTCACGGGCACCAGATCCGATCACGAGGACGCGCACGAGTGCCCACCTTATCGGCAGCGATGCCGGGCGGGAGCCGAAGCCGCGGCCATACAGATGTCAAATCAGTGTATGGTCTACGCAACGAGTGCGGTATGTCACAGCAGGAGACGACGATGACCATCACCAATACCTGCCCTTTCGGTCAGGGTTATGACTTCACCGACCCCGATGTCCTCCTCAAAGGCATTCCGGTCACCGAGTTCGCCGAGCTGCGCAAGACGGCGCCGGTGTGGTGGAACGAGCAGGGGGAGTCGATCTTCGGCGACTGCGGCTACTGGGTGATCAGCCGGCACGAGGACATCAAGGCCATCTCCCGCAACGGCGACCTCTGGTCCACCAACCTCAAGGGCGCGGTCATGCGGCTGCCCGACAGCGTCACCGCCGACCAGTTGGACCTGACCAAGGCCCTGCTGATCAACCACGACGCGCCCGAGCACACCCGGCTGCGCAAGCTGGTCTCGCGGCTGTTCACCCCGCGCTCGGTGGCCGCCTTGGAGGAGAAGCTGGCGGTGGCGGCACGCGAGATCGTGGCGACCGCGGCGGCCAAGGACACCGGCAATTTCGTGGACGATGTCGCG
>JAHFVC010000343.1 GCA_023264765.1 Mycobacterium sp. | reverse complement strand
TTGGTGGGTGGTCGGGCCAGTGATCCGTCGGTGAGGATGTGGCCGTCGCCGTCGGTGACGACGAGTCGGTCGGCGGGTCCGGTGATGGTGATGCCGCCGGTGTGGTGCAGGCGGTGGTGGTAGGGGCACAGCAGGACCAGGTTGTTGAGTTCGGTGGGGCCGCCGTTTTCCCAGTGTTTGATGTGGTGGGCGTGTAGTCCGCGGGTGGCACCGCAGCCGGGCACTGAGCAGCAGCGGTCGCGGTGCTCCAGCGCGCGGCGGAGGCGGCGGTTGATGGTGCGGGTGGTGCGTCCGGCGCCGAGGGGTTGGCCGTCGCGTTCGAACCAGACTTCGCAGGTGGCGTCGCAGAGCAGGTATTGCCGGTCGGCATCGGTGAGGATCGGCCCCAGGTGCAGGGCGGCGGGCTTGTCCACATCGAGGTGCACGATGACGGTGGTGTGTTGGCCGTGCGGGCGCCGGGCGACGTCGGTGTCCCAGCCGGCTTCGACGAGGCTCATGAAGGCGTCGACGTTGGTGGGGAAGGCCTGATCGTTGCCTTCGGTGTGCTCGGCGATCAGTTTGTCGCGGTGGGATTGGTGGGCGGCGTCGAATTTCGCGGCGTCGATGCGGGGGAGTCGGATCCGGTAGGTGGTGTAGTTGTCTTCGACTGTCTTGCTGAACTCCGCGCCTCGGTCGGGGCGGGATGGTTGTTCGGGTTTGGGCGCCAGGCTGATCGCGGTCCGCAACTGCGTGACGGTGGCTACCGAGGCGAGTTCGGCGTAGTGCTCATCGGAGCCGTCGGCGCCGCGTTCGGCGATGACCCCGACTTGATCCAAGGACAACCGGCCTTCGCGTAGCGCGTCGGTGCAGCGGGGGAATTCGTCGAGCCGGTGGGCGATGGCGACGATGGTTTCGGCGTTGCGTGGTGTGACGCCGGTTTTCCAGGCGACCAGTGCGGGTATCGATTTGGCCCCGGTGATCCCGCCGAGGTCTCTGCGCTCGAGTTCGGCGATGATGTCCACGATGCGCCCGTCGATGGCGTTGCGCTGACCGCACAATTCCGCGAGCTCACCGAAGAGCACCTCAAGGCGCTCCTTGGGGATCAAATCCGTTGTCGCGGTGGACATGACCCCATTCTTGCAGAGGCCACCGACAAGTTACGAGGTGACCGCCAGGAACGCGCCCAGCTCGATCAGCCGGTCGGGCGTCGCGGGCAGATAGTCGGTCAGATACGCCGAACGCACCACGAAGGCAACGTATTTCGCCCTACTCACCGCGACGTTGAGCCGGTTCCTGTTGAACAGGAACGACACTCCACGCGGCGCCTCGTCGGCCGAAGATGTCGCCATCGAGACGAAGACCACCGGTGCCTGCCGCCCTTGGAACTTGTCGACGGTACCCACCTCGACGTCGCCGAGGCTCGCGGCATCCAGCGCGCGCCGCAACATGACCACCTGCGCGTTGTAGGGCGTCACCACCAGCACATGCTGCTGGGCCAGTGCAACGGTGCCGTGCTCATCGGTCCATGCGGTGCCCAGCAGCGCGACGATCTCGGTGACGATCGCCTGGGCTTCCTCTGGGCTGTCGGTCGAGTTGCCGTCGTGATCGACGGTCAGCACCCGCACGCCGGGTTCCACGCCCGCAAGATGGCGTGCGCCACTTACATCTTCGCGTGCGCGCAGCCGACCGTCATAGGACAATCGTGAGACGGGCCCGCACACCGCGGGATGCATCCGGAACGAGCAATCGAGAAAGTAGCCGCGTTCCTCGGGCAGCGTGTGGTGGCCGTCGACGAGCCACCCCAGCGCGGATCCGTCGACCGGTTCGGGGTGAGTGCCCTGACTGACCTGCGGCAGCTGCTGAGGGTCGCCCAACAGCAACAGGTTTCGCGCGGACGGGGCGACCGAGATGGTGTTGGCCAGGCTGTACTGGCCGGCCTCCTCGATGACCAGTAGATCCAGGCTCTGTCGGGGGACCCGTCCGCCATTCGCGAAATCCCAAGCGGTGCCGCCGATCACGCAGCCACCGTCCGCGGCGATGAAGGCCGGATAGTCCTTCTCGGCGATCGCGGTCCACGTGACGCCCTCGCGGGCCTTCTTCTTGCCGACGCGCTCCGGGTCGGCGCCGGCGGCGACCACGCCGTCGAGCAGGTTCTCCACCACGGCATGCGATTGCGCCACCACGCCGATGCGCCAGCCGTGCCCGGTGACCAACCGCTCGATGACCTTGGCCGAGGTGAACGTCTTGCCGGTTCCGGGCGGCCCGTGCACCGCGAGGTACGAGCAATCCAGCGCCAGCAGTGCCGCCGTCATGTCGGTGGCGATGTCGCCGGTGTGGGGGAGTGCGCCGCCGCCGCCCACGCGCGGGGCGCGGCGCAGCAGAATGTCGCTGACGGCATCGGGAGGCAGGGCGGGCAGCGTCGCCGCGACCATCGCCGCGGTGTCTGCGATGGACTCCTGGAGCGGTTTGGTGTTGATCGGCGGGCCGGGTGTCAGCGCGAAGGGAAGTTGCTCAAAGGTGCCGCCGCCCTTGGGTTCCCGCTCGCAGACCACAACCTGGGTCGGCACCTCGGGGTCATCGCATTCCAGCACTTTCACCGAACCGAACGCGCGGCGGTCCGGATCGTCGGCCAGGCCCTCGGGTGCGGGTGGGTCGTAGAGCGCATACATCTCGCCGGAGAGATCGCCGTTGGCCAGCTCACCGGTCAGCAGGACATGGCGCTGGGGTTTGCGAGCCTTTGGTGGCTGGTGCCAGTCGTTGACGACCTCGGCCCATTCGGCAACGAATACGTCGCTGTTGTCCGACCATTCATCGACGGGATTGTTGACCCGGTCGAAGTGTGCCCACCAGAAGGGCTTGTCCTCGCGCTTGTGGAACCCGCGGGCGGCGGCCACCATCGCGACGGCGGTCTGCTCGGCGGTGCGCTCCTCGATGCCGTCGCCGGCAAACTTCATCAGCTTGCGGTCCAGATCGTCAGATATCTCGACGGTGCCGCCGGAATCCTTGTCGCGCACCGGTTGTGGGCCGCGCGGTGGAACCTCCGATTCGATAGCCCGTGCCACCAGCCAGTCGCGCAGCCGGCGCGTCGAACGGCAGTCGTAACGGTTGTAGTCCTCGATCTCCTTGAGCACGTTGGCGGCTTCGTCGACGTACCCGTCATCGCGCAGGGCGCAGAACCTGGCGTACTGGGTGATGGAGTCCGCGGCGTTGGTCACTTCACCGTCGCGCAGTTCGCCGCCCATGTACAGCGGCTCCAGATACTTGATGCTGTAGCTCTCGGCGCCGACCCGAATACTCTTGCGCACCAACGGATAAAGGTCGACCAGGATGCCGTTGCGCAGCAGGTTGTCCACTTCGTCCTCGCCGACGCCGTACCGGCCGGCCAGCCGCAGCAGCGTGCTCTTCTCGTACGCCGCGTAGTGGTAGATGTGCATCTTCGGATAGCGCTTCAACCGCTTTCGCACCATGGCGAGAAAATCGACGAGCGCCTGACGCTCCGCCGCCCGGTCGTGTGCCCAGTAGGGAGTGAACTCATCGGCGACGGTGAGCACGCCCCACAGGTATTCCAGGCCCCAGTCGCGACCGTTGACCGTCCACAGCGGATCGCCCTCGAAATCGAAGAAGAGATCACCTTTGTCGGCATCGGGCAGCACCATCAACGGCTGCGCATCGACGACCTCGAACGGCGGCTTTCCGTCGATCCGGTCGGCGACCTGCAGCCGTGCTTGCGCGGTGAGCGCGGTGACTGTGCGCCTGGACAGCTCGGGCACGGTCCCGTCGTACTCGGCCAGTTGGTGGGCGGTATGAATGCCCGCATCGATCAGCCGCGCGCGCTGGCTGGTGCGCATCCCCGCGACGAGCAAGAGGTCGTCGGTCTCCCTGACCTGGGTGCTGCACTCCGGGCAGCGGAAGCAGGCCCGCACCCCGGCATCCGTCCACGACACCGGTGCGTCGCGGGCAAGGTGGTCGTCGAGCAGCCGCTGCAACGCCGCCCGGCGCGGGCGGTACACCGGCAGCAGTTCATCGACCTGGTAGCGGGAGACCGCTCCGTCGCCGAGCACCAGTTCGACCTCGTCGGCCACCGGGACGCCGGCGGTGGTCAGGGTGTCGGCGTAGGCGGCCAGCTGAAGTAGCGCCTCCACCTTCACCGACCGGGACAGCTTGGTGTCCCGCAGTCGGTACCGCCCACCGTCGAAATGCAGGAAGTCGGCGAACCCGGCGAACCGGCCGTCGAACATGGCGGCCTGGTAGATGGCGGGGGCGCGGCGTTCGACCGCGGCCATGGTCTGCTCCGCGGCGGCGGTGAGACCGGCGACGGTGTAGGGCGGCCGGCCGATCACGGTGACCGTGTCCTCGGCGCGCAGTTCCTCGAGGTGGCGCTGCTCGTGGTCGTGACCGAGCGCGGCGGTGCGAGCCAGCAATTCGTCGGAGGCCGAGACCTTCGGGCCCCGGCCCAGTTGCGCGTCGAAGGAACGCAGAAGCGCGTACTCACAGCGAGCGGCCGCCGCGAGGTCGGAAGCGCTGTAGATCACACGATCCTCGACGACGAACACGCGTCCAGGCTAGGGCAGGCGTGTGACAAGCCCCACGGCTGAGCTGTTCAGTGCCCGGTATTGCCGATCAGTTCGACGCCGTTGCCGTTCCACCGGAACCGCACCACGCTGTCCAGCCCGGGTGTGCCGCCCGAGAACTTCAGCGCGACGGTGTCGCCGGTGCTGGAGGTCTCGTCGATGCCGTTGAACCCGTACGTGTCGGGCACGCCGGTCGGAATGAACTTGCCGAGGTGGAACATCACCGCGCGGGTGTTGGCGTTGGACGTGTTGGTGTTGGCCTTGATGATCACCACGGACAGCGGCGCGCACTCGTTGTAGTTGCCCGCCAACGGTTCCGGGCTCCACGCCTGATTGCTGCGCGGGTCGCGGGGCAGGGTGGACACGGCCTTTGCGATCTCGGGGGCGGTGAGGTTCACACTGCAGGGATCGGGGGCGGGTGCGGCCGTCGTCGGCGTGACGATGGGCGCGGGTGCTGCGACCGATGGAGCCGGGGCCTGCCCGGTGCTGGCGTCCGGTGTCTTGGACACCGTGGAATCGCTGGATCCACACCCCGCGAGAAGGGCCCCTGCCGTGAGCACCACTGTCAGCATCGCCCTCTGCACAACACCGAACCGTACCTGTGATCCCGACATCGGCAGGCAGGGTGGCGCGCACACTCTAGACTGCTCCTGAAATGACTTCCCCTGACGACGGCGCAACCGGCGCCGAAACGACCTTCGCTGACCTGCAAATTCACCCGGCTGTGCTGCAGGCAGTCACCGAAGTCGGCTACGAGTCGCCGTCGGCGATCCAGGCGGCGACCATTCCGCCGATGCTGGCCGGCAACGACGTGGTCGGTCTGGCCCAGACCGGAACCGGGAAAACAGCGGCTTTCGCCATCCCGATCCTGTCCAAGATCGACCCCTCCAGCCGCAACACCCAGGCTCTTGTGTTGGCGCCCACCCGGGAGCTGGCCCTACAGGTGGCCGAGGCTTTTGGTCGCTATGGCGCGCATCTGCCGGGTGTCAACGTGCTGCCCATCTACGGCGGCTCGTCCTACGGCCCGCAGCTGGCCGGTCTCAGGCGTGGTGCGCAGATCGTCGTCGGAACCCCCGGCCGGGTGATCGACCATCTGGAGAAGGGTCATCTGAACCTTTCGCACCTGGACTACCTAGTGCTCGACGAGGCCGACGAGATGCTGCAGATGGGCTTCGCCGAGGATGTCGAGCGCATCTTGAGCGATACCCCGGAGTACAAGCAGGTGGCGTTGTTCTCGGCGACCATGCCGCCGGCCATCCGCAAGATCACCAGCAGGTATCTGCAGGACGCCGTCGAGGTCGCGGTCAAGACGAAGACCGCTACGGCTGAGAACATCACGCAGCGGTTCATCCAGGTCGACGGTCGCCGCAAGATGGACGCGCTGACCCGGGTCCTCGAGGTCGAGCAGTTCGACGCGATGATCATCTTCGTCCGCACCAAGCAGGCCACCGAGGAGGTCGCCGAGAAGCTGCGCGCCCGCGGGTTCGCGGCTGCCGCGATCAACGGCGATATCGCCCAGGCGCAGCGCGAGCGGACGATCGCCAACCTCAAGGCCGGCGGTTCCAAAGGCATCGACATCCTGGTCGCCACCGATGTGGCCGCCCGTGGTCTGGACGTGGACCGCATCACCTACGTGCTCAACTACGACATCCCGCACGACCCCGAGTCCTACGTGCACCGGATCGGTCGCACCGGCCGCGCGGGCCGGTCCGGTACGGCGCTGCTGTTCGTGTCGCCGCGCGAGCGCCATTTGCTCAAGTCGATCGAGCGGATCACCCGGCAGAAACTGATCGAGATCGAGCTGCCCAGCGTCGACGACGTGAACGCCCAGCGGGTGGCGAAGTTCAACGATTCGATCAGCGACGCGCTCAACGCACCGGGTATCGAGCTGTTCCGCAGGCTCATCGAGGATTACGAGCGCGACCACGACGTGCCGATCGCCGATATCGCCGCGGCGCTGGCGCTGGAGTCGCGCGACGGTGAGGCCTTCCTGATGACCGAGCCGCCGCCGGAGAAGCGCCGCGAGCGCGAAGACCGCG
The DNA here is from genome assembly GCA_023264765.1 of Mycobacterium sp. Classification (GTDB taxonomy): domain Bacteria; phylum Actinomycetota; class Actinomycetes; order Mycobacteriales; family Mycobacteriaceae; genus Mycobacterium. The sequence continues at coordinate 529 of JAHFVC010000343.1, read as the reverse complement.
GGCCGCGCGAGGACGGGCCTGGTCGCAAGAAGCCCAGCACACGCAGCGATCTGGCGACGTATCGGATTTCGGTCGGCAAGCGGCACAAGGTCGCCCCGGGCGCCATCGTGGGTGCCATCGCCAATGAGGGCGGCCTGCATCGCAGCGACTTCGGCCACATCTCGATTCGGGTGGATCACTCGTTGGTGGAACTGCCGGCGAAGCTGCCCGGCAAGGTCTTCAAGGCGCTGGAGAACACCCGCATCCAGGGTGTGCTGATCAACCTCCAGCCCGATCGCCCGCAGAAACACCACCGCAAGGATTCGTGACGCTGAAACCGGGGGTACGCGAGCAGGGCGGTCTGGAATCGGTCACCGCCGCCCATCGGGTCTCGTCTCTCACCGGTGTGCGCGCCGTTGCAGCATTGCTGGTGGTGCTCACCCACGCTGCCTACACCACGGGTAGGTACAACGACGGGTACGTCGGTCTGCTGTTGTCGCGCGCCGAGATCGGTGTGCCGATCTTATTCGTGCTGTCGGGTTATCTGCTC
>JAHFVC010000067.1 GCA_023264765.1 Mycobacterium sp. | reverse complement strand
CGGTGGTGACGCCCGCGACGAACTGCCGGTCTAGTTTCACCTCGTCGATGGCGAGGTCACGCAGGTAGGAGAGGGCCGAGTACCCGCTCCCGAAATCGTCGATGGCAACCCGCACGCCCCGTTCCCGCAACGCATGCAGGACGGTCTTGACGGTGCTGACTTCGGTCAGCACGACGTCCTCGGTGATTTCCACCGTCATCAGGTCATGAGCCAGACCGCGGCTGTCGAGTTGTTCGCAGAGCCGATCGGGCAACCGGAGGTCCTGCAGCATCGGGGCGAAAAGGTTGATCGCGACCGCGACATCGAGATCCTGTGCTCGCCAGTCCGCCACATCGTCGAGCACCTTGCTCACGACGATGTCCGATACCGGGTGCATCAGGCCGTGTTGTCGCACCAGCGACAGGAACGCATCGGGGCGCAACGTGCCCAGCCGGGGGTGCGGCCACCTGAGTAACGCCTCGACGCCCGTCACCGTGCCGGTGCGCAGGTTCACCTTGGGTTGATAGGCCACGTCGATGGTGCGTCGATCCACCGCGTGCCGGAGCTCGCCCAGCAGGCGTATCCGTTCGGCGCCGCCGCCCGTGGGCCCTTGCTGCTGGTTGCGGGCGGCCACGGCATCGGCGCGCCCCATGGACAGATCTGGGGCGAACGTACGCACCTCCGAAGACCTGGACCGCTTCGCCGCGTACATCGCCAGATCGGCACGATGCACCAGGATCTCGGCCGTCAGCTCCGGTTCGTCGGCGCTCGCCGTGGCCACGCCGAGACTGGGGATCAGGAAGACCTCGTGGCCGTCGACGTCGAAGGGCTTCTCGAACGCCTCGACCACGCGGCGGGCAACCATCTGGTGGTCATCCGCATCCCCTTCCAACAACACCATGAACTCGTCACCACCCAGGCGGGCGACGGTATCGCCGGTGCGGACGCACTCCAGGAAACGCACTCCGGCACCGATCAGCAGCCGGTCGGCAATCGGATGGCCCAGGCTGTCGTTCACCAGCTTGAAGTCGTCCATGTCGATCGAGATCACCGTGATGGGCCGGCCGTCGCGGGTCCGCAGCGACATGGCATGAACCAGGCGCTCCTCGAACAGCGTGCGGTTCGCCAGGCCCGTCAGCGGGTCGCGCAGTGCCTGCTCGGCGGCGGCACTCAGCAGTCGTCTGTTCTCCCATGCCGTGAGCATCTGGCGTGCGCAGACGACGCACACGATCAGCTGAACCAGGACGCTTTCGAATCCGCGCATGACGATCGGTGGGCCGAGGACGCCGGCCAGCAGCAGCGGGACGTAGGGCAGCCACAACGACGACGGCGAAGGCACCGGTACCGGGAGGTCCGGAGCGGCCTGCGGTCTGCGGCTGAGCAGCGCGGCGATCGCGAACAGCGCCATCCCCGACGCCCACACCAGGTCGATGACGTGGCCGGCGTAGTAACCGTTGGTGACCAGCAGATAGGCGAACACGACGTCGGCGATGGTGATCAGCGCGATGGCCACCACCAACACCGCGAGCGCCACCGGCCGGCGGCGGCGAGACCGTGCCAGTGCCAAAACAGCGACAGACAACACCACCACGTCGACCAGTGGCGTGATCATGGCCAGGGTGAGCTCGACGTTGTTATCGCGGTAGGTGTCGTACACGCGATTCAAACTGAAGATCCACACCAGCAGGAACAGGCAGAGCGAGATCGTCAGCGAATCGAGCACCAGATGTAGCCGCGAGACCGTGGTGCCCGTCGCGAGCAGCTGGGCCAGACCGACGCCGACGAGCACGGTGAACACCAGATAGAACAGATCCGCCGGTGACGGTGACGGCGGTACCCGCAGCAGTACGTCGTATACGAGCCAGATCGCGTCGCCCGTCGCCCAGGCGACCAGCGCCACCGTCAGCGTCGTCCACGCCCGCGCACCCGCGCCGCCGCCCGCGCGCGCGGCCGTCGCGGTGCAGGCGGCTGCGAAGGCCGCCAACCCGAACGAGATCGCGTCATCGACGACTGGACGGACATCGGCGTCAACCACCGGCGAAATCGTCAGCGCCAGCGCCACCACCAGCACGCAGGGCACTGCGATCGCCGCAGTCTCCCTCGACGGCAGTCGGCCGATATCCAAGACGCCTCCCCCATTGACGCGTTGCGCGCCGCCCAACAAGGTATCGGTGTCGCCGACACGCCGCAGATCAGCCTGGGTTGCTGCGGTCGAGTGTCACCCCGTGACCGGCTTGGCCTCATGCATCAACTCGGCGTGCATGTCCTCGAGCGAGACACCCTTCGTCTCGAACACCCACTTGTAGACGAAGAGGAACGACAGCACCGCGCACAGCGCGTAGAAGCCGTACGCCACACCGAGATGGTTGCGCAGTTCGGGGAAGCTGACCGTGATGGCCCAGTTGGCGGCCCACTGACCCGCCGCGGCCAGTCCGAGCGCGGCCCCGCGGATGCGGTTGGGGAACATCTCCCCCAGCAGCACCCACACCACCGGGCCCCAGGACATCCCGAAGGCGACGACGAACAGGTTGGCCGCGACGAGGGCGATCAGTCCGGGCGTGCCGTGCAGGTCCGGGGTGCCGTCGGGCTTCAGCGTCGCGTTGCCGAAGATGACCGCCATCGTCAGCAGCGTGACCGCCATACCTGAGGACCCGATGAGCAGCAACGGTTTACGGCCGACCCTGTCGATCAGGGCAATCGCGATCAGCGTGGTCAAGACGTTGATCACCGACGTGATGACGGTGAATTTGGCGGAGTCGTCGGCGCTGTACCCGACGGCCTGCCACAGCACGTTGGAGTAGTAGAAGATCACGTTGATGCCGACGAACTGCTGGAAGACCGACAGCCCCAGGCCGACCCAGACGATGCCGTAGATCCCACCGCTCGGTTTCTTCAGATCCCGCCAGGACGGCTTGTCCTCCGACTTCAGCGTGTCCTGGATCCTGGCGATCGTGATCTCCAGGTTCTTCTCGCCCAGCAGCATGGTCAGCACCTTGCGGGCTTCTGGGATGCGATGGCTGGCAACGAGATAACGCGGCGACTCCGGGATGGTGTACGCCAGCGCACCGTAAACCACGGCCGGCACGGCCATGGCCAGGAACATCCAGCGCCACGCCGGGATACCGAACCACAGCTCGTCGATGGCGTCGCCGCCGGCCAGCTTCTGCATCAGCCAGTTCACCGCGAAGGAGAAGAAGATGCCGAACACGATCGCGAGTTGCTGCAGCGAGCCGAGCCGACCGCGGATGCTCGCCGGTGATGTCTCGGCGATGTAGGCCGGCGCGATCACCGAGGCGACCCCGACGCCGATTCCGCCGATGACGCGGAAGATCACCACGAACCACACGTTGGGTGCGAACCCGGTGCCGATCGCACTGATCAGGAACAGCAGGGCAGCGATCTTCATGACGGCCAGCCGGCCGATGCGGTCGGATATCCGCCCGGCGGTCATGGCGCCCGCGGCAGCCCCGAGCAGCGCCGAGGCGACGGCGAAACCCAGCTTGGCGTTGTCGATCTCGAAGGTGCGCTGGATGGCGTCGACCGCACCGTTGATCACGGCGCTGTCGTAACCGAACAGCAGGCCGCCCAGCGCGGCCACCGATGCGATGCGCACGGCACTGCTCCCCGAGCTCAACTGATTGTCATCGAAGACGGATGGACCGTCACTTCCAACCGGACCGTGAGACATCAGACGTCCTTCCCCGCGACATTGCGTGATGGTGCAGCAATCACCATCGCACAGACTCAGACCGCGTCAGGCCACTTCGGTGGCGAGTCCTGTGTGGATATCGCGCAGCGACGCCGCATCGATATCGACGAGCGAGGGGACGAGATGCCTGCGTGGGCTGGTGGGCACCGCAATGTCGTTGGGCACCACCAGTACCGGACATCCGGCTGCTTCGGCGGCGGCCGTTCCGGTGATCGAGTCCTCGACCGCCAGACAGTGCGCGGGCGGCACGCCCAACAGCTGGGCGGCACGCCGGTACGGATCCGGTGCGGGTTTGCCGTGCGGCACCTCGTCGGCACAGACGGTCACCGAAAAGTAGTGCCTGCCAATGCTGTCGAGGGCCTTCTCGGTGAGGTTACGTCGGGTGTTGGTGACCAGCGCCATCGGGATGCCCTCCGCGTGCAGCACATCCAGAAGTTCGCGGGCACCGTCGCACCACGGCAGCCCACCTTCGAACAGTTCACCCACGTAGGCGTGTAACCAGTTGATGGAAGCCGTGATCGCGGCCGGGTCAGGGTCCAGGCCGAGATCGCGGTAGGTGTGCACCATCACGGACTCGGCGGAGCCGCCGACGGTCGCTTCACGCGACTCCTCGGTCATCACGCCGCCCATCCGGGCGTACAGCGCGTGCATCCCGATATCCCACAGCTTCTCGCTGTCGACCAGGGTGCCGTCCATGTCGAAAAGGACGGCCCTCAGCATCGCATGCATCACTCAGTCTTCCGGGTTGTATCCGAGGTTGGGGCCCAGCCAGCGTTCGGCTTCGGTCAATGTCCACCCTTTGCGCTTGGCGTAGTCGGCAACCTGATCCTGGGCGAGCCGGCCGACCACGAAATACTGCGACTGCGGATGCGAGAAGTACCAACCGCTGACCGCGGCGCCGGGCCACATCGCCATCGACTCGGTCAGCTCGATTCCGGTGCGCTCCTTGACGTCCATCAGCTCCCAGAGCGTCGTCTTCTCGGTGTGCTCCGGGCAGGCGGGATAGCCGGGCGCCGGGCGGATGCCCACGTACTTCTCACCGATGAGCGCATCGTTGTCCAGATCCTCGTCGGGCTGGAATCCCCAGAACTCCTTGCGAACTCGCTGATGCATCCGTTCGGCGAACGCCTCGGCCAGCCGGTCGGCCAGTGACTCCAACAGGATGGCGTTGTAGTCGTCGTTGGCCGCCTTGAATTCCTTGATCTTGTCGGCGCTGCCGAGCCCCGCGGTAACGGCGAAGGCACCGACGTAGTCGGCCAGACCGGTTTCCCTGGGCGCGACGAAGTCACCCAGCGACTTGTTCGGCACGCCGTCGCGGTGCTCACCCTGCTGACGCAGGTTGCGCAGGGTCGTGCGCACCTCGGAACGGGTGTCGTCGGTGTAGACCTCGATGTCGTCTCCCACCGCGTTCGCCGGGAAGAAGCCGATCACGCCGTTGGCCGTCAGCCACTTCTCCTTGATCAGGGTGTCGAGCATCTGCTGGGCGTCGTCGTACAGCTTGCGCGCCGTCTCCCCCGACGCGGGGTTGTTGAGGATGTCGGGGAAGCGGCCCTTCATCTCCCACGCGTTGAAGAACGGCTGCCAGTCGATGTACTCGCGCAGTTCGGCGAGGTCGTAGTCCTCGAAATCCCGCACGCCGATGCCTTGCGCGGGCACCGGTGGGGTGTAGCCGTCCCACTCGATCGGCATCCGGTTCGCACGCGCCTTCTCCAGCGTCAACATCGGCCGCTCGCTCTTCTGGGCGTGCCGTTCGCGCAGGGCCGCATAGTCCTTCTCGGTGGCCTCCAGCAGGGCGGGTCGCTGCTTGTCGTCGAGCAGTGCGGCCGCGACCGGCACCGACCGGGATGCGTCCTTGACCCAGACCACCGGACCGCTGCGGCGCGGCGACACCTTGACCGCCGTGTGCGCGCGCGAGGTCGTCGCGCCACCGATCAGCAGCGGGATCTCCAGGCCCTGGCGCTCCATCTCGACGGCGAAGTTGACCATCTCGTCCAACGACGGGGTGATCAGGCCGGACAGCCCGATGATGTCGGCGTCGTGTTCCTTGGCCGCGTCCAGGATCTTCTGGGCGGGCACCATCACACCGAGGTCGATCACCTCATAGTTGTTGCACTGCAACACGACTCCGACGATGTTCTTGCCGATGTCGTGGACGTCGCCCTTCACGGTCGCCATGATGATGGTGCCGTTGGTGTCCTTCGCTTTACTGGCGCCCGCTTCCTTCTCCGCCTCGATGAACGGCAGCAGGTAGGCGACAGCCTTCTTCATCACCCGGGCGGACTTCACGACCTGGGGCAGGAACATCTTGCCGGACCCGAACAGGTCGCCGACGACGTTCATGCCGTCCATCAGCGGACCCTCGATCACCTCGATCGGGCGGCCACCCGCAGCAGCGATCTCCGCGCGTAGTTCCTCGGTGTCGGACTCGACGTCGGCGTCCAATCCCTTGACCAGGGCGTGCGTGATCCGCTCGCGGATCGGCAGGGATCGCCATTCGGCCGCCACCGGATCGTCAGCCTTGTCCTTGCTGTTGAAGCGCTCGGCGATCTCCAGCAGTCGCTCCGCCGCATCCTCGCGACGGTTCAGCACGACGTCCTCGATGCGGTCCCGCAGCTCCGGGTCGATCGAGTCGTAGGGCACCAGCGCACCCGCGTTGACGATGCCCATGTCCAGGCCGGCCTTGATGGCGTGGAACAGGAACACCGCGTGGATCGCCTCGCGCACAGGGTTGTTGCCGCGGAACGAGAACGACACGTTGGAGATACCGCCGGAGATGTGCACCCCGGGCAGGTTCTCCTTGATCCACGCGCAGGCCTCGATGAAGTCGATGCCGTACGTCGCGTGTTCCTCGATACCGGTCGCCAGCGCGAAGCAGTTCGGATCGAAGATGATGTCCTCGGCGGGGAAGCCGACCTCTTCGGTGAGGATCCGGTAGGCACGCCCGCAGATCTCCTTGCGGCGCTCCAGATTATCGGCCTGACCCTGCTCGTCGAAGGCCATCACCACGACGGCGGCGCCGTACTTGCGGCACAGCCGGGCCTCGCGGATGAACTTCTCCTCGCCCTCCTTCATGGAGATCGAGTTGACGATCGGCTTGCCCTGCACGTTCTTCAGGCCCGCCTCGATGACCTCCCACTTGGAGGAGTCGATCATCACCGGGACACGGCTGATGTCCGGCTCGGCCGCGATCAGCTTGGTGAACCGGTCCATCGCGGCGACGCCGTCGATCATGCCCTCGTCCATGTTGATGTCGATGACCTGCGCACCGACCTCGACCTGCTGCAGGGCCACCGACAGGGCGGTGTCGTAGTCCTCGGCCTTGATCAGGTTTCGGAACCGGGCGGAGCCGGTGATGTTGGTGCGCTCGCCGATGTTCACGAACAGCGAGCCCTCGGTGATGTTGAGCGGCTCCAGGCCCGAGAGCCGGGTGGCCACCGGGATCTCCGGCAGCTCGCGGGGTGGGGTGCCCTCGACGACCTTGGCGATCTCGGCGATGTGCGGCGGCGCCGTTCCGCAGCATCCACCGACCAGGTTGACCAGGCCGGCCTCGGCGAACTCCTTGATGTAACCGGCCTGGGCCTCCGGCGATTCGTCGTACTCGCCGAACGCGTTGGGCAGCCCGGCGTTCGGGTAGCAGGAGACGAAGGTGTCCGCGATCCGCGCCACCTCGGCGATGTAGGGCCTCATCTCCGGCGCGCCCAAAGCGCAGTTGAGTCCGACCGCGAGCGGCTTGGCGTGCCGGATCGCGTTCCAGAATGCTTCGGTGACCTGACCGGACAACGTCCGCCCGGACGCGTCGGTGATGGTGCCCGAGATGATCACCGGCCAGCGGCGGCCGCGTTCCTCGAACAGCGTCTCGATGGCGAACACCGCCGCCTTGGAGTTCAGTGAGTCGAAGATCGTCTCGACGATGAGGAGGTCGGCACCACCGTCGACCAGGCCGTTGGCGGCTTCGAGGTAGGCGGCCACCAACTGGTCGTAGGAGACGTTGCGCGCTCCGGGATCGTTGACGTCCGGTGAGATCGACGCGGTCCGGGTGGTCGGCCCCAGCGCACCCGCGACGTAGCGGGGCTTCTCCGGGGTGCTGAACTCGTCGGCGGCCGCCCGCGCCAGGGCGGCGCCCGCGTAGTTCAGCTCGTAGCTCAGATCGGCCATGTCGTAGTCGGCGAGCGACACCGCGTTCGCGTTGAACGTGTTGGTCTCCAGGATGTCCGCGCCCGCTTCGAGGTATTCGCGGTGGATGCCCTCGATGATCTGCGGCTGGGTGAGGGTGAGCAGGTCGTTGTTGCCCTGCAGTGCGGTCGGCCACTCGGTGAATCGGTCGCCGCGGTAGCCCTCTTCGTCCGGCCGGTCCCGCTGGATCGCCGTGCCCATCGCGCCGTCGATCACCATGATCCGCCGGCGCAGGGCAGCGGTCAGTTCGTCGGTGCAGTCGGGGCGGATGTTGGGCTCCAGAACGTTCGGCTCAGAGGCGTCCACGTGCGTCCTTCCATAGCGGAAGGCGTCCTTAACTCTGCCGAGCGTGGCGGACATCGAGGGGAACCCGGCCCCCCGACTACCGTTGCAACGCCTCTCGACCCGACAAGTCTACGTCGTCACCTGATCAACGTCAGGAACGCCCGATCCGCCGGCTGCTACAGCCGGGTACCCGCGACGGCCCACCCGATTCACCGGCGGGGCGATGCCGCTCATGCACACCTGGCAGGGCTTACGCTGATGGTGTGACCCCGTCGGATGGCCTGCCAGATCTGCGCAACACCATCATCGTCGCGGCCTTCGAGGGCTGGAACGACGCGGGCGATGCCGCGAGCGATGCGCTGGAACACCTGGACACGATGTGGGAAGCCGACACGATCGTCGAGATCGATGACGAGGCGTATTACGACTACCAGGTCAATCGACCGGTGATCCGCCAGGTCGACGGAGTCACCCGTGAACTGGTGTGGCCGTCGATGCGGATCTCGCACTGCCGCCCGCCCGGCAGCGACCGCGACATCGTGCTGATGCACGGCGTCGAGCCCAACATGCGGTGGCGCACCTTCTGCGCCGAGCTGCTGGCCATCGCCGACAAGCTCAACGTCGACACCGTGGTGATCCTCGGTGCCCTGCTGGCCGACACCCCCCACACCAGGCCCGTGCCGGTGTCCGGCGCCGCGTACTCGTCGGATTCGGCGAAGTTCTTCGGTTTGGAGGAGACCCGCTACGAGGGTCCGACCGGCATCGCCGGGGTGTTCCAGGATGCGTGCGTGCAGGCCGGGATCCCCGCGGTGACGTTCTGGGCCGCGGTCCCGCACTACGTTTCGCAGCCGCCGAACCCGAAAGCCACCGTGGCGCTGCTGCGCCGTGTCGAGGATGTCCTGGACATCGAGGTGCCCTTGGGCGACCTGATCACCCAGTCCGAGGAGTGGGAGCAGGCGGTCACCGAGATGACCGCCGAGGACGAGGAGATCGCCGAATACGTGCAGTCCCTCGAGGAGCGCGGCGACGCCGAAGTGGACATGAACGAGGCGCTGGGCAAGATCGACGGCGACGCCCTGGCCGCCGAATTCGAGAAGTACCTGCGCAGACGCGGTCGCTGAGCGGAGCGAAGCGGCCAAGTTGGGCAGCGGTCGCTGAGCGGAGCGAAGCGGCCAAGTTGGGCAGGGGGTCGTTACGGCTTCTCCAGCGCCTCGGTGCGCGCACTGAGGGACCGGCCCAATGCGGCGACCTCGGCGTCCAGCTTCGGCAGCAGTTCCGGGGTGAGCGCGCCGATCCGCTGCTCGACGACGCGGGTGGTCACCAGCGGCCGGATCCAGCGGAACGCCCCGACCCAGCCCGGGCAATAGATGCGCGTGCGGCGGCCTTCGATGCCCTTGACGAACGCCTCCCCGCACGCTTCCACGGTGGTGGTCCGGTTCAGCGGGGTCGGCAACTTGGACAGCATCTCCCGGAACGCGGACAGGTCGGCCTTGGCGTCCTGCACGAGCGGGGTATCGATCCAGCTCATGTGCGCTGACCCGACGTCCACGCCGAGGTGCGCGACCTCGAGGCGCAGGGTGTTGGCGAAGTACTCGGCACCGGCTTTGGACGCGTGGTAGGCCGACAACCCCGGTGACGAGGTGAATGCCGCCAGCGAGGACACCACCAGCACGTAGCCGCGCCGGTCGATCACCGCGGGCAGCGTGGCCCGCACGGTGTTGAACACCCCGACCACGTTGACCTCGACGACACGCTGGAACGCCTCCGGATCTACCTGGCGCACCGACCCGAAGCTGGCGATTCCGGCGTTGGCCAGCACGATGTCGATTCCGCCGAAGCGCTGGACCGCCGCGTCGGCGGCCCGCTGCATGGCGGGCAGGTCCCGCACATCGGCCAGCGCGGTGAGCACGTGAGTGTCACCGCCCAGCTCAGCGGCCAATTCGGCCAGCGGGGCCTCGTCCAGATCGGTGAGCACCAGGCGGGCGCCCCTGGCCCGCAGCCGGCGGGCCACCTCGGCGCCGACGCCGCGGGCGCCTCCGGTGATGAAAACGACTTTGCCACTCAGCGAACTCATACGGGTCAACTTACCCCGTACCGCTGGTTACAGGTGCACGCCCAGCAACGCGTCGGCGGTGGCGGCCACCAGGCGGGGGGCATCGGGGTCGGCGCCGCCGTAGGTCAGCGCATCCGTTGCCCAACCATCAACGGCCGCAATGGCTTTCGGGGTATCAAGATCATCGGCCAGGTAGTGGCGCACTCGGTTGAGCAGGTCGGTGGCGTCGGGTCCGGCCGGAAGTGCCGCCGCCTCGCGCCAACGCGCCAGCCGAACCAGTGCCTCATCCAGAATCTCGTTGCTCCAGAATCGGTCCGCGCGGTAATGGCCGGCGAACAACCCCAGCCGCACCGCTGCCGGATCGACACCGTCGGCCCGCAGCCTCGACACCAGGACGAGGTTGCCCCGGCTCTTGCTCATCTTGTGCCCGTCCCAGCCGATCATCCCGGAGTGCACATAGTGCCTGGCGAATCTCCGCTCCCCCGTGACGGATTCGGCATGTGCGGCGGAGAACTCGTGATGCGGGAAGATCAGATCCGACCCGCCACCCTGGATGTCGATACCGCTGCCGATGCGGTTCAGCGCGATGGCCGCGCATTCGATGTGCCAGCCGGGCCGGCCGGGCCCGAACGAGGCGGGCCAGCTGGGTTCGTCGGGACGCTGGGCGCGCCACAGCAGCGCGTCGAGCGGATCAGACTTGCCCGCACGGCCCGGGTCACCGCCACGCTCGGTGAAGAACCGCAGCATGGTGTCGCGGTCATAGCCGGATTCGTAGCCGAACTGCTCGGTGGCGTCGACACGGAAGTAGATGTCGCGGTATTGCGCGTCGTCGACGATGTAGGCCGCCCCCGACGCCAGCAGTTTCTCCACCAACTCCACGACCTCGCCGACGGTGTCGGTGGCGGCCACATAATCCCGCGGCGGCAGCACGCGCAACGCGGTCATGTCCTCGCGGAACAGTTGCGTCTCTCGGTCGCCGAGCTCACGCCAGCCGATGCCGTCTCGGGCGGCCCGTTCGAAGAGCGGGTCGTCGACGTCGGTGATGTTCTGCACGTAGTGCACGTCGTGACCGGCATCCAGCCACAACCGGTGGATCAGGTCGAACGTCAGATACGTGGCCGCGTGGCCCAGATGGGTTGCGTCATACGGGGTGATCCCACACACGTACATGGTGGCGGTCTGCCCTGGCGACACCGGGCGGACCTGCTGGTCAGCGGTGTCGTAGAGCCGCAGTGGCACACCCGAACCGGGCAACTTGGGTACGGTCGGAGCCGGCCACGACTGCATGGCATCGACTCTAAGGTGTGCGGTCAGCGTGCTCTCCCGTCGGCCCCGTCGGAGAACCGACGTGTCTACTCCCCGTTACCGACAACATCGGCGGGCGTTCCATTCCCGAGTTCATCTCGCGGATCTGATGGTGTCCAGCAAGGTCCCGGCCACTTCCGTCCGGCACATCAACAGATCCGGCAGATACGGGTCGCGCCGGTTGTACAACAGCGGGGCCCCGCCGAGGCGCGTCGCGTGCAAACCGGCGGCCTGCACGACGCCGGCCGGGGCAGCCGAATCCCACTCCCACTGCCCGCCGGCGTGGATGTAGGCATCCACGTCACCGCGTACCACCGCCATCGCCTTGGCGCCGGCCGACCCGATCCGCACCAGTTCGATGTCGAGGTGGTCGCGCAGCCACCACAACACTGCCGGCGGACGGTACGCGCTGGCGGTGATCCGAATGGGCCCGTCCACGCGCGGCGGCGGCGGTGCCACGGTGTCGGTGCGGTACACCTCGCCGACGGCGGGCAGCGCCACCGCGGCATCGGTGATCGCGCCGTCGGCCGTTCCGTTCCGCTGCCACAACGCGATGTGTACCGCCCAGTCCGCGTGTCCGGGCATGGAGAACTCGCGGGTGCCGTCCACCGGGTCGACGATCCAGACCCGGTCGGCGTGTACCCGGGCCAAGTTGTCGGTGGCCTCCTCGGACAGGACGGCATCGTCGGGCCGCAGTTCCCGCAGCCGCTTGAGGATCAGGGTGTTGGCGCGCCGGTCGCCGGCGTCGCCGAGATCGTAGGGATCGTAGAAACCGATCTCCTCGCGTACCGCCAGCAGCAGACGGCCGGCCTCGGCGGCGACCGTGGCGGCCACCTCGGCGTCGGACTGCGCGGCAAGATTCACCGGCCCAGTATGTCGTGCTGGTGAAATCCGCCCGCACGGCGCGGTCATCGGCGAAGATCTAGCCGACTCAGGAGGCATCATGTCGGCACCGGAATCCGCCCCGCTCGCGCCCTCATGGCAGAAACGATTCGCGTTCTACGACGCCTACGGGCTGCCGGGTTCGACCCCCGCGGCCAAGGCCGCCTATAAGGCGCTGCCCTTCGGCGAGAAGCTGGTGCTGACGTCCAACATCTGGGCGTTCCTGTTCGGCGCCATCTACTTCTACGTCAAGGGGATGTGGCAGAAGGCCACCACCCTGCTGGGGGTCGGGATCGCCCTCGCGGTGTTGGTCACGGTGTTGCCGGTGCCCTCGGTCGTCGCGCAGGCGCTCGGTTTCGGCTTCGCCGGTGCGGTCATGGCCGCCGCCAACTACCAGTACTACCTGCACACCAGGGGAAGCGTGTCGTGGAACCCGTTCGAAGGCTACTTCCGAACGCGGTCCTAGAACGCCGGCCACGGGATCGGCCGATGCCGATCCGGGGTCGGCATCACCGGATTATCCAGTAGTCCAACGACTCTCGCGTGCAGTGCGGCCACCTCGTCGGCGGTGATGTGCTCGCCCAGTTGGGCGCAGAGTTCGCCCCGCAGCTGCTCCCCCAACCGGGCGACGGCCGTCAGCGCGGTATCGCCCACCGGCTTGCCCGCCCAGCCCCAGAGCACGGTGCGCAGCTTGTCGTCGGTGTGCAAGCTGACGCCGTGGTCCACGCCGTACACGCCGCCGTCGACGCCGGCCAGGATGTGCCCGCCCTTGCGGTCGGCGTTGTTGATCACCACGTCGAAAACAGCCATCCGGCGCAGGCGTTCGTCGTCGGCGTGCACCAGGGTCACCTCGTCGCCCGCGTAGTCGTAGGCCTGCAGGATGGGCAGGTAGCCCGGCGGGAGCTGACCCGTTGGCACAAGGTCGACGAGATCCGGACCAGCACTCTGCGGTGGGTCCTCGTCTTCTGACAACGCGTCGCCGGGCTGGTCCACCCATCGTTGCACCATCCCGGAACCCGCGGGCCCCTCACGAACGATGGTGTACGGCACCACATTCCAGCCGAGCGCGGCGGACACCAGGTAGGCGGCGAACTCGCGGCCCGCCAACGTGCCGTCGGGGAAGTCCCACAGCGGGGCCTCCCCCGCGACCGGTTTGTACACGCAGTGCACCAGGTCGTCGTCGAGGCGGGCCTCGCACAGGAATGTCGCGTTGCTGGCCGAGCGGATCCGTCCGATGACGGTCAGTTCGCCGTGTGCGATAACCCGGTCGGCCCGCTCATGGTCAGGTTTCGGGGTCATCGTCGTCGGCTCCGCCGAACGCGCCGCGCCGGTAACCGTTGGTGCGCACGCAGATGTGGCCTTCGGGGTCCAGCGGCTCGTCGCAGAGCGGGCAGGGCGGCCGCCCCGCGGAGATCACCCGGTTGGACCGGTTGGCGAACTCCCGCGCCGATTCCGGACTGAGGAACACCCGCACGGCGTCAGGCCCCTCCTCGGCGTCGTCCAGGACAACGGAGGCGTCGAATTCGGTCTCCGACACCGCCAGCAGTTCGACCACCACGGTCTGCGCGTCGGAGTCCCAGCCCAAACCCATGGTGCCCACCCGGAACTCGACATCGACGGGCGTGACCAACGGGTTCAGGTCGTCCACCACGCCGGTGTCGGGCGGGATCGGGGTGCCGAACCGGCGGTTGATCTCCACCAGCAGGGCGGAGATCCGCTCCGCGAGAACGGCGACCTGCTGCTTTTCCAGCATCACCGAGATCACCCGCTTGTCGTGCACCGCCTGCAGATAGAACGTGCGGTTCCCGGGCTGCCCGACGGTCCCGGCCACGAAGCGGTCGGGTGTGCGGAAGACGTGGATTGCGCGAGCCATGGCACCTTTCAAAATACCGGTATCGGGCCCGGCTTCAGTCGGTGGAGCCTCCGACAACCGCATCCGTGGCGGGTGCGGCGGCCGGCTTGGGGACCAACCCGGCGGTGAGGTCATTCCCGGTGTGGTTCACATGCAGCACGAACGGCCGGTGCTCGGTGTAGCGGATCACGCTCATCGAAGCCGGGTCGGCGGTGATGCGCTGGAAACTGTCCAGGTGCGTACCCAGCGCGTCGGCCAGCACCGCCTTGATCACGTCACCATGCGTGCACGCTACCCAGAGCACGTCGCCCCCGTGCTCGGCCGCCAGCCGGCGGTCGTGCTCGCGTATCGCCGCGACGGCCCTGGCCTGCACCGCGGCTAGCCCCTCACCGTCAGGGAACACCGCCGCGCTGGGCTGTTGCTGCACCACCGACCACAGCGGTTCCTTGAGCAGGTCGCCGATCTTGCGTCCGGTCCAGGTGCCGTAGTCGACCTCGGAGATCCGCTCGTCGATCGTCGGCTCCAGGTTCAGCGCGGCGGCCAGTGGCGCGACGGTGCTCGCGCACCGCAGCAGCGGTGACCGCACGATCGCCTTGACGGGCAGTTCGCCGATCCGGTCCACCACGCCGGCGGCCTGCTCGCGCCCCTTCTCGTCGAGATCGACGCCCTCGGAGCGGCCGGCCAGCGTGTGCGCGGTGTTGGAGGTGGATCTGCCGTGCCGCAGCAGGATGACGGTCATCGGTTCCCGCTCACGACGCGCTGATCACGCCGGTGCTCAGCAGCACCAGCACCGTCACGCCCGCGATCACGCGGTAGCCGACAAACCAGTACATGCTGTGTCGTACCAGGAACTTGAGGAACCACGCGATCGCGGCGTACCCGATGACGAACGCGATCACGGTACCCACCAGCAGTTGCAGCCCGGTCGCGCTCTGTCCGGCGCCCTCGGGATGGAAGGCGTCCGGTAGCGAGAACAGTCCCGACGCCAGCACCGCGGGAATCGCGAGCAGGAAGCCGAACCGGGCGGCCGCCTCGCGCTTCTGGCCCAGGAACAGGCCCGCGCTGATGGTGACACCGGACCGGGAAACCCCGGGGATCAGGGCCAGCGCCTGGGAGGTACCGACGATCAGGCTGTCCTTCCAGGTGAACTGCTGGATATCGCGGGTCTGTTTGCCGAAGTATTCGGCAGCGGCGATCACGGCGGAGAACACGATCAGCGCCGTCGCGATGATCCAGAGATTGCGGATGTCGTCGCGGATGTAGTGCTTGAACACCAAACCGGCGATCCCGATCGGGATGGTGCCCAGGATCACCCACCAGCCCAGCCAGTAATCGGAGGTGCGCTTGGCGGCATCGAACAGGCCGCCGAACCAGGCGGTGAGGATCCGACCGATATCGCGGGCGAAGTAGATGAGGACCGCGATCTCGGTGCCGATCTGGATGACTGCGGTGAACGAGGCGCCGGCGTCGCGACCGAAGAACGCCTCGGAGACGATCGCGAGATGCCCGGAGGAGGACACCGGCAGAAACTCGGTCAGCCCTTGGACAATCGACAACACGATCACCTGCAGCCACGACACGTCAGTCACGCCGATGACCGTACCGTGGGTGTCCTGTCAGCGTGCTGTGCGATCGACCGGCCCGGCACCGGCCACCGCGTCGCGCACAGCGGCGGTCAGGCTGCGCTCATCGGAGAGATCGATGTCGGTGAGGCTGCGCATGGCGGTGGCGACGATGTCCTCGTGCTGGGGAACGGGGCCGGCCAGGCGCGGCCGGTAGATCTCCACGACCAGCGACTGACGATCCTCGACGTGGAAGGAAAAGCTGCGGCCACCTGCGAGCATGCCGAAACCGCTTGCGTGTACGCCGGTCGAGATGTCCTCGATGGCAAACTCATCGTCGATGAGGAAGTCCGGCACGAGAGCCATAGCGGCACCATACCGTCATACCGAACGGTGTGTTCGTCCTTACGGATGTTTGCCGAAAATTTGAAGACGAAACAATCGTCGCCACGCAATGAGGAGTCGAACGGGCCTTTGCACACGAAATCCGCTGCCGTTTCGTCCCTCTTCGCTGCATTCATCCTGGTTACGGCCGTTACCACCGGATGCTCGAAGAGTCCCGTGGATTCGCCACCGCCGACGATCACACCCGCGTCGGCCGCCGCGTCCCCGCCGGTGACGCGCAATCCGGACGGTGCCGTGCGCGCATTGGACACCCCCGGACTGGCCGCGGTGTTCGACGCGCGCACCGCCGCCCTGGTGGTGCTGGGTCCGGCCGACCGACTCACGGTGTTCGGCGCCGGCGCTCCGCGCACGGTTGCGCTTCCGGCCCCGGCCCGCGCGCTGACCGGTGACGGCGCCGGGCAGGTCTATCTGGCGCATCGCGGCGGATACCTGCGCGTGGACGTCGCCACCGGCGCCGTGTCGCACGAGGACATCGCGAGCGAGGCGGAAACCGAGTTCACCGCCATCGCCCGGCGTGCCGACGGCCGGCTGACCCTGGGCAGCGCCGACGGCGCCGTGCTGACGCTGGCGGCCGACAACACGGTCAGTGCCGACCTGAAGATCTTCTCCCATGTCGACGGACTTGTGGCACAAGGTAATTCGGTGGTGGTGCTGGACCGCGGCCAGACCTCGGTGACCGAGGTCGACGACGACGGCACGAAGGCCGAGCAGGCCCTGCGCGCCGGTGAGGGTGCCACCACGATCGCCGCAGACCCCGCCGGGCGGGTGCTGGTGGCCGATACCCGCGGCGGCGCGCTGCTGGTCTACGGGACCGAACCCCTGATCCTGCGGCAGGCCTATCCGGTCCGCGACGCGCCGTACGGCCTGGCCGGATCGAGCACATTGACCTGGGTGTCTCAGACTGCCACCAACACGGTCGTTGGATACGATCTGGCCACCGGCATACCCGTAGAGAAGGTGCGCTATCGAACCGTCCAGCAACCGGACCATCTGGCCTACGACGATGCCTCCGGCACCCTGTATGTGGTGTCCGGATCGGGAGCGGGTGTCCAGGTGATCAAGGGTGCGGGCACGTGAGCGGCGAAGTGCAACGCGGCAGGATGCCGGTCGGGTGGGCCGGTGAACTGTCCGACGATTATGAGTGGGTGCCGTTGCGGCTCCCACCGGATGTCACCCGACTGTCGGCCTCGATCCGGTTGTCGATCGAGGCGGAGTACCGCGGATGGGAGTTGACACGGGTGCGCCTGTACACCGACGGCAGCCGGCGAGTGCTGTTGCGCCGCAAGAAGACCGCTCTCGGGGATTAGCCGGCACTGTGATCTACAACCTGTTGCGCCGGATGTTCTTCCTCGTCGATCCGGAACGAATCCACACGTGGGTCTTCGCCGCGCTGCGAGCGGCCACCTTTTTCGGGGTGAGCCGTAAGGCACTGTCGCGCTGGCTCACCCCCAGCGACCCGATCCTGGCCAGCACCGTGCTGGGGGTGCACTTCCCGGGCCCACTGGGCCTGGCCGCCGGGTTCGACAAGGACGGCCGCGGGATGCGGGTGTGGGGTCCGCTGGGGTTCGGCTACGCGGAGGTCGGCACGGTCACCGCCCAGGCGCAGCCCGGTAACCCGCAGCCCAGGCTGTTCCGCCTCGCCGAAGACCGGGCCCTGCTGAACCGGATGGGCTTCAACAACCACGGGGCCGGCCGGCTGGCGCTGGAACTGGCCCGGCACACCCCCGACGTACCGATCGCGGTGAACATCGGCAAGACCAAGGTGACCCCGCCCGAGGGCGCCGTCGAGGATTACGCCGAGAGCGCTCGGCTGGTGGGTCCGCTGGCGGCGTTCCTGGTGGTCAATGTCAGCTCCCCCAACACTCCTGGCCTGCGCGATCTGCAGGCGGTGTCCGCGCTGCGCCCGATCCTGGCCGCGGTGCGGGCCGCCACGACGACGCCCGTGCTGGTCAAGATCGCACCCGACCTGTCCGATGCCGATATCGACGAGATCGCCGATCTGGCAGTGGAATTGGGCCTGGCGGGCATCGTCGCCACCAATACCACCATTTCCCGTGACGGCCTGCGCACCCCCGGTGTCGCCGAGTTGGGTTCCGGCGGCGTCTCGGGCGCACCGGTGAAGCAACGGTCACTTGAGGTACTGCGACGCCTGCACGCCCGGGTCGGGGCGGACTTGGTGCTGATCAGTGTCGGCGGTATCGAGACCGCCGACGATGCCTGGCAACGCATCATTTCCGGCGCCACCCTGTTGCAGGGCTACACCGGGTTCATCTACGGCGGCGGCTTGTGGGCCAAGCACATTCACGACGGCATCGCCGACCGTCTGCGGGCCGGTGGGTTCGCCTCGCTGAGTGACGCTGTCGGATCCGCCGCGCGGTAGGACTCTCCCGCGAGCGGCCGTGTCTGCACGCGACACGCCGGTCAAACGCGGCATTTTGCGGCCGCTCGCGGGTCGAGGACAGGCTAGTTCTGCTCGTACGTGCCGTGGATGACGGCCCGGGCGATGGCCTGACCGAACAGGTTGAAGCCCAGGAACGCCGGGGTGGCACCGTCGGGCAGCTCCAGTGACTCCACCGGCAGCGCGTGCACCGCGATGTAGTACCGGTGCGGGCCGTGCCCGGCAGGCGGGGCGGCGCCCAGGAAGCGCTTGAGGCCGGCGTCGTTGCTCAGGGTGACCGCGCCACTGGGCAGCGGATCGCCGTTTCCGGCGTCGGCGGGCAAGGACGTGACACTCGCGGGCAGGTCGGCGACCGCCCAATGCCAGAACCCCGATGCCGTCGGTGCGTCGGGGTCATAGACCGTCACCGCGAAGCTGCGGGTCTCCTCCGGGAACCCGGACCAGCTCAGCTGCGGGGACACATCCGAGCCACCGGCTCCGAAAATCCCGCTGACCTGGTCGTTGCCGACGGGCTGCCCGTCGGTCACCGACTCGGAGGTCAAGGTGAAGGTCGGTAGCTGCGGCAGGTTGTCGTACGGCGATGCGGGCATTGCTTCCTCTCAGCAGTTGGTGAGAAAACGATTCAGGACTTTCGCCCCGAACTGTAGTGCGTCCACGGGTACCCGCTCGTCGACACCATGGAACAGCGCCGCGAAATCCAGATCGGGCGGCAATCGCAGGGGTGCGAAACCGAAACAGCGAATTCCCAAGCGCGAGAACGCCTTCGCATCGGTCCCACCGGACATCATGTACGGCACGGTGCGAGCGCCGGGATCGGCGGCCAGCAGCGCGGCATTCATCGCGTCCACCAGATCACCGTCGAAAGTGGTCTCCACCGAGGGCAGATCGCGTTCCCAGGTGCGGGTGACATTGGGCCCGATCAGCTCGTCGACCTCCTTTTCGAAGGCCTCCCTGCGGCCGGGCAGCACCCGGCAGTCCACCATGGCTTCGGCCGTGGCGGGAATGACGTTGGCCTTGTAGCCGGCCTTGAGCATGGTGGGGTTGGCGGTGTCACGCAGCGTGGCGCCGACGATGCGGGCGATCTCGCCGAGCTTGGCGATGGTGCCGTCCAGATCCGGCGATTCGAGGTCGAACTCGTAGCCGGTCTCCTCGGACACGGCGGTGAGGAACTCGGCGACCGACGGAGTCAGCACGATCGGGAACTCGTGCTTGCCGAGTCGGGCCACCGCCTCGGCGATGGTGGTGACGGCGTTGTCGTCGTGCACCATCGAGCCGTGCCCCGCGCGGCCCCGTGCTTCCAGGCGCATCCAGGACAGCCCCTTCTCCGCCGTCTCGATGAGGTAGAGCCGTTTTTCGCCGCCGTCGCGGGTGGGGACGGTCAGCGAGAACCCACCGACCTCGCCGATGGCCTCGGTGATGCCCTCGAACAGGTCGGGCCGGTGGTCGACGAGCCATTGGCAGCCGTAGGTACCGCCGTGCTCCTCGTCGGAGACGAAGGCGAACACCAGATCTCGGGGCGGGACGATGCCCTCGCGCTTGAGGTGGCGGGCGACGGCCAGTGTCATCCCCACCATGTCCTTCATGTCGACCGCACCCCGGCCCCAGACGTAGCCGTCCTCGACGGCCCCCGAGAACGGGTGCACGCTCCAGTCCGCCGGCTCCGCGGGCACGACGTCGAGGTGGCCGTGGATCAGCAGGGCACCACGGCTGGGGTCGGCGCCTTTGAGGCGTGCGAAGACGTTCCCGCGGCCGGGTGCGCCCGCCTCGATGTACTCGGTCTCGTAGCCCACCTCTTCGAGCTGGGCGGCCACCCAGTGGGCGCATTCGGCCTCGCCTTTGGTGGTCTCCGGATCTCCGGTGTTGGAGGTGTCGAACCTGATGAGGCTGCTGACGAGATCGACTACTTCGTCTTCGGGGGCTGTCACGTCCCCTTTCCTACCACCTGGTGCGGCACTCGGTTTGGGCCAACCCGGGGGCATCCGTTAGCCTTAAGCGCCCCACCCGATGGATGTGGGCTGGTCCGAGTGGCGGAATGGCAGACGCGCTAGCTTGAGGTGCTAGTGCCCTATTAACGGGCGTGGGGGTTCAAGTCCCCCCTCGGACACACAACAAGAGGTACCCGACCGGCAGCATTGCCGATCAGGTACCTCTTCTTTATTCGGTGTTACCCGACATCTCCGCGGTGCACATTCACGCATGCCCGCTTCTTGCCCCAAATGGTCCGAACGGTGAAGCACACCCGCTTGGGCCTGCCGAACACCGTCGTCTTCTCAATCGTTCCCTCGGTGCCCTCGGGTACCGCCGGAACATCCATATCGTCGATCTGCCGGCAGGCGGTGACGACGTCGCCTGGATGCCAACTCATCGGTTATCTCCCCTTCCCCGAACCGGCTTCGCGATCCGGGCATAGCTCACTGTTACGTCCTAGTAACAATCACGGCGAGTGATTTATTCGCCTTCGCCGGGGAACGATGCAGTGGGATCAATACACGTCGCGCACGTACCGCTTGTCGGCGACCAGCTCGCGTTTGTAATCGTGTGCCTGCTCGTCGGAAAGTCCGCCGTGCTTCTTGATGATGGCCGTCAGCGCGGCGTCG
>JAHFVC010000579.1 GCA_023264765.1 Mycobacterium sp. | reverse complement strand
AAGGGGATCGCCGATGCGCACACCACCGCTTTGGTTGAGGCGATGGAGTACCTGGCCGCGCACGCCGGCTATACCCGGGTGCACAACCCGGTCACTGAGCAGAAGGACATGGTGCACCTTCCCGGTTTGGTGGCGGTGGCCTATCAGCACGAGACGTCGCGGTGCGGGGACCCGCACCTGCACACCCACGTCATCGTGGCCAACCGGCAAGCCCGCGCTGACGGGGTGCTGGTGTCGGTCGACGGGACCTCGTTGTTTCACGAAGCCAAGGCTGCCGGGGTGATCTATCAGGCCACCCTGCGCCGAGAACTGCACCAGTCGCTCGGCTTCGAGTGGGAACCAGTGGACCCGCACACCGGGATGGCCGAACTCGCTGGCATCGACCGCGCTTCCATCACCGCCTGGTCGCGCCGCTCGAGCCAGCTGCGGGACTGGGCGGCGCGCCACCTGCGCGTCCAGGACGCGCCTTTGAGCGCAGCGCAGCTCGCGGCCGCGCAGAAGGCCACCCGGCCGACCAAACCCGAAGAGCTGGCGTGGCCGGAGCTGTTGCAGCAGTGGCGGGCCGATGCGCGGGGGGTGCGCCTGGACCGCGCGTCCTTCGACCGGGCGCGCGCAGCGCGTCGCGCCGCGGCAAACACCCCGTTCGACCGGGCGCGCCTGGCCGATGCCGCCGAGCGGATCGACAATGCGGCGTTCACCCGGGCGGACCTGGTGGAGATCATCGGCGCACAACTCCCCGTCGATGGGGACCAGGCGCCGCGGGAGGCGGTGGAGGCCGCGGTCGACGAGCTCGGCATGCGCCTCACCGCTCCACGGCAGAAGCACCAGCGCGAGGGTCATGAGCGGTTCACCCTGAGTCGGATCCTGGCCGAGGAGGTCGCGGTGCTCGACATGGCCGACGCCCGTGACGACCGCACACAGCTGTGGGTGACGGAGGAAGACACCCGTGGCCTGTCCCCGGATCAGCGGGCGGCGGTGGAGGCGATTGGTCGGTCGCCGTGGTTGGTGCAGCCGTTGTCGGCGCCGGCGGGTGCGGGCAAGACGACCTCGCTGCGCGCGCTGCGCGCCGCCGCGCACCACCGTTACGGCGCCCGCGTGGTGGTGCTTGCCCCGACCGGGCGGGCCGTCGACGTCGCCGTCCGCGAAGGCGCCGGCGACGACGGTTTCACCATCGCCAAGGCCCTGCAAGATCTCCGCAGCGGCTCCTTGACGTTGGACCGTGGGACGCTGGTGGTGGTCGACGAGGCCGGAATGGTCGGCACCGACGACCTCCGGCAGCTCCTCACCGCCACCACCGAGGCTGGGGTGAAGACCGTGCTCGTCGGGGATCCCCACCAGCTCGCCCCGGTCAAGGCCCGCGGCGGGATGTTCGCCCAGCTCTGCGCGGATCTGCCCTGGACGCAACAGCTCTCGGAGGTATGGCGGATGCGCAATCCAGAGGAGCGCGCCGCCTCGCTGGTCCTACGGAATGGTGAACCGGAGGCGGTCCGCACGGCGGTCGACTGGTATCGGAACCATGACCGCCTGCGGTGCGGGGATCAGATCGCCATGGCCACCGACGCCCTGGAGGGCTACCGCAAGGATGTCGCGGTCGGCAAGGACGCACTGCTGCTCACCGACACCACCGAGATGGTCGATGCGCTCAACCGCCGCATTCACGACGACTCCATCCCCGATGACGCCCCGGCCGTGGTCGGGGCACGTGGGCAGCGCATCGCCGCAGGGGATCTGATCTTGTCCCGCCGCAACGACCCCACCGTCGACATTAGGCGGGCCGACGACCACGACGCATTGGCGGATCCGGTGCGCAACGGCGACCGCTGGCGCGTGGCCGCTGTCGACCCTCGCGCGAATCGGGTTGCGGCCGAACGACTGTCCGACCGCGCCGGCGCGGTGTTCGACGCCGAATACGTACTCGAACACCTCACCCTGGGCTACGCGACCACAGTGCACTCGGCGCAAGGGGTCACCGCTGACTCCACCCACACCGTGCTGGGGGATAAGACGACCCGCTCCTTGCTGTACGTCGCGATGACCCGCGGCCGAGACGCCACCACCGCCTACCTCTACGAACGCACCATGGAAGCGGAACACGGCCCGGCTATGGACGGTGGGCCGCACGTCATGCAGCGGGGGACCGCGAGCCAGGCCGCGGAACTCGCCCACGCCATCGTCACCACTCACGACGACGTCCCCGTCACCGCCCATCAGATTGCCACCGGGGCGCCAAGGCACTTGCTACCGCAGCGGGTCGCTAGCCTCCTCGCCGAACGAGATGAAGCGGTCGACGGACGCACTGCCGCCCATACCGAATGGCGCATAGCCGTCGAGGGTCTGATCGCGGCAAAGGATCAAAGCCGCTCGACCGACCGCGCGCGCACCCGCGATGATGGCGACGATCTCGAGCTATAGCAACTATGGGGCGACGCCGTGCCGTTGACCGACTAGCACGTGCACGTACTGGCGTCTCGGTGATGCTCAGGCTGCCAGCATCGATAAACCA
>JAHFVC010000342.1 GCA_023264765.1 Mycobacterium sp. | reverse complement strand
TGGGTGCGCCGCTGGTGGTCGGCGCCGCGCTGGTGGTCGCAGTTGGGCTGGTGGTCGCGGTTGGGCTGGTCGACGTGGCAGGCGTGCCGGTGGTGGCGGCAGGGGCCTGACGGTATTGCGGTGCCGATCCGGTGGCCGGGCTCTGCACCGGAGCCGGCTTGAGCCAGACGATCAGGTCGTCGTCGGCGCTGGCGTAGACGACGCTGTCGGGTGCCTGCCCTGTGACGTCGAAATAGACCTTGCCCGTGGTCTTTTCGCCCTGCGAGAGGGTGGACGGATTGACGCCCTCCGGGCTGGCGACGCCGAAGAGCGCTCGGTAGGTGTCCCCGTTCTGGGCGCGGGCGTTCAGATTCGACACGATGGGCGTGACGCTGCCCTGCAGGGCCTGATTGGTCGCGGTGGCTTCCCACAGGGTGCCGTGCGGCTGGTAAGGGATCGCGTCGGTGCTGACCTTGAGACCGGTGAGCGTCCAACCCTGGACGACGTCACCGTTGGTCAGAGTCGCCTGACTGCCCAGCTGCGAGGTGGTGGTCTGGTTGTCGGCGGTCGCGATGGGTGCACTGAATGCAGCGAATGCTCCTGCGGCGGCAAGCGCTGCCGAACCGAACCCCGCTGTGATGGTCGTGAACTTCACCGTGTTCCACTCCTGACTCCGGCGGCTCCCCCCGTGGGGCCGCACTGTGAGCGAAATTAGCAGGCCCTGAGGGTGTGGGGAACAAGCACCGGGAATCAAGCGGATTCAAACGACCCTGTCGCACAGCGGTTTCGAGCGAATCCGGGCAAGAACAGCAAACTTTGTAGCGATACATCGGGGGGGTTGTTCGACCGGCAACGCCGCAGATGGTGGCGCCTCGCAAACCAGAACGGCGCCTCCACCGGCCAGTTGACCGGTGAAGGCGCCGCCCTGGGGGCTCAGCGCCTGATGTTGCAGTTGGGGGGGTTACCGCAGTGGTGTCCGCCATCGCACGCGTTGCAATGACAGTTGCACCCGGATCCGGCTCGATTGGTGACGATCTCGACCATTGCTGCTCAGCTCCTCGGTGTCCGATGTCGGACTCAGTGGAATATCAACATATGACAACTTCACCATAGTTCGGCGCAGCGCGAAAATAAAGGTGCAGACCTACGAATTGCCTTGTCAGCGCGCTGTTGTGCGCTGCGCTAACCGGCGTCGCGCGCGCCGAGCCGCAAGTGCTCGATGTGGAAGACGGCTTCGTCGAGCAGCTGGGCGACATGGTCGTCATACAGCCGGTACACGATGTTGCGGCCGGACCGGTCGCCTGCCACCAAGCCCAGGGTGCGCAGCAGTCGCAGCTGATTGGATACCGCGGGCTGCTCCATCCCGACGGCGGTCGACAGGTCGGTCACGGTGCAGGGCGACTGGCGAAGCCGGGTCAGGATGAGGAGTCGGTTGGGCGAGGCCAGCGCCTGCAACGTTTCGGCGACTTTGACCGCCGACGCCTGGTCCAGCGTTGCCGCAGGTGCGGCGCGCCCCTCGACCCCGTGTCCCATCGGTCCATTCAAGCACGTCCACCCAGGCGAACTTGACATATTTAAATCTGTACATGTTTAGATGTATGGGTGATGACGGAGACGATGGCCACGGCTGCCGCGGGGCCTCCGAAGGTGCTGCGCCCGGTGGTGTGGTCACTGCCGTCGGTGCGGTGGGCGGTACTGGCCGTCACCCTGTTCCTCGCCGGATTGGCGACACAGCTGCTCGATGCACCCGAATTCGTCTGGTGGACAGCCTATCTCGCCTGCTACGTGGCGGGCGGCTGGATGCCGGCCCGCGACGGGATGGTCGAACTGGCGCAGCGTCGTCTCGATGTGGACCTGCTGATGATCGTGGCTGCCGTCGGCGCCGCGGCCATCGGGCAGGTGTTCGACGGGGCGCTGCTGATCGTCATCTTCGCCACCTCGGGTGCACTGGAGGATCTGGCCACCCGTCGCACCGAGGACTCGGTACGTGCGCTTCTGGACCTGGCCCCGGAACGGGCGGTGCGTGTCGACGAAGAGGGCGAACAGGCGATCGCGGCCGAGGCGTTGCGCGTCGGCGACCTCGTGCTGGTGCGGCCGGGGGAGCGGATCCCCGCCGACGCGATCGTGGTGGACGGGGCGTCCGATGTGGACCAGTCCTCGGTCACCGGCGAATCGGTGCCCGCTTCGAAACTGGCCGGCGATCAGGTATTCGCGGGCACGCTCAACGGCGCGGGCGTGTTGCGTTGCCGGGTGGCCCGCGACCCCGCCGACAGTGTCGTCGCCCGAATCGTGACGATGGTTGCCGACGCTTCGGCGACCAAGGCCGGGACGCAGTTGTTCATCGAGAAGGTCGAGCAGCGTTATGCGGTGGTCGTCGTGGTGGCGACGCTGGCGTTGTTCACGGTGCCGCTGGCGTTCGGCGAAGATCTGCGCGGTGCATTGTTGCGTGCCATGACCTTCATGATCGTGGCATCGCCGTGCGCGGTGGTGCTGGCCACCATGCCGCCGCTGCTGTCGGCGATCGCCAACGCCGGCCGGCACGGCGTGCTGGTGAAATCCGCTGTGGCGCTGGAGCATTTGGCCGAGGTCGACATCGTCGCCTTCGACAAGACGGGGACGCTGACCTCGGGCCGGCCGCGGTTGAGTGTCGTCGAGGTCACCGACGGTCACCGCGAGACGGACGTGTTGCGCCTCGCCGCCGCCGCCGAACGCTACAGCGAGCACCCGCTGGGCCGTGCGGTCACCGAGGCGGCGCGCGAGCGCGGTATCACCGTGCCCGCCGCCACGAACTTCCTGGCCATCCCGGGCCGGGGTGTGCGCGCCACGGTGGGGGCGCAGTGCATCGAGGTGCTCAGCCCGGCGGCGGTCCCCACCGGTCGCGTAGCCGTGCGGCACCTGGAGGAGTCCGGGGCCACGGCGGTCGTGGTCGTGGTCGACGACGTGGTGGCGGGCGTATTGGGGCTGCGTGACACGGTCCGGCCTGGTGCCACCGAGGCGATCGGCGCACTGACTGTGCTCAACCCGGTGCTGATCACCGGCGACAACGCGGCGGCTGCGAAACAGCTGGCCGCCCAGATCGGCATCACCGAAGTGCACTCCGGCCTGCTGCCGGAGCAGAAGGTCGACGTGGTGCGTGCCCTGCCGGGGCGGGTCCTGATGGTCGGCGACGGCGTGAACGACGCCCCGGCAATGGCCGCCGCGCACACCTCCATCGCGATGGGTGGCCGCGGGGCCGACCTGACCCTGCAGACCGCCGACGCCGTCACCGTCGCCGACGAGCTGGGCACCATCCCGGCCGTGGTGGCGCTGGCCCGCCGGGCCCGGCGGATGGTGGTGGCCAACCTGGCCATCGCCGCCACCTTCATAACCGTCCTGGTTGTCTGGGATCTGTTCTGGTACTTGCCTTTACCGCTCGGCGTCGCCGGACATGAGGGTTCCACCATCCTGGTCGCGTGCAACGGGCTGCGGCTGCTGCGCAACCGGGCCTGGCCCGGTGGGTAACTCGAACCGGGTCACGTACTCGTCGAGGAAGGCGCGGGCCTCCGTGTGGCCGCGGGTGATCCCGAGCCCGTTCTCCAGCACCATGATGCGGGCCAGGCTGGCGACGATCATCGACATCACCACCGGCGGGAAAGCACCGGCATCCACCCCATGCGCCCGCAACGCGGCCCGCAGGGTCGCCTCCTCCAGGTCGCGGAACCGCTCCGCGTAGCCCGCGATCTCACTCCGGATCGCTTTCCGGTGATTGGCCAGGGCCATGAACTCCATCCACAGTTGCGACCCCGGGGCGCTGTTGAGGTCCCACAGCGCCCGCAACGGGGCGTCTTCGGTGAGCGTTGCCCGCTGCCGGCTCAGGTTCACCTCGGCGCCGGCCCGCAGCACCGCGACGTACAGATCGTCCATCGTCGGGAAGTAGTAGTGCACCAGCGCGGGCTTGACGCCGGCGGCGGCAGCGACCCGCCGGGAGGTGGCCGCCGCGTACCCGTCGTCGAGCATGATCTGGGCGGTTGCCCGGATCAGAGCGGTCCTCGCGACCGGATCGCGCTCCCTTGACCGCGTCGGCTTCGCGCTGCTAGACATGGCCCCACCATAGATGTTGGGCGATCGCCCAAACTTTGTCCGTAGGGGATGGCATGACTGGTCGGGTCGAGGGCAAGGTCGCGCTCATCACCGGTGCGGCCCGCGGCCAAGGGCGCAGTCACGCGTTGCGGTTGGCCGCCGAGGGTGCCGACAGCATCGCGATCGACATCTGCGCGACCTTCGACAACTCACCTGCGCTGGGGTCCACGCCCGAGGATCTCGCCGAGACGGCCGAGCTGGTGAAGAACCTGGGCCGGCGGGTCGTCACCGCCGAGGTCGACGTGCGTGACCACGACGCGATCAAGGCCGCCGTCGACAGCGGAGCCGAGCAGCTGGGCGGTCTGGACATCATCGCGGCCAATGCCGGCATCGGTACCACCGGCGTGCGGCTGGACAAGATGGCCGAGTACCTCTGGCAGGAGATGATCGACGTCAACCTGTCCGGGGTGTGGAAATCGGTGAAAGCCGGTGTGCCGCACATGCTGGCCGGCGGCCGCGGCGGATCGATCATCCTGACCAGCTCGGTGGCGGGCACCAAGGCTTACCCGTTCACGGGGCACTACGTCGCGGCCAAACACGGTGTCGTCGGGTTGATGCGATCCTTCGCCGTCGAGCTGGGCCAGCACTCCATCCGGGTCAACTCGGTGCACCCCACCCACGTCAACAGCCCGATGTTGATGAACGAGAAGACGTATCGGATGTTCCGGCCCGAGCTGGCCAACCCAGGGCCCGAAGATCTGGAGCCGGTCTGCCGGACCTTCCACGTGCTGCCCATTCCGTGGGTGACGCCCGAGGACATCAGCAATGCGGTGCTCTTCCTGGCATCGGACGAGGCCCGCTACATCACCGGGGTCACCTTGCCCGTGGACGGCGGAAGCTGTCTGAAATGACGGTCTATTACGACCCTTACGACGTCGGTATCGTCAACGATCCCTACCCCACCTATGCCCGGCTGCGTGACGAGGCGCCGGTCTACTACAACGAGCGGTACCGATTCTGGGCGCTGTCGCGGCACGCCGATGTCGAATCGGCGCTGTCGGACTGGGAGACGTTCTCCAACAGTCGAAGTTACATCCTCGAGCTGGTGCTGTCGGATTTCGACATGCCCGCCGGGGTGATGATGTTCGCCGATCCACCGGTCCATTCGATGCTGCGCGGGCTGATGTCGCGGGTGTTCACCCCGCGGCGGATGGCGGAGATCGAAGACCAGATCCGCGCGTTCTGTGTGCGCTGCCTGGATCCGTGGGTGGGCTCGGACGGTTTCGACATCATCGCCGAACTGGCGTCGATGATGCCCATGCGGGTCATCGGAATGCTCTTGGGCATACCGGAGTCCGAACAGATCGGCGTGCGTGACGCCAATGACGCCAACCTGCGCACCCGGCCCGGTGCGCCGATGAAGGTGCGCGACGCGAACAAGATCGCCGACGGCCGGATCTACGCAGACTACGTGGAGTGGCGCTCACACAATCCGTCCGACGACCTGATGACGGCGCTGCTGAACGTGGAGTTCACCGACGAGGATGGGGTGACGCGAAAGCTGACCCGCAAGGAGGTGCTGCACTACACGCAGGTGGTGGCCGGTGCGGGTAACGAGACCACCGGCCGGCTCATCGGCTGGCTGGCCAAGGTGCTCGCCGAGCATCCCGATCAGCGCCGCGCCGTAGCGCAGGACCGCTCCCTGCTCAACCGGGTGGTCGACGAGACGCTGCGCTTCGAACCCACCGGTCCGCACGTGGCGCGTTGGTTGGCAAAGGATTTCGAAGCCCATGGACAGACGATCCCGGCGGGAAGTGCGGTGCTGCTGCTGTTCGGCGCGGCCAACCGCGACCCCCGCCGCTACCCCGACCCGGACACCTACGACATCCGGCGCGACAACATCAGCCATCTGACGTTCGGCAAGGGACTGCACTACTGCCTGGGTGCCAACCTGGCCCGCCTGGAGGGCCGGGTGGCGCTCGACGAACTGCTCAACCGGTTCCCGGACTGGGGAATCGACTACGAGTCGGCGAAGCTGGCGCCGACCTCGACGGTGCGGGGCTGGGAGAAGCTGCGCATCACTTTCTGAGGATCGTCCGCAAAGCGTCCAGCACCGCAGGGTCCTCGATGGTCGACGGCACCGGCTCGTCGCGGCCGTCGGCGATGCCGCGCATGGTCTTGCGCAGGATCTTGCCGGACCGGGTTTTCGGCAGCGCGGGCACCACGTCGACCAGTTTGAAACTCGCCACGGCGCCGATGTTGTCGCGGACGGCGTCGATGAGCTCTGCGGCCAGTCCGTCGGCGGTGGCGCCGGATTTGAGCACCACCAACCCGCGCGGCACCTGGCCCTTGATCTCGTCGGCCACCCCGATCACCGCGCACTCGGCCACCGCGGGATGGCTCGCCAGCACCGCCTCGATTGAACCGGTCGACAACCTGTGCCCGGCCACGTTGATGACGTCGTCGGTGCGCCCCACCACGAAAAGGTAACCATCGGAGTCGATATGGCCGCCGTCCCCGGTCAGGTAGTAGCCCGGGAACGCGGACAGGTACGACGAGACGTAACGGGCGTCATCGCCCCACAGGGTCGGCAGCGTGCCGGGCGGCAGCGGCAGCCGCACGCAGATCGAACCCTCTTCGCCCGCATCGCATTCCGTGTTGTCCGGGCGCAGTACGCGGACGTCGAAGCCGGGCATCGGGACGGTCGCCGAGCCGGGTTTGACCGTGAGTGCCTGCACACCCATCGGATCGGCGGCGATGGCCCAGCCCGTCTCGGTCTGCCACCAGTGGTCGATCACCGGGATGCCGAGCTTGTCGGTGGCCCAATGGAAGGTGGCCGGGTCGAGGCGCTCGCCCGCCTGGAACAGGTACCGCAGGCTGGAGACGTCGTGATCGGCGAGCAGCAGTGCCTCGGGGTCTTCCTTCTTGATGGCCCGGATCGCGGTGGGGGCGCTGAACAGCACCTTGACCCCGTGCTCGGCGATCACCCGCCAGAACGCGCCTGCGTCGGGCGTGCCGACCGGCTTGCCCTCGTAGAGCACGGTCGTCGCCCCGAGGAGCAGGGGTGCGTAGACGATGTAGGAGTGGCCGACCACCCAGCCCACATCGGAGGCGGCCC
>JAHFVC010000578.1 GCA_023264765.1 Mycobacterium sp. | reverse complement strand
GACTGCGCGACGGCGGCGCGGCTCACCGATGACCTGCTCGGCTCGACCGATGCCGCCGAACGCGCGGCCGCGGTCCGGATCTCGGCGAGCATCGCCGTTCACGATGGAGCGGCCGGGCAGGCCGCCGACCTGTTCCGCTGGCTCGGGCCCTACCCCGACGCCTTCGTCGGGTCTGCGGCGGCGATCGTGGCCATCGGGACTGGTGACGCGGAGGCAGCCCGGGCCGCGCTGGCGGTCCAGGACACGGGCCCACCCACCTCGACCGCACGGGCGGCCCGCAGCCTGGCCGACGGTCTGTTGCAGACCCTGGATCGGCCGTTCGGCGCCGCGATCGGACGGTTGAGCCAGTCGATCTCCGCCGAGCGCACCGATACCGGCGTCGCCCCTGACAGTCCCGCCGCGCTGGTCACCCTGGCCGCGCTGCACGGCGGTGACGCGGTGCGCGCCCGCAGCATCATCGGTCGCGCCGTCGGCGCCGACTCGTCCGACGACCACGGCTTCACCGCGGCCCGGCACCGACTGTTGCTGGGCTGGGTGCGTATGCAGGACGGACAGCTCAGCGCGGCCGGCGCGGACGCCGCAGCGGTATCGGAGTCGCTGCATCGACGGGACGCGCTGTGGGCGGCGGCGCTGCGCACCGCGATCGCCCGCCGCGGCGGCGACGGTGGCGCGACCCAGAAGCATTGGTACGCGGCCATGGATGTGCTGGCCGAGTACTCCCTCGACATCTACTGCACGCTGCCGCTGGGCGAACTGTGGGTCGCGGCGGCCCGGCTGCGGCAGCTCGATCGGGTGCAGCACCACCTCGACGAGGCGTTCGCCCTGCTGAGTGCTCTCGGTTCACCGACGTTGTGGTCGGTGCCGCTGCACTGGGCCGGGGTGCACGCCGGCATCCTGACCAATTCGCCGGAAGCGGTCGCCCCGCACGGCCAGGCGCTCGCGGCGGCCGCCGGGCACAGCCCGTTCGCCCGCAGCCTGGCCACCGCGGGCCGGAGTTGGTTGCGGGTGCTGGCCAACCAGGTCGATCCGGACGAGGTGACCGCCGCCGCGCGCGGGCTGACCCGCTTCGGCCTCACATGGGATGCGACCCGGCTGGCGAGTCAGGCGGCGCTGCACACCCCGGATGGCAAGGTGTCGGGAGCCATGCTGCAGTTGGCCCGCGATCTCAAGTCCGACATCCTCACTTCCGACACCGCCGAACAAGACGCACCGAAGGCGGCAACGCCCACGGAACCGACATCGATGCCCACATGGACGCGCCTGTCCGACCGGGAACGTGAGGTCGCCGAGCTGGTCCTGCAGGGCATGCCCTACCGGGACATCGGCAACCAGCTGCTGATCTCCGCCAAGACCGTCGAGCATCATGTGGCCCGGATCCGCCGCCGGTTGGGCGCTGAATCGCGGTCGGAGATGCTGTCCATGTTGCGGGCGCTGGTTGGTTCTCCGGCCTGACCCCCGGTCCGGCGACTGTGGCGACCACCACATCACCGGTTTGCCGAGCGTCCGCGGATCGCGCCGTTACACAGCCATCGCCCAGTGTCAGCAAGACTTTTCCGGTACCGGCGGATCGGCTTCCGCGAGGTGACAAACGGTGAGTTAGGTCAGCCTTGCTAGCGGTGCTTCCCAGCCGGATGCAACTATGAGCAGGCATCTAGCCTAAGTTACTGGCGAGTAACACACCTTAAGCTACCGGTGGGTAACTTAAATTACGGGAGGCGCGCGGTGGAAGACAGCCTGGAGCACATGCTCACGACTGGCCGGTTGATCCTTGGTTTGTTGATGACCGCCATCGTTTTGGTGTTCGCCGCCAAGCGGGTGCTGTGGCTGGTCAAGCTGATCAACTCGGGGCAGAAGCTCGGCGACGAGCGCGGCCGCAAGGACGATCTGGTCAAGCGCTTCCTGAACCAGAACAAGGAAGTCTTCGCCCAGTCGAAGCTCCTGAAATGGTCCATCCCCGGTATCGCGCACTTCTTCACCATGTGGGGCTTCTTCGTCCTCGGATCGGTGTACGTCGAGGCCTACGGCGTGCTGTTCGACCCCGAATTCCACATCCCGATCGTCGGCCGCTGGGCCATCCTGGGCTTCCTGCAGGACTTCTTCGCCCTCGCTGTGCTGGCGGGCATCGTCGTCTTCGCGATCATCCGCCTCACCCGCGAGCCCAAGAAGCTCGGTCGCGAGTCGCGTTTCTACGGATCGCACACCGGCGGCGCGTGGGAGATCCTGTTCATGATCTTCCTGGTCATCCTGACCTACGCCATCTTCCGTGGCGCCGCGGTCAACGTGCTCGGCGAGGACTTCCCCTACCAGTTCGGCGCGTTCTTCTCCGACGGGATGGCTGCCCTGCTGGCCCCCTTGGGCCACACCGCCAATGCCTGGATCGAGACCATCTCACTGATGGGCCACATCGGCGTCATGCTGGTGTTCCTGCTGATCGTGCTGCACTCCAAGCACCTGCACATCGGCCTGGCTCCCATCAACGTCACCTTCAAGCGGTTGCCGGACGGCTTGGG
>JAHFVC010000341.1 GCA_023264765.1 Mycobacterium sp. | reverse complement strand
TCGGCGGCGTCGTGGTTGTGGTGGTGGTCGTCGTGGTCGTTGTCGTGGTGGTCGTTGTCGTGGTTGTGGTGGTGGAGCTGGTGGTCGACGGTGTCGTCGTGGTGGTGGTCTCCGGCGGCGGCGGAGGCGGCACTTCGGAGGTGGTGACGATGCAGACGGAACCGGTGACGGTGATCGTCTCCGTGGTCTGCGGGGCTGCGGTGCTCTCTCCGGGCTTGGTGGAGAAGCTGGTTGCCGTCTCGATGACGGTGCCGCCGGGACCGCTGGTGCCGGTCAGCGTGACAGCAAGACCGCCGCCCGCGAGAAGTACCGCCGCGGCGGCCGCGCCGAACAGCAGCGGCGGTCGCTTGTACCAAGGCAGCGGCGCCGCCTCTTCGTGCAACTCGTCGTCCTGCGGGGTGAACGCCACTTCCGGACGGGCGCTGCTGAATCCGGTGTCGTAATCCGGACCCTCGTAGGGCAGTGGCTCTCCGGCGGGGACGGGGTTGTCCTGCGACCAGGCCAACCCCGGGGCGGCCGCGGTCGGCGGCGCGGCCGAAGCGTCTCCCGCCCACCCCATCGTCGGGGCCAGGCCGGTTGCCGCGGCGTCGGCTTCGGCGGCCGGGGCCAAACCCGTTGCGGCAGCGGCTTCGGATGCCAGGCCGGCAACCAGCGCCGCCCCGACGGCCGTATTGACCTGGGCGTAGGGGGTGGTGATGACGGGCGCCTGCAACCGCTCGGACAGTCGCTGCGTGACCAACGGAATGGCCGCGCCCCCACCGACGGTGGCGATGGCCGACACGCTGGAGACCGGAATGCCGTTGTGCTGCAACACTTCGCCGATGGCGGTGAGAAGGCCACCCAGCGGGCCCTCGATCAACTGATCCAATTCGGGGCGGGTGACCCGGATATCGGAGGTGAACCCGGGAAGTTCGGCCGAGACCACCGTCGCGGTCTCGGCGGACAAGCGTTCCTTGGCGCGGCGGCATTCGTCCCGAAGCCGGCCGAGCGAACCCACCGCCGCGGTGCTGCCCGGGTCGGCGTTGCTGGCCTCGGCGATGCCGGCGATGACGTGGTTGAGCAGCGCCTGATCGATCTGGTCACCGGAGAAGTCAGGAAAGCGTTGCGTGGTACCGATGGGCGCCAGATCGGCACCCGCATCAGCCAGGGTGATGCTGGTACCGCTGCCGCCCAGGTCGATCAGCGCGACGACGCCCTGGGCGGGAAGTCCGG
Organism: Mycobacterium sp.; assembly: GCA_023264765.1. GTDB lineage: Bacteria > Actinomycetota > Actinomycetes > Mycobacteriales > Mycobacteriaceae > Mycobacterium. Next base: position 5,979 of record JAHFVC010000341.1, on the reverse strand, counting down.
GCCCACTGCGCAGACCGGCCAGCGCCGCCACCGAATCCGGCACCAGCGCCGCCGACGACAAGCCGGGCTTGGCGCGCAACGCGACCTGCAGTGCGGACACCGCGGCCGGGCTCCAGTGCGCCGGCGCGGCAATGGTGATGGGCCTGCCGCCGCCGACGGAATGGGCCATCGCGTCCAGTGCCTCGGCGAGCACCTGATCGCCGCGGTGCGACGACCCGTCGGAGGCAACCAGGGGAACGGGGTCGCCCACGCGGTCCACGAATCCGCCGAGCACCAGACCTGGCTGGTTCAGATTGGGATTCTCGCCCGGCACACCGACCTCGGGGGCGCGGTCGTCGAACAGTGTCAGCACCGCGCGCCGCACGACCGGTGGTCGGCCTTCGCGGGCCGCCACCAGATTGGTTGTCCCGATCGACAACCCGAGCGAGTCGCCCATGTGATCTCCTGTCGACAGCGTGACGCCCTCACCTTAGTGGTAGCCACGACGGGTCCGCGGCAATCCCCCTAACGTGTCGAAACCCCTAACGGGGTATCCCCTAACGGGCCTCTCCCGATGGTGGGTTCGGCACCGATTTGCGGCTCGACGTGCGCCGATAGCATCGAAGCCAACTCACAGAAAGGACGGTGACACGATGGCGAACGAACTCTTGGACTTCGTGATGTCGCTGGTGCGCGATCCCGATGCCGCCGCCCGGTACGCCGCGGATCCTGCGCAGGCGATCGCCGACGCTCACTTGGCCGACGTCACCACTGCGGACGTCAACCATCTGATCCCGGTGGTCAGCGAGTCGCTCTCGGCGCCTGTGTCGTCGGGTGCCGCCGACGTGGGATCAGTCGCCGGTTTCGACGGCGGAGACAACGTGTGGACCAGTGGCGCCGCCACGGCGGCCTTCGACGCCTTCGGGGACTTCGGCTCGGTCGGCGATCACGTGCCCGTGGTGGTGACCGACGAGATGCACTCCGCGCTGAGCGACCTGCCGGGCGCCGTCGACAGCAGTGTTCCCGCCGTCGTCGACGACTACTCGGTGGACGTCCCGACCTTTGCCGGCGACCTGCAACACATCGATGACGTTCCCGTCGTCGATGCCGGCCTGGACTCGCACTGGGACCAGGGAATCGACGCCGACCATCACGTCCCGCTCGACGATGCCGGGTTCGACATCTTCGACTGAACGTTCCCGAAATGCCCGCTCACCTGCATGGTGGGCGGGCTTTTCCGTGTCGGCACATAGGTATCCCCAAGCACCCCCTAACCCCCTAATGGGGGCACCCCCTATATCCCTGATAGGGGCTTCGAAGGCAGGGGTTTCGACCCCGTTTCCGCGGTCGCGCGCAGTCCATAACGTTGTCTTCAGTTCGCCGGATCACCCGAAAGCCACTCAGAAAGGCACTCCAATGACCACGATCATCGACTACATCCTCGACCTGTTCCGCAGCCCCGACATCGCGGCGGCCTTCGTGGCCGACCCCGACCAGGCGATGCGGGACGCCGGCCTGCCGAACGTCAGCGCCGCCCAGCTCGCCTCCGTCGCGGCCAGCGTCGCCCCGGCAGGTGTCGCACTCGGCAACGGCGACCCGGTGTACGGGCTGCAGAACGCGGTGTCGAGCTACCACAGCTTCGCCTCGCCGTTCTCGCCGCAGACGTCCTACACCTCGCAGCCGACCTTCGCGCCGCAGACCGACTTCGCCAGCCACAACAGCACGGATTTCGCCAGCCACAACAATGTGCCGCTGCTGAGCCCGAACCAGGACGCGGGCGCCAATGCCCAGCAGGGTGCGTTCAACCTCGGCTTCGGTGACATCACCCTGTTCGGCAGCAAGACCACCACCACGACGACGACCACCGCCACCAACGGCGGCGTGGTGGTCGACGGCCACAACGACGGCACCGTCACCACCGGGCACGACAACACCATCGGTGACGGCAACACCAACGTCCACGACGTGCTGGCCGGCAGCCACTCACCGGTGATCGTCGGCAAGGGCAACGACGTGCACGACAGCTCGCAGACCGCAGGTGGTGACGTCATCTCGCACAACAGTGGGCCCGTCATCAAGGACGTCGACACCAGCGGTGGCAACGGCGGTGGCGCGAGCGCCGGCGGCGGCCTCCTCGGCGGCGGTCACGCCAGCGGTGGCAACGGTGCCAGCGGCGGCAGCATCGTCATCAACGACAGCCACGGCTCGACCAACACCACCTCTGTCGGTGGCAACCAGACCACCGCCGGACACGACCTGGGCAGCGGCAACACCAGCGTGGTGGACACCTCCAGCCACACGTCGACCAGCACCTCGGCGAGCGGACTCGGCACGATCGACAACTCCGTGCATGCCGATAGCTCGGTCCACGAGGACAGCTCGGTGCACACCTCGGTGACCGACGAGTCGGTGCACCAGGCCGGCGGCATCAACACCTACGCCGACACCGACCTGCACAACACCACCAACATCGAGCCGCACACCGACTTCCACGCCTTCTGATCGACACCCGATTGGCGGGGACCGAAAGGTCCCCGCCAATTGGTGCGCATTGGAGTTTGATGGTTCAGAGAGGACGAGATGACCCAACCGCATGACCGCAAAGTTCCGGTGATCGTCGAGCTCATCGACCACAGCTCCCGCATCGCCGACGGACACGACCGCGCCGACCTGGTGGAGCGGCTGCGCGTCGCCAAGGAGCGCATCAGTGATCCGCAGATCCGAGTCGTCATCGCCGGTCAGCTCAAACAGGGCAAGAGCCAGCTGCTCAACTCGCTGCTGAACATGCCGGTGGCGCGGGTCGGGGACGACGAGAGCACCGTGCTGCCCACTGTCGTGTTCTACGCCGAGACGGCATCGGCCCGGCTGGCACTCGCCCGCCCCGACGGTGAGCCGGAGTTCGTCGACATCGACATGACCGAGCTGCGCAGCGACCTGCGCACCGCCCCCGCCGCGCAGGGCCGTGAGGTGTTGCGCGTCGAGGTCGGGGTGCCCAGCCCGATGCTCAAGGGCGGCCTCACCTTCATCGACACACCCGGTGTCGGCGGCCACGGCCAGCCTCATCTGTCGGCGACCCTGGGCTTGCTGCCCGAGGCGGATGCGCTGCTGATGATCAGCGACACCAGCCAGGAATTCACCGAACCCGAACTGACCTTCCTGCGCCAAGCCATCGAAATCTGCCCGCTCACATCGATTCTCGCCACCAAGACCGACCTGTACCCGCATTGGCGCGAGATCGTCGCGGCCAACACCGCCCATCTGCGGCGCGCGGGTATCAGCACCCCGATAACCCCGGTGAGCTCCGCGCTGCGCAGTCACGCCATCACGCTCAACGACAAGGAACTCAACGAGGAATCGAACTTCCCGGAGCTCATCAAGTTCCTCAGCGAGAGGGTGATGTCCCGGGAAACCGACCGGGTCCGCGACCACGTGATCGACGAGATCCGGTCCGCCGCCGAACATCTCGCGCTGGTGGCCGGTAGTGAACTGGAATCGCTCAACGACCCCGGCACACGTGAGAAGCTCACGGCCGATCTGGAACGGCGCAAACAGGAAGCCCAGGATGCGCTGGCGCAGACCGCCCTGTGGCAGCAGGTGCTCAACGACGGCATCGCAGACCTGACCGCCGACATCGATCACGATCTGCGGAACAGGTTCCGCCACATCACCGCTCATACCGAAGGGGTCATCGACAGCTGCGATCCAACCCAGCACTGGGCCGAAATCGGCAACGAACTGGAGAACGCCGTCGCCACCGCCGTCGGCGACAACTTCGTGTGGGCCTACCAGCGCGCGGAGGCGCTGGCGGCCGAGGTGGCCAGGACCTTCACCGAGGCCGGCCTCGATGCGATCGAGGCACCGCACGTCAGCGCCCGCGAGATGGGCGCCGATCTCGGCGAGTTCAACGCGCTGGCGCGGTTGGCCGCCAAACCGATCAAGGCCGGCCACAAGGTGGTCACGGGCATGCGCGGGTCCTACGGCGGTGTGCTGATGTTCGGCATGCTGACCTCGTTCGCGGGCCTGGGCATGTTCAACCCGCTGTCGCTGGGGGCCGGACTTCTGTTGGGGCGCAAGGCCTACAAGGAGGATATGGAGAACCGGATGCTGCGGGTGCGTAACGAGGCCAAGACCAACATGCGCCGGTTCATCGACGACGTGTCGTTCGTGGTCAACAAGGAATCCCGAGACCGGTTGCGCGCCATCCAGCGTCAGCTTCGCGACCACTACCGCGGTATCGCCAACCAGACGTCACGTTCGCTCAACGAATCGCTGCAGGCCACCCTGGCGTCGGCCAAGCTGGAGGAGAACGAGCGCAACACCCGCGTCAACGAGCTGGAGCGGGAACTGAACATCCTGCGACAGGTCATCGACAACGCCGACAAATTGTCCGCCGAATAAACTGATCGTCCGTATGAGCACCAGCGATAACGTGCGCGCGATCCTCGCCGGCACCATCCAGGCCTACCAGTCCGATCCCGTATACCGGGACCGGCCCGACGTGCACAACGAACTCCGGCGAATCGGCGCCAGGCTCAACGAGCCGATCCGGATCGCATTGGCAGGCACCCTGAAGGCCGGCAAATCCACCTTGGTCAACGCCCTGGTCGGGGAGGACATCGCCCCGACCGACGCCACCGAGGCCACCCGCCTGGTGACCCGGTTCCGGCACGGCCCCACCCCGAAGGTGACGGCCAACCATCACGGTGGACGGCGCTCGAACGTGCCGATCGCGCGGGATCCGCACGACCGGGCCCTGACGTTCAGCTTCGACGGTCTGGACGCGGGCGATGTCGAGGACCTCGATGTGCAGTGGCCGGCCGCCGAGCTCATCGACACCACCATCATCGACACCCCGGGCACCTCATCGCTGTCACGCGACGTCTCGGCGCGGACCCTTCGGCTGCTGGTCCCCGAGGACGGCGTGCCCCGGGTGGACGCGGTGGTGTTCTTGTTGCGCACCCTGAATGCCGCCGACATCGCCTTACTGAAACAGATCGGTGAGCTGGTCGGCGGTTCGGCGGGTGCGCTCGGGGTGATCGGCGTGGCCTCCCGGGCCGACGAGATCGGCGCGGGCCGCATCGATGCGATGCTGTCGGCCCGCGACGTCGCGACCCGTTTCACCGCCGAGATGGAGAAGACCGGCATCTGCCAGGCGGTGGTCCCGGTGTCGGGGCTGCTGGCGCTCACGGCACGCACATTGCGTCAAAGTGAGTTCGTCGCGCTGGAGAAGTTGGCCGGGGTCGAACCGGCCGAGCTGACCAAGGCGATGCTCAGCGTGGACCGCTTCGTCCGCGAGGACAGCGTCCTGCCGGTGGATGCCGCGACCAGGGCTGCGCTGCTGGACCGGTTCGGGATGTTCGGGATCCGGATCTCGATCGCCGTACTGCGCGCCGGGATCAGCGATTCGGTGGCCCTGGCAGACGAATTACTGGAACGCAGCGGGCTCATCGCGCTGCGCGATGTCATCGACCAGCAGTTCGCCCAGCGCTCCGATCTGCTCAAGGCGCACACCGCGCTGCTGGCACTGCGTCAGTTCGTCCAGGTCAACCCGATCTATGCCAGCAGGCAGATCCTGGCCGACATCGACCCGCTGCTCGCCGATGCCCATGCATTCGAGGAGCTCCGGCTCTTGAGTCAGTTGCGTTCTCGCCCAACCACTTTGAACGACGACGAGATGGCCTCGTTGCGACGGGTGATCGGCGGGTCCGGTACCGATGCGGCCAGCAGGCTGGGCCTGGGATCTGATGACCCGTATGACGGCCCGCGGGCGGCCTTCGCGGCCGCGCAGCGCTGGCGACGCCGGGCCGACCACCCGCTCAACGATCCGTTCACCACCCGGGCGTGCCGGGCCGCCGTGCGCAGTGCCGAGGGGTTGGTGGCGGAGTACCACGCGCAGGGTCGGTAGGGCGCTAGGGCGACAGCGTCCTGGTTTCGTTGAACCGCGGCCGGCGGCGGGTGGTGGTCTCGTCGTCGTCGCGGGACCGGCTGGTCGTGCGCCTG
>JAHFVC010000577.1 GCA_023264765.1 Mycobacterium sp. | reverse complement strand
TGTCCGCGCTGGACCTGATGCGTTCCAGCGCGTCCTCCAGATGCCGCATGTCTCGCGCGAGCACGTGCAGGATGGCATCCGCGGTTCCGGTCACCGTGGCGGCGCTGACCACCTCCGGGATGTCGATCCAGGCCCGGCGCAACTCTGCGGGCGCGATGGTGCCATGGCAGTAGACCTGCACGTAGGCCTCGGTCCCCCACCCGAGCGCATTCCGGTCGACGACGGTGGTGAAGCCGCGGATGACCCCGTGATCGAGTAGTCGGTCCACCCGGCGTTTCACCGCGGGAGCCGACAGGCTCACCCGCTGCCCGATCTCGGCGAAGGTTGCCCGAGCGTTCTCGGCCAGCTCGGCCAAGATCTGCTCGTCGGTGTCGTCCAGCCGGTCCATCACCCTCCTCACGCACAACAGAATGCTGCGAATCGCCCCTTTACGCAATCAAACGTTACACAACACGCAATATATGGCGATTGATTGCACCATAGCGCGCGCATACCGTTGAATCATGACGATTTCTGAGGTCGCCAGCCAGTCCGTCCTGCAACCGACTCGTTCCGCCCGCACCCGTCACTTCGCCATGACGGCGCCGACCCATTTCGCCGTCGAGTACGCGATCAACCCGTGGATGGACACCTCGACCCCGGTGGACACCGGTCTCGCGGTGCAACAGTGGGAGAACCTGCGCCGTGTCTATCTGGACCTCGGCCACACCGTCGACCTGGTGGCACCCACACCCGGTCTGCCCGACATGGTGTACGCCGCGAACGGCGGGCTGATCGTCGGGGGCCACGCCATCGTCGCCCGTTTCGCCTACCCACAACGGGCCGGCGAAGCCGACTCCTACGCCACCTGGATGACCACTCAGGGGTACGAACCCGTGCAGACCCGCCATGTGAACGAGGGTCAGGGTGATCTGCTGGTCGCCGGGTCGAAGATCCTGGCCGGCTTCGGTTTTCGTACCGACCCCCGCGCACACGACGAGATTGCGGCGATCACCGGCATGCCGGTGATCGGCCTGGAATTGGTGGATCCCCGCTTCTACCATCTGGACACCGCACTGACGGTGCTCACCGACGAGCTCATCGCCTACTACCCGCCGGCCTTCACCGATGCGGCACGCGCGACGCTGGAGCAGCTCTTCCCCGACGCCATCGTGGTCACCAGCACCGAGGCCTTCGTGCTGGGTCTCAACGCCGTGTCCGACGGCCGCCACGTCGTGCACCCCGCGGCGGCCACCGGGTTCGCCGCGCAATTGTCGGCAGCGGGCTTCGAGCCGATCGGTGTCGATCTGTCCGAACTGCTCAAAGGCGGCGGATCCGTCAAATGCTGCACCCTGGAAGTCCATTCATGACCATCCTGGGTGGCATGGATACCGCGGCGGCCGCGATCGCGCTGGATGACCGGTACGCAGCGCACAACTACTCCCCGCTGCCCGTCGTCGCAGCCTCGGCGGAGGGCGCGTGGATCACCGACGTCGACGGCCGGCGGTACCTGGACTGCCTGGCCGCGTACTCCGCGGTGAACTTCGGCCATCGTCACCCCGAGATCGCCGCCGCCGCGCATGCGCAGCTGGACACCGTCACCCTGGTCAGCCGGGCATTCCATTCCGACCGGTTGGGCCCGTTCTGCGCGGCACTGGCCCGGATGTGCGGCAAAGAGATGGTGCTGCCGATGAACACCGGCGCCGAAGCCGTGGAGAGCGGCATCAAGGTGGCCCGCAAATGGGGTGCCGACGTCAAGGGCGTCGCGCCGGACCAGGCAAATATCGTGGTGGCACAGAACAATTTCCACGGCCGGACCACCACCATCATCAGCTTCTCCGACGACGAGACGGCGCGCGGCGGGTTCGGCCCGTTCACCCCCGGGTTCCGGTCGGTGCCGTTCGGGGACGCCGACGCGGTGGCCACCGCCATCGACGAGAACACCGTCGCCGTACTACTGGAGCCCATCCAGGGCGAGGCCGGGATCATCGTGCCACCGGACGATTTCCTGCCCCGGGTGCGCGCCCTCTGCACCGAACGCAACGTGCTGATGATCGCCGATGAGATCCAGTCCGGACTGGCACGCACCGGGCAAACCTTCGCCTGTGATCACTGGGCCGTGACGCCGGACGTGTATCTGCTGGGCAAGGCCCTCGGCGGCGGCGTCGTGCCGGTGTCCGCCGTGGTGGCCGACCGCGACGTGCTGGGCGTCCTGCATCCCGGCCAACACGGTTCCACCTTCGGTGGCAACCCCCTGGCCGCAGCCGTCGGCAGCACCGTGGTGGCGATGCTCGACCGCGGCGAGTACCAAACCCGGTCAGCCGAGCTGGGTGATTACCTGCATGCCCGCCTGAGCGCACTGCGGGACCGCGGCGTGCTCGAGGTACGCGGCAAGGGTCTGTGGGCAGGCGTCGACATCGACCCACGCCTGGGCACCGGAAAGCAGATCAGCCTGCGATTGGCCGAGCGCGGCGTCCTGGTCAAGGACACCCATGGCCACACCCTGCGCTTCGCCCCGCCCTTGGTCATCACGAAGGCCG
>JAHFVC010000576.1 GCA_023264765.1 Mycobacterium sp. | reverse complement strand
GCCTCGGTATCGCTGCGGGCGCTCGCCGGCCGGGTGCCAAGAAGGCGGCCCCCGCTGCCGCGGCACCTGCGCCTGCTCCTGCGGCAGAGCCCGAGCCCGCTGCAGAGCCGGCGCCCGTCGTCGAGGCACCCGCTGCCCCGTCGTCGAACGGCTCGGAGGACCGCGTGGTCGGTGACGAGGCCCCGGTGAAGGGTCTCGGTATCGCCAAGGGCGCCCGCCGCCCCGGCAAGCGCTAGATTTCTGCGATTTGTGCACGTTGGGTAACGCCGAGCGTTACCCAACGTGCACACATCGCGTCTAGACCGCCCGCAATTGGAATGGCGTCTGGCTCAGAATTCCGCCGGGACAGGCGCCATTCGAGTCGGCCGAAATAACACCGCTCAGCGTCGCCGGATCGACCGATATCGAAATGACCGCGGGCGCATAGCTTCCGTCGTCGCAAATGTAGCCATCCGGTTTGGTGACCGAGAAGTTCCAGCGGCCATCAGTCCACGTCATCGGGCTGGTCCACCCCTGGTTGCTGGCGACTGTGCCCGTACAGCCGGTCAGACCGCAGGTGCTGGCGATGGTCCAGATATTCTCGGCGTCGCCACCGGCATAGCTGCCGTTGAGCAGCGGCGGGTCGGCCTGCGCCGAAGCAGCAAATGTGAGCGCGGCAGCCGCGGTGATCGCGAATGCCGTGCCCGTCAAACGTGTAATCGGCGTCATAGTGATTCAGGAACCTAATACCGATCACGCAGAAAACTTCGACCCCGACGTCAAATTGCAACCTTGTCCGAAAAATCGGTTTGCGCACCCGTGGGAGGATTAGCCGCGTGAGCAGCAATCAGTTGTCGTGGCAGAACACCGGCCAGAACCCGCGGCCGCGGACGTTCGCGCAGTCCACCAAACTGCAAGATGTCCTCTACGAGATCCGCGGACCGGTACACGAGCACGCCTCACGACTGGAGGCCGAAGGCCACCGCATCCTCAAGCTCAACATCGGCAACCCGGCGCCGTTCGGCTTCGAGGCACCCGACGTGATCATGCGCGACATGATCCAGGCACTGCCCAATGCGCAGGGCTACTCCGATTCCAAGGGCATCCCCAGCGCGCGCCGCGCCGTGTTCACCCGCTACGAACTGGTCGACGGCTTCCCCAAGTTCGACGTCGACGACGTCTTCCTGGGCAACGGTGTCTCCGAACTCATCACGATGACGCTGCAGGCGCTCCTGGACAACGGCGATCAGGTGCTCATTCCCGCACCGGACTACCCGCTGTGGACGGCGTCGACCTCGCTGGCCGGTGGCACCCCGGTGCACTATCTCTGCGACGAGACCCAGGGCTGGAATCCCGATATCGCCGACATGGAATCCAAGATCACCGAGCGCACCAAGGCGATCGTCGTGATCAACCCGAACAACCCGACCGGCGCGGTGTACACCCGCGAAACCCTCACCCAGATCGCCGATCTCGCGCGCAAGCACCAGTTGCTGCTGCTCGCCGACGAGATCTACGACAAGATCCTCTACGACGACGCCAAGCACATCGCCATGGCCTCGATCGCACCCGACCTGCTGTGCTTGACGTTCAACGGGCTGTCCAAGGCCTACCGGGTGGCCGGCTACCGATCGGGCTGGTTGGTCATCACCGGACCCAAGGAACACGCCACCAGTTTCATCGAGGGCATCAGCCTGCTGGCGAATATGCGCCTGTGCCCGAATGTGCCTGCGCAGCATGCCATTCAGGTGGCACTGGGCGGCCATCAAAGTATCGACGATCTGGTGTTGCCCGGTGGGCGCCTGCTCGAGCAGCGCGATGTCGCCTGGACCAAGCTCAACGAGATCCCCGGGGTGTCCTGCGTCAAACCGGAAGGAGCGCTGTACGCGTTCCCGCGGCTGGATCCCGAGGTATACGACATCCACGACGACGAGCAGTTGGTACTCGACCTGCTGTTGCAGGAGAAGATCCTGATCACCCAGGGCACCGGATTCAACTGGCCCACACCGGATCACCTGCGCATCGTCACACTGCCGTGGGCCCGCGACCTGTCCAGGGCCATCGAGCGGCTGGGTAACTTCCTGGTGAGCTACCGCCAGTAAGGGCTCAGACCGACCGCCTACCCTTGGGCAGGTGACGCACTCGCACGGACATTCCCACTCGCTGGACGGCCCTTCTCCCCTGGGTCCGTTGTCCGCGCGCATCGTGGTCGGCCTGCTGGCGATCATCGGCGTCGCGACCGTCATCGGGGCGGCCTGGCTGTGGCCCAGCCAGCAGGAAGTCGACATCCCGCTGCCGTTCCAGAACTCGTCGGGCGGCGCCGTCACCACCGAGGCCGGGCAGGTGCTGTCCACCGGGATGGCCAATTGCGGAAGCCCCTCCACCGGCGCCGTCCTCACCGGCAGCCCACAGGACGCCCCGGACGGCGGCGGCCAGTGCGTGCACTCCCTGGTCTCCATCCAATCCGGGCCCAACGCGGGCGCCAGCACGCTGCTGGAATTCAGCGGCGGCCCCGGGCAGCCGCAACTCTCCGCGGGCGAT
>JAHFVC010000340.1 GCA_023264765.1 Mycobacterium sp. | reverse complement strand
CACCCGTGCCTCCTCGACGGTGATCTTGGGCGCCACGGTGATTCCGTCGGCAGGCTGGGGTACCGGCACCAGCGCACCGTCGGCAATACCGTCCATGGTGGCCTCGAGCAGTCCTGCCCCCGAGACGGACAGCCGGTCGAGTAGATCCCCCGCCGTGTCGGCGGGCCGGATGGTCTCCGTCACAACCCCGTACACCGGCCCCGAATCCAGGGCCGGCTCGATCAGGAACGTGGTGGCGCCGGTGACCGCATCCCCCGCGGCGATCGCGGCCTGCACCGGCGCCGCCCCGCGCCAGGCCGGTAGCAGCGAGAAGTGCAGATTGATCCAGCCGTGGGTGGGCACCGCCAGCAACTCGTCGCGCAGCAGCGCCCCGTAGGCCACCACCGCGCAGGCCTCCGGCGCGAATTCGGCCAATTCCGAGACGAATTCGGCACTGTTGGGTTTGGCAGGTTTGAGTACCGGGATCCCGTGCTCCTCGGCCAGCAGCGCGACCGGCGACGGGACCGGGGTGCCGCGGCGCCCGGCGGCGGCGTCCGGGCGTGTCAGCACAGCGACCACCTCGTGGCGGGCGGAGTCGATGAGCTTGCGCAGCGAGGGCAGCGCGGGTTCCGGGGTTCCGGCGAAGACGAAACGCACCGCGACAGTCTAGGGCCCGCTACCGCGGTGCCTGGTAAAACTCCCGCTCACCCACCCCGGCCAGCGGCGCGACGAACATCCACGGCATGGTGACGATCAGCCGGTTCACAGTGGCCACGGCGTCGTTGTAGTACTGCCGGGCGAAGGCCAGCTTGTTCTCGGTATCGGTGAGGTTGCGTTGCAGATCCAGGAAGTTGTTCGACGAGTTCAGCTGCGGATAGCTCTGCCCCAGCGCCAGCACCTGTCCCACCGCATCATCCAGGTTGCGTTCGGCGGCGCTGCGCTGGGTGATCGAGGTCGTGCCGGTGGCGGCGGTCAACTCGGCCCGCGCATCGGTCACGTGGTCGAGCACCGCCTTCTCGTGGGCGACGAACGATCCGACCGTGTGCACCAGGCTCGGGATGAGCGCGGCCCGGCGGGTCAGCTCGACGTCGATACCCGACAACGCCTCGGCCACTCGCACGTCCGCACCGCGCAGCTTGTTGTAGCCCGCCACGAACCCGATCAACACCGCCACCGCGATCAGCAGCACCAGTATCAGCAGGAACCTCACCATGATCCACCTCCTCCACCGCCGCCCCCGCCGCCACCGCCACCGGAGCTGCTGCTGCTACTGCTGCTGCCACCGGAGGAGGACGACGACTGCGAGGCGGTGTACGCACCTATCGACGAGGACAACGCCGATTCGAAACTGTCGAAACTCGGACCCGAGGACCCGCCGGAAAAGTAGGTCGAGTCGTTGTCGTCACTGGACGACGAGTGATACCAACCCGGTTGCGGGGCAACCGTTCCCATCGTTGCTTGATACTTCTGCGCCCACAGTGCCGCGGCGCCGGCGGCCACTGCGAACGGGACGTAGGCGGTGTAGAGGTCTTTGCGAGCGGCGAAGTCGAAGCGGGTCTCGGCCGAGTCCGTGGACAGCAGCCGGTGGAATCCGCCTGCCTGCGACCACAGTTGCCTACCGGCCTCGGTGCGCCGGCTGCCGACACCGTCGCCCCATGCGCGCACCGAGAGCAGGAAGAACACCACAAAAGGCAACGCCCACAGCGTGATCGGGAAGCCCCACCGGAAGAATCCACAGACCATCAGGATCGCGGCGACCGCGTTGGCCGTGCGCACCCAGAGTTCCTTGCGGCGCTTCACCAACAGGCCGTCCTTGAGCGCCCACTCGCGGGCGGCCTCGGTCATGTCGGTCTTGGCCTTGCTGAGCTTCTTGCCCGCCGAGACCGACTTCTTCGCTTCGAACTCGGTGCCCTGCCCGATCACCTTCAGCGCCGAACCGACTGCCACGCCGACCCGGTCCACATCGGCCCAGGCGCCGGGTTTGGCGATGCCTGTCACGTTCCATTGCTTGTCGTTGACCTGGCGCAGATCGACGAGCCCGCGTTCGGCCAGGTAGAACAGCGTCGCGGTCAGACCGTCCTTCGGGACGGCCTCGGTCCGGATGTACTCGCACTGCACCGGGCCCAGTCCGGGCGGCGGCGCGTACTGCAACGGGAATCCCGGTGACGGTTCCACGGTGGTGCGGTAGGCCAGGACGGCGGCGACGCCGGCCAGCACCGACAACCCCAGCAGCACGACGACCCTGGTAGTCGACTGCCCCAGGATCCGGTCGAAGGTGTAGGGCCACAGCAGCTCGGTCCGCGCGGGGGTGGGCATGTCGACACCCGCGCGCAGGGTGACCGGGGTGCGCGGCTGCAGGCCCGTCGCCCGCAGCGTCACCGTGTCACCGCGCACCGTCAGGTCGCTGCATTCCCGGCCGGCTCCGAAGCCCACCGAACACTGCGCGCCGACGACGTCGCGTGGCAGCGTCACGGTGATGTCGACCCGGTGGATGATGTTGTTCCAGGACGGCGCGATCACGTTCCAATAGAAGGCGGTCTCGGCGGGCGCTCGGCCGGTGCTCGACGCGAAGTGCTTGTCGGCGCCCACCTTTCCCGGATCCAGCACCCCGTCGATGTGATAGCGGATCTCGAAGACATGCCGGCCCCAGTCCAGGGTGACGTCGGGTGATCCGATCTTGGCGACGCGGAACCGTTCGCCGCTCTCCCACAGCATCTGATACGGCGCCGGTTCCCCGTCCATCAGGATGGAGTCGATCTGCGGGACCTGGCGCACTTTCGGGCTGTTCGGATTCGCCACATCCCAGTAGCGGAAGATGCCGTGCCTGCCGCTGGGGAACTCACCGTCGATGGTTTCGACCGCGTCCAGGCGACCGTGGGCATCGACTGTGTAGTCCGCGGTGTACTGCGCGATCTCCACCGGATCGTCGACCGCGGTGCCTGAACCCGGGGCGCCGCTGAAAACCAGGGGCCACAGGAAGCCAAACGTGATGAGTATCAACAGGATCGACCATCGGAACAGCCGTCCCATACCCACCTCCTGTGTGTTGGCTGTGCCCTACCCTATGTGCAACGGGTCCATTTGCACACGTACCGGCTGGTGATCGTGACGCGCCGACATCGTGTTGACAGCCTTGCGCAGTGCCGCGGCAAGTTCCAGACCGGCGTCCCGGGGCACCCGCACCAGCATGCGGCTGATGGGACTGTCCACAGCGACACCCGGCGGCCGGCGCGCTCCGGGGGGCAGATCCACCGGACCCAGGGGTTCCGCGGCCGCGGGCAACGTGGTGGCATCCAAGAGGGCGGCGACAGCCTCGGGGGTGCCATCGAGCACGGCGAGGTGCGCGGCCGGCGGGAGACCCACCTCGGCGCGCGCATCCAGCTCGACGTCGGCGTGGCCCACCGCATCCCAGCGGATCAGCGACTGCACGGTGGGGATCACCGATTCGGCGATGACGGCCACCATCCCACCGTCGGCGCGGCTGCGCACCAGCGCCGAGGCGGCCATCCACCGCCGCAACGTGTCCTCGGAGGCACGCAGATCCTGACGGCCCAGCAGCGCCCAGCCGTCCAGCAGCAGGGCGGCCCCGTATCCCCCCGGGGCGACGGGTTCGGCACCGGGCGTGGCGACGACGACCGCGGGCCCGTCGGGCACCTCCGACAGGACGGTATCGCCGCCCGAGGTGATGACGACCGATCCGGGCAGGGCGCGGCCCAGTTCCTCGGCGGTGCGCCGGGCCCCGACGACGACGGCCCGCACCGCGTCGGATCCGCAACTGACGCAGCGCAGCGACAGGTCGGTGCGGGCGCACCACCGGCACACCGCGCCGTGGGCGTCGCGGGCGGGCAGGGACATCGGCCCGGTGCAGTGCCGGCAGCGGGCCACGGTGCGGCAGCGGGCGCAGGCCAGTGCCGGGATATAACCGCGCCGCGGCACCTGGACCAGCACCGGATGCCCGGCCGCCAGTGCTGTGCGGGCCGCGCGCAGGGCCATCGAGGGCACCCGCGCGGTGCGGGCAGCCGGATCGCGTTCCTGGTCGAAACCGCTGTCGTCGACGGCGACCACGCGAGGCGCGTGCGCGCGCACCACCGCGCGCCCGGCCACCAGGTCGTGGGCCCAGCGACTGCGCACGAGTGCCTGCGCCTCGGCTGTCCTGGCATAACCGCCGAGCAGCGCTGCGCAGCGCAACTGATGCGCGCGCAACATCGCGACCTCACGGGCGTGCGGATACGGGGCGCGGGGTTCGGACAGGTTGTCGTCCCCGTCGTCCCAGACCGCGACCAGGCCCAGATCCTCCACCGGCGCGAACACCGCACTGCGGGTGCCGATCACCAGCCGGGCCCGTTTGCGCAGCACCGCCAGCCAGCGCTGGTACCGCTGCGAGGGGCCCAGACCGGCGGACAGCGCGACCACCTTGGACTCGTCCACGCACTGCAATGCGGCCGCATGCACGGCATCCACGTCGCGTTGATCCGGGACGATCAGCAGGGCGCCCCGCCCCGCGTTCACCGCGACGGCTGCCACCTCCGCCAGCCGCTGTGCCCAGCGCTCGCCCGGCAGCGCCTGCCAGACCGCGCGGGCCGCCCGGCCCTCACGCACGGCGCCGAGGAACTGCTCACCGCGACCGTAGGCGGCCCAACCCGACTCGTCGATCACGCGCTCGGCCGAAGGCGGTGATTCCTTGCCGGCCTGCTTCTCGGCCCGGGCGTGACGCGGTGGCACGGCCAGCCGCAGCACGTCGGCGCGGGTGCCCGCGTAGCGAGCGGCCACCGCATCGACCAGCCGGCGCACCTCCGGGGTCAGCACCGGTTCGGGCGACACCACCCGGTCGAGAAAACCGAGCTTTCCCGAATGGTCGGTGTCCGAACGTCTTTCGAGGACGAATGCGTCGACCAGCCGGCCGTGGAACCGCACCCGCACGCGCACCCCGGGCTGGGCGTCGTCGGACTGGTCGGCGGGCACCAGGTAGTCGAACTCGCGGTCCAGGTGCGGGACCGAGAGCATCGGCAGTACGCGGGCGATGGGCTCGTGCTCGGCGGGCAGGAGCGCAGCGACCCGGGATCTGGGCTCGGCGGGCAGGAGCGCAGCGACCCGGGATGTCGGTGCAGCCGCTTGGCGGGTGACCGTCACCGCTCGCGACCGAAGAAGAAGCCTGCGGTGATCAGCAGCAGCGACGCGCAGTAGGCCCACCAGATCGGCACCGCCAACTGCTCCGACCCGAGCACGAACTTGCTGATCCCGATCATCCCGTCGGACACCGCGAAACAGACCGCGCCCAGCGCCGTCCACGGTGTCGGCAGCCGCGCCAGCAATGCCGCGCACACCATCGCGCCCAGCACACCGATGTAGACCACCACGGGCACCGCCATGCCCTGCGCGAGCAGACTCGGCCAGAACCACACCAGCAGTGCCACGCACGCGACCAGCACCGCACCGGCGGCGGCCAGGCGCGCGGGACTGCGCCGCGCCAGCGGGTACAGCGCGGTCAGGAAACACAGATGAGCCAGCAGGAAAGCCGCCAGCCCCAGCACGAACGACGGCTGCCACCATGGCAACGCCAGCAGGAAATCACCGGCGGCAGAGAAGATCAGGGCCGGGATCAGCCAGCGCCGTTCGCGGGTGACGGGGTGCCAGAGCGTCGCGGCGGCCAGTAGCACGGCCGCGCTCGCCTTCACGGCGGGCTGCAGCCCGAACTGTCCGGTCAGCTCGGCGCCCGTGGGTACCCGGACGGCCACCGTGATGAGAAAAATCCCGTAGCTAGCGCCGGCGATGAGGGCCAGCACCCACAGCAGCCGGGTCGGGCGCGCTGCGTACGGTGAAGCCATGCCTGAATCCGGTACCGACAGACCCGCCCTGGACGCCATCCTGAGAAAGGTACTGGACGCGGTGCCGTTCCAATTGACGATGGATGGCGGTCCGGAGGCGGCCCGCGAGCGGTTCAATGCCCTGCCGCGCCGCCCGGTGCATCAGGACCTGCGCGTGCAGGATCGCACCATCGAGGGGGTCCCGGTCCGGATCTACTGGCCGCCGGCAGCTGCTCCTGTCCCACCGGTGGTGCTGTTCTTCCATGGCGGCGGCTGGGTGGTCGGCGATCTGGACAGCTATGACGGCACCGCCCGTGAGCACGCGGTCGGGGCCGGCGCGGTGGTGGTCTCGGTGGACTACCGGCTCGCCCCCGAGCACGTGTATCCGGCCGCCGTCGACGATGTGTGGGCGGTGACACAGTGGGTGGCCGCCCACGCCGACGAGCTCGGCGCCGACCCGGAACGCCTTGCGGTGGCCGGTGATTCGGCCGGTGGCAACCTGGCGGCGGTGGTGGCGCTGCTGGCCCGCGACGCCGGACTGCCGGTGCGGCTGCAGCTGCTGTGGTACCCCGCCACGACATGGGACACCTCACTGCCGTCGTTCACCGAGAACGCCGACGCCCCGGTCCTCGGCCGCCGCGACGTCGGCGGCTTCTCCCTGCTGTACGCCGGGGACACCGACCTGCGCAATCCGCCGGCGACCCTGGTGCCCGCCCGCGCCGAATCGCTGGAGAAGGTCGCGCCTGCCTACATCGCCGTCGCGGGCTACGACCCGCTGCGGGACGACGGCGTGCGGTTCGGCGAGCTGCTGACGGCCGCGGGCGTGCCCGCCGAGGTGCACAACGCCGAGACCCTGGTGCACGGCTACCTCGGTTACTACGGCGTGGTCCCTGCCGCGACCGAGGCCGTAGACCGTGGGCTGGCCGCGCTGCGGGCCGCGTTAGCCTGAAGCATGACCGCCTCCCCTGAGATCCGGCCCGTCGATCCCAACCTCAAAGCGTTGCTGGACGCCGTCCCGATGGAGTTCACCCAGGACGAGGGCGTGGAGGTGGCGCGGGAACGCCTGCGCAAGGTGCGACCGCCCGCCGAGATGCTGCCCCAACTGCGCATCGAGGAACATAGGGCGGGCGATGTGCCGGTCCGCGTCTACTGGCCCCCGGTCCCACAGCACGAGAACCTTCCGGTGGTCGTCTACTACCACGGTGGCGGATGGGCGATCGGCGACCTGGACACCCACGACCATGTGGCCCGCGCCCATTCCGTCGGTGCCGAGGCCATCGTCGTCTCGGTGGACTACCGCCTGGCGCCTGAGCATCCCTTCCCCGCCGGCGTCGAGGACGCCTGGACGGCGCAGCGCTGGGTCGGCGAACACGTCACCGAACTGGGAGGCGACCCGGCCCGTATCGCGGTGGCCGGCGATTCGGCAG
>JAHFVC010000066.1 GCA_023264765.1 Mycobacterium sp. | reverse complement strand
GGAGTGCATGAGACTGACAATCACGCTGATCGGTTGTATCGCTTCTGCCGCGCTGTTCGTGTGCGGGATCATCGCGGCCACGGTCGCGCCGGAGGCTGCCGCCGCCGGCTCGTCGAGCGGGCCCGCCACCACCACCTCGGCCGTTCCGACCGTCGAGGCGACCACCATGGCTGTGCCGGCCATCCGGGGCAAGGTCCCGCTGTATCCGGGGGAGGCGCCGAACTCCGACCCGCAGGGCTGAACCTCGCAGGTTTCGCAAAGTGGCTTCTCGGCTACCCCGCAGGCATGGATATCACCAAGATCAAACTGTTGTCCGCGGGCGCCGGTGCCGGCGCAGTCCTCGCGATGGGAGTGCTGTCCATCGCCGGCAGCGAGGTGAGCCGCGCGGATCCGGCGGCACCCGGACCCGTCACGACGACGCCGGCCACCATCGGGGAAACGGTCACCGAGACCACCGCGGTGGAATCGACCGAGCCCACGGTGTATTCCCCGCCGGTCACCTTCACCACGCCTTCGGGCTTCGCCGTCCCGCACTAGTGGTCGGGTGCTCCGATCGTGGTGACCGTGCGGGTGTCACCCGACCGGGTGGCCCGGATGCTCACCTTTGCGTTCACGCCGAACGGCGCGCCACCGTCGGCTGCCGTCGGCGGAATGACGTAGGTGCTGGTGAAGCCGTCGTCGCTGCGGGCGGTGATGGACGTCGGCGACACGGCCGTGACGGTGCCCACCTGGACGATGTCGGTCTGAAAGCCGCCCTTGCCGTCGGGGACCACGAATTCGCCGTGCAGAGTCGCGGGATCCGCGCCGAGGTGGCCGGTGCCGGAGTGCCCGGGACCACCGCTGGCGCCGCCGAACGGTCCCGCGCCGGGCGGTGGGCCACCGGGGAAACCGCCGCCGTGGCCACCGCTCTCAGTGGCCGCATACACCGCGCCGCCGCCCAGGACGCCGATCACGACGGCCACTCCGACCGCGGCGATGGTTTCGCGCCTACCCCACGAGCGGTCCTGCGGTCGGCCCCACGTCTGTTGGTCATCGCTCATGACCAACACTGTGACCGCTTCCGCTATGCACAGGCTGTGAGACCGGCGATGCTGGACAGAACCCGACACATTCATAGGTTGCGCATAGGAACGGCACAGTGCCTGCCTACTACTTCTTTGAATAATGAACGACGTGACTACGGTGACCAACGGGCTGGCGAATGGGCAGGCAAACGGGATGTCTCACGGATCGGCGCCTAACAACAGATCTGCGGCGGACGCAGATCCGTCGCGCGTGGTGATGCGGCGCGCCGACGGCAAGCCCATCAATGTGCTCGTGGTCGATGACGAGCCGGTGCTCGCCGAGCTGGTGTCCATGGCGCTGCGTTACGAGGGCTGGGACATCGAGACCGCAGGCGACGGCGCGAGCGCCATCGAACTCGCCAAGGAGAACCCGCCGGACGTCGTCGTGCTCGACGTCATGCTGCCCGACATGAGTGGTCTGGACGTGCTGCGCAAGCTACGCGATCAGCAGCCCGGGCTGCCCCTGCTGCTGTTGACGGCCAAGGATTCGGTCGAGGACCGGATCGCCGGGCTGACCGCCGGCGGCGACGACTACGTCACCAAACCGTTCAGCCTCGAAGAGGTGGTACTGCGGCTGCGTGCGCTGTTGCGCCGCACTGGCGTGGCCAACGAAGCCGGCGGCGCGCAGATCGTGGTCGGCGACCTGGTGCTCGACGAGGACAGCCACGAGGTCACCCGCGGCGGCGACCCCATCTCGCTGACGGCGACCGAGTTCGAGCTGCTGCGGTTCATGATGCGCAACGCCAAGCGGGTGCTGAGCAAGGCGCAGATCCTGGACCGCGTGTGGAGCTACGACTTCGGTGGCCGGTCCAATATCGTCGAGCTGTATGTGTCCTACCTTCGCAAGAAGATCGACAGTGGCCGCGAGCCGATGATCCACACCCTGCGCGGTGCCGGGTACGTGCTGCGTCCCCCGCGCTGAGGTGAGAAGCCGCGTTCTGGCACCACGGACCTGGTCGCTGCGCATGCGGCTGCTGGTCACCCAGGTCAGCTTGTTGGCTCTGCTCTGCGTGGGCATCGGTGTCGCGACCGAGTTCGCGCTGCAGCGGTTCCTCATGCATCAGCTGGACACCCAACTCCTGGAAGCCGGCCGTCGTTCCGCAGGCATCGTCGATCTGCCGCCGCCCCCGTTCGGACCCGGTCCGCCGATCGACGGCCCCCAGCACAGAGGCGGTCCGCCCTCGTTCCGGTTCGACCCGGAGGCCGGTCCCGGTCCGGGGTTCCTCAACGCGCCCGGCCAGGCGATCCGCACCGTCGGCATGGTGATCGGGCACGACGGAACGCTCGATGCCGGGGTGATCACCTCGGAAGGGGCCACCGCCGACATCAGCTCCACCGCCGCCGCCCAGCTCGCCGCGGTACCGCCGACCCGCACTCCCGTCGCGATGCACTTGGACGGACTCGGCTCGTATCGGGTGCTCGCGCTGCACGCGCACCGCAGCGGCCGGGTGATCGTGATCGGTCTGCCCACCACCATCGTCGACGACACGCTGCTGTGGGTGCTGGCGATGTTCTGCGTCGTCGCCGCGATCGCACTGGCCGGCGCCATCATTGCCTGCATCTGGATCATCCGGCGCCAATTGGCGCCGCTGTCAAGGCTTTCCGCGGCAGCCAGGGATGTCGCCGACCTGGAGCTGGACCGCGGCGAGGTCAAACTGCCCACCGCGATCGTGGCCGTCGACCCCGATACCGTGCACACCGAGGTCGGCCAGCTCGGGACGGCACTGAACCGGATGCTGGATCGGATCGCCGGCGCATTGTCCGCCCGGCATGCCAGCGAGACCCGCGTCCGCCAATTCGTCTCGGACGCCAGTCACGAGTTGCGGACGCCACTCGCAGCGATCAGGGGCTACACCGAACTGGCCCAGCGCAAGCGCGACGATCTGCCCGCCGACGTCGCCCATGCGGTGAGCCGGGTGGAGTCCGAAGCCCAGCGGATGACCACCCTCGTGGAGGACATGCTGCTGCTGGCCCGTCTGGACGAGGGCCGCCCCCTGGAGCGCACCCAGGTCGACGTGTCGCAGCTGGTGGTCGATGCCGTCAGCGACGCCCACGCCACCGGCCCGGACCACGAGTGGTCGCTGGACCTGCCCGAGGAGCCGGTGCTGATCGTCGGCGACCACGCCAGACTGCACCAGGTGCTGGCCAATCTGCTGGCCAACGCCCGCACCCACACCCCGGCGGGCACGTCGGTGGTCACCGCCCTCGGTGTGACGCCCACCGGGGACGTCCGGCTGACCGTCGCCGACGACGGCCCGGGCATCCCGGCCAGGCTGCAGCCCGAGGTTTTCGAACGGTTCGCGCGCGGGGATTCGTCCCGGTCGCGCCGGATGGGCAGTACCGGGCTGGGTCTGGCGATCGTGGCCGCGGTGATCCGCGCGCACGGCGGGCACATCGAACTGGACAGCGTGCCGGGGGACACCAAGTTCGTCGTCACCCTGCCCCGAGGAGAGTCACAGCCAACGCACAGCGGTGACAAAAGCGCCACGTAGCGGGGCTTGCCAGGATCGACTGGGTGACCGCCGTACTGCCTGAGGTGTCTGTGCCCGCGCCGACCGCCCGCCGGATCGTGGTGGGGGAGCGCGCCGCGCTGGCCGTGCTGCTCGCCGGGACCGCCGTGCTCTACCTGTGGAACCTGTCGATCAGCGGCTGGGCCAACGGCTTCTATTCGGCCGCGGTGCAGGCCGGCGCGAGCGACTGGACCGCCATGCTGTTCGGGTCCAGCGATGCCGCCAACGCCATCACCGTCGACAAGACGCCCGCGGCGCTGTGGTTGATGGACATCTCCGTGCGGCTCTTCGGTTTACATCCGTGGAGTGTGATGCTGCCGCAGGCCTTGGAAGGCATCGCGGCGGTGGGTGTGTTGTACGCGGCGGTGCGCCGGGCAAGCGGGCCGGGCGCCGCGCTGCTGGCGGGCGCGGCGCTGGCTCTGACCCCCGCGGCGGCGCTGATCTTCCGGTTCAACAATCCCGACGCGCTGCTGGTGTTGCTGCTGGTGGCCGGCGCCTATTGCGTGCAGCGGGCGATCGAGCCCGGCAGCAGCCGCTGGTGGATGGTCGCGGTCGGGACCGCCGTCGGGTTCGCCTTCCTGGCCAAGATGCTGCAGGCCTTCCTGGTGCTGCCCGCCTTCGCCGCGGCTTACCTGATCTGTGCGGCGGCCCCGCTGCGCACGCGGTTCCTGCGCCTGGGCGCCGCAGCGCTGGCGATGGTGGTGGCGGGCGGCTGGTATCTGCTGCTGGTCGAGCTGTGGCCGGCGTCGGCACGGCCCTACATCGGCGGCTCTCAGCACGACAGCATCATCGAACTCGCGCTGGGCTACAACGGCTTGGGCCGCCTGACCGGAGACGAGGTCGGCGGGCTGGGCAACATGAACCACGATGTCGGCTGGGGTCGGCTGCTGGGTTCCCAGATGGGTACCCATATCGCGTGGCTGCTGCTGGCGGCGCTGATCTGCCTGGTCGCCGGGCTGATGGCGACGAGGCGCGCTCCGCGCACCGATCCCACCCGGGCCGCTCTGATCCTGTGGGGCGGCTGGCTGGTGGTGACGGCCGCGGTCTTCAGTTATGCCAACGGCATCCTGCATCCCTACTACACGGTGGCGCTGGCCCCCGCGATCGGTGCTTGCGTCGGGATCGGGGCGAACCTGTTGTGGCGCAAGCGGTCCGACGTGCGCTACGCGACGGCGCTGGCCGGGACGGTGATGGTCACCGTGGTGCTGGCCGCGGTGCTGCTGGGCAGGCAGGCCGAGTGGATGCCGTGGCTGCGCGCGACGGTGGCCGCCGTCGGGATCGCCGCGGCGATCTTGCTTCTGGTCGCCGGGAAGCTGCCCAGGAGGGTGGCCGTCACAGCCGCGGCGCTGGCCGTCGCGGCCTGCCTGGCCGGGCCCGGTGCCTATTCGATCGCCACCGCGGCCGGTCCGCACAGCGGCGCGATCCCGTCGGTGGGGCCGGGGCGAGGCTGGAGCGGCGGTCCGTTCGACTCACCCACCCCGAAACCGGCCCTGACGGCCTTGCTGAGCGCCAACGCGGGCGACTACACGTGGGTGGCGGCCACCGTCGGCTCCACCAATGCCGCCGGTTATCAACTCGCCACCGGCTCGCCTGTGCTCGCGGTCGGTGGATTCAACGGCACCGACCCGGCGCCCACCCTGCAGGAGTTTCAGGAACTAGTGGCGGACAAGAAGATTCACTACTTCATCCACGGCGTGATGATGGGCAATTGGCGTGGCCAGAACAGCGGCAGCAGGGACGCCACCGACATCGCATCCTGGGTGCAGAGCCACTACACGGCGGTGCCGGTCGCCGAGGTGACCATCTATGACCTGACCGCGCCGCTGCACTCATAGGTTTCGCATAGCTTGTGCCCACGGCCGACACACCCCAGCAGCCAAATATGGACGTCATGACAGACATCGCCTTCGCCGCACGGCCCAACGCCGTACAGGCCGCCCGCTCGCTTGCCGTTCCGGTGGTCGACGTGGTGGTGCCGGTGTACAACGAACAGGCCGCGCTGGCCAACTCGGTGCGCCGGCTGCACCGGCACCTGCAGGAGAACTTCCCCTTCCCGGTGCGCATCACCATCGCCGACAACGCCAGCATCGACGACACCCCGCTGATCGCCGCCGAGCTGGCCGCCGAACTCGACGACGTGCGGGTGGTGCGCCTCGAGCAGAAGGGCCGCGGCCGCGCCCTGCACCATGTGTGGTCGATGTCGGACTCGCCGGTGCTGGCCTACATGGACGTCGACCTGTCCACCGACCTGGCCGCGCTGGCACCGCTGGTGGCCCCGCTCATCTCCGGACACTCCGATCTCGCGATCGGCACCCGGCTGTCCCGCAACGCCCGCGTGGTGCGGGGCCCCAAGCGCGAGATCATCTCCCGCTGCTACAACCTGATCCTGAAGTCCACGCTGGCGGCCGGCTTCTCCGACGCGCAGTGCGGATTCAAGGCCATCCGTGCCGACGTGGCCCGCGAACTGCTGCCCTACGTCGAGGACACCGGCTGGTTCTTCGACACCGAGCTGCTGGTGCTGGCCGAGCGCACCGGCCTGCGCATCCATGAGGTTCCGGTGGACTGGGTCGACGACCCCGACAGCCGGGTGGACATCCTCGCCACCGCGACCGCCGACCTGAAGGGGGTGGGCCGGTTGCTGCGCGGCTTCGCCAACGGTGCCATCCCGATCAACACCATTGCCGCCCAACTCGGTTCGCGCCGTGCGGCGGCGCCGCGCTCGCTGCTGCGGCAAGTGGTCCGTTTCGGCACCATCGGTGTGGCATCCACCATCGCCTACCTGCTGCTGTTCATGGCACTGCACGGCTCGATCGGCGCCCAGGCCGCGAACCTGGTGGCGCTGCTGGTGACCGCGGTTGCCAACACCGCTGCCAATCGCCGCTTCACCTTCGGAGTCCGTGGCGGTGCGGGCGCGGCCAAGCACCAGTTCGAGGGGCTGATCGTGTTCGGTATCGCACTGGCGATCACCAGTGGGTCGCTGGCCGGACTGCACGCCTTCGTCGAACAACCGCACAAACTCGTCGAACTGACCGTCCTGGTGCTGGCCAATCTGGTGTCCACCGCCGTCCGCTTCGTCCTGCTGCGCGGCTGGGTGTTCCATCCCCGCCGCGCCGCCTAGAACCCGTCAGCTGTGAGGATTGATATGACTGTCACCGATAGCCGGCAGGCTGCCCCTGCCGTTCCCGCGCCGTCCGGTCGCGGCCGGGCCGCCCGATGGGTACTGGGTGACGACACCCAGGCGCGCTGGGAGCGACCCGGCCTGTGGGCCCTGCTGACCGGCACCGCCGTGCTCTACCTCTGGGGCCTGGGCTCCAACGGCTGGGCCAACAGCTACTACGCCGCCGCCGCGCAGGCAGGCACCCAATCGTGGAAGGCCCTGTTCTTCGGGTCCTTCGACGCGGGCAACGCCATCACGGTGGACAAGCCACCCGCCGCAATGTGGGTGATGGGCTTGTCCGGCAGGCTGTTCGGCTTCAACGAGTTCACCATGCTGCTGCCGCAGGCTCTGATGGGCGTGGCCGCCGTGGCCGTGCTCTACGCCACGGTCCGCCGGTGCAGTGGCCCGGGCGCGGGCCTGATCGCCGGCGCTGCCCTGGCGCTGACCCCGGTGGCGGCGTCGATGTTCCGTTACAACAACCCCGATTCGCTGCTGGTGCTGCTCCTGGTCATCGCCGCGTACTGCACGGTGCGGGCAATCGGCACCACGTCGCCGGGCGCCATGACCAAGTGGATGGCGCTCACGGGTTGCGCCGTCGGCTTCGCGTTCCTGACGAAGATGCTGCAGGCGTTCCTGGTGCTGCCCGGTCTGGGCATCGCCTTCCTCATCGCGGGTGGAGCCACCCTCGGAAAGCGGGCGGGTGCCGTCGCCGTAGGTGTGGTCTCGATGGTGTTCTCGGCGGGCTGGTACGTCGCACTGGTCAGTCTGTGGCCTGCCGACGCACGGCCCTATATCGCCGGCTCCACCGACAACAGCCTGCTGCAGCTTGCGTTCGGCTACAACGGAATCCAGCGGATCACCGGTAACAACCAGCCCGGTGGCGGTGGTGGGCATGCGCCCGGCGGCATGGGTGGGGAAGGCGGCCGCAATGTGTTCTTCGGCGGTGAGCCGGGAATCGGCAGGCTGTTCAACGACTTCATGGGCACCGAGGTGTCTTGGCTGCTGCCCGCCGCGCTGATCGGTCTGGCCGCCGGGCTGTGGTTCACCCGGCGCAGCCCACGTACCGGCAAGGTGCGCGCCAGCCTCATCCTCTGGGCCGGTTGGCTGTTCGTCACCGGTGCGGTGTTCAGCTACATGGACGGCACGGTGCACCCGTACTACGCGGTGGCGCTGGCGCCCGCGGTGGCCGCACTGGTGGGTATCTCGGTGGCCGAGCTGTGGCACGGGCGTCAGTTCCTGGTGCCGCGGGTGGTGCTGGCGATCATGCTGGCCGGCACCGGGGTGTGGACGTTCATCCTGCTCAGCCGCGCCCCGGAATGGTGGCCGGCGTTGCGCTGGATCATCCTGATCGGCGCGGTGCTGCTGGCAGCGGTGCTCGCGGTGGGTGCGCACAAGCTGGGCAAGGCCACCCTCGTGGTGGCCGCGGCGGCAATGCTTTTCGGGTTCGCCGGCAGTGCGGCGTACGCGATCTCGACGGTCGCCAACGGGCATTCCGGTGGTCCGATGCCAAGTTCGGGCCCGGCGCGCGCCGGTGGCGGCGGCGGCTTCGGGCCGCCCGGAGGCTGGGACAAGCAGGGTGACGACGCGGCCTTGGCGGCGCTGATCACCGGACTCGACAACCGTTGGGCCGCAGCGACGATCGGTTCGATGGGGGCCAGCAACCTGGAGCTCAAGACTGGCGCCTCGATCATGTCCATCGGCGGATTCGCCGGTGGGGACGACTCGCCGACGCTGGTGCAGTTCCAGCACTACGTGGCCGACGGTCAGGTGCGGTACTTCTACACAGGCGATCGCGGACCGGGCGGCCACGGTGGACCCGGCTCGGACAAGGACAGCTCGGGCGCCCAGATCACGGCGTGGGTCCAGCAGCACTTCGCCAAACAGGACGTGGGTGGCGCGACGGTCTACGACCTGAGCAAGCCCCTCACCTAGCCGGCGAAATCATGGTGATTTCGACCGGTCCGCACGGCGCCGTCGCTTGTTAGCCTCCGGCACATGTCTGTCACCGATGAGTTGCTGGCCAACAACGAGGAATACGCCAAGACCTTCAGCGGGCCGCTCCCGCTGCCGCCGAGCAAGCATGTCGCGGTGCTCGCCTGCATGGACGCACGCCTGGACGTCTACCGCATCCTCGGGCTGGGTGACGGCGAGGCGCACGTCATCCGCAATGCCGGCGGCGTGGTCACCGACGACGAGATCCGCTCGCTGGCCATCAGCCAGCGCCTGCTCGGCACCACGGAGATCATCCTGATCCATCACACCGACTGCGGCATGCTGACCTTCACCGACGACGACTTCAAGCGCGGTATCCAGGATGAGATCGGCCTCAAGCCGGAATGGGCGGCCGAAGCATTCCCCGACCTTGCCGAGGACGTGCGCCAGTCACTGCGCCGGATCGAGGCCAGCCCGTTCGTGACCAAGCACGAATCGTTGCGGGGGTTCATCTTCGACGTGGCGACGGGCCGGCTGGACGAGGTCACCGGCTAGATTTACGCCCGCCAGCGCGACAGCCGGCGCTCGATGGCCACGAGCACACCGTTGAATGCCAGGCCCACCAGGGCGATGGTGACGATTCCGGCGTACATGCTGGGGATCTGAAAGTTCAACTGCGCGGCCGTGATCAGGTAGCCCAGACCAGCCTTTGCGCCGACCATCTCGGCGGCGATGAGCACCAGGATCGACGACGCGGCCGCCATCCGCAGACCGGTGAAGATGGTCGGCACCGACGCGGGCAGGATCACCTTCTGGAAGAGCCGGATCGGCGACAGGCCCAGGGAACGGGCCGACCGGATCAGCAGCGGATCGACGGTGCGCACGCCCGAAATGGTGTTCAGCAGTATGGGAAACGCCGAGGCGTACACCACCAGGGCGATCTTGGACGTCTCACCGATGCCGAGGATCAGGATGAACACCGGCAGCAGCGCGAGCGCCGCGGTGTTGCGGAACAGCTCCAGGATCGGGTTCAGGAAATCGGCGACCGGCTTGTACCAGGCGATGGCCACACCCAACGGGATCGACACCACGACGGCGATGGCGAAACCGACGAGCGCCCGCGACAGGCTGGCCGATACATGCTCGGCGAGCTGGCCGTTGCCGACCAGTTCGACGAATGTCTGCGCGACTTCGCTGAACGGTGGCAGGAACACCTTGTCCACCAGACCGATTCGCGGTGCCGTCTCCCACACGGCGAGGAACGCCAGGATGGCCACCGCGGGTTTGGCGACGGCCCACGCCAGGGACGTCAGTCGCCGGCGTGCCGGTGGTGCCGAGACGGGGAGCGGGACGGCGACCGTCGCCTGCGGTGCAGGGGCGGACAAGGCGCTAGACATGTTGTACCTCGGTGGATGTGGTGGCGAGTTCCAGCGAGCGGGCCCGCTCGACCTCGTCGTGCAGCAGTGACCACACGTGATGCCGCAGAGCCCGGAACCCTTCGTCTGATCTGGCGTCCTCGACATTACGGTCGATGTCGACGTCGACGATGTTCTTGATCCGGCCCGGTCGCGACGTCAGCACCGCGACGCGCTGCCCGAGGTAGATGGCTTCATCGATGCCGTGCGTGATGAACAGGATGGTCTTACCGGTGGTCTTCCAGATCCGCAGCAGTTCATCTTGCAGAGACTCCCGGGTCTGGGCGTCGAGTGCGGCGAACGGTTCGTCCATGAGCAGCACTTCGGGGTCGAAGGCCAGGCTGCGGGCAATCGCGACCCGCTGCTTCATCCCGCCCGAGAGTTCGTGCGGGTAGCGGTCCCCGAAACTGCCGAGGCCCACGAGCTCCAGGTAGTGCTCCGCCCGTTCGCGGCGCTCCGCGGATCGCAGTCCCTTTGCCTCCAGGCCGAATTCGATGTTCTTGCGGGCAGTGCGCCACGGCAGCAGCGCGTACTGCTGGAAGACGATGCCGCGGTCCAGCCCCGGGCCGGTGATCGGGGTGCCGTCGAGCAGGATCTCACCCGACGTCGGCGTGGTCAGCCCGCCGAGCAGATCCAGCAGCGTCGACTTGCCGCAGCCGCTGGGGCCGACCAGCACCAGGAATTCGCCGGCGGCCAGGTCGATGGTGATGTCCTCGATCGCGGTGAACGGAGTGTGCTGACCGCGAATAGGGAACTGTTTGGTGACATGCTGCAGGCTCAACTTCGGTTGCTCGGTCATTTCTGTGCCAGCGCCTGTCCGTCGGGTCCGCTGCTTTCGGCGTAGGTGCCGTTGGCATACGGATTGAATTCGTTGGTGTACAGGTTCTTTGCCTCGAGCTTGCCCGGCTCCAACTCGCCGTTGCGGACCAGCCAGTCGATCCAGGTCTGGAGTTCGCGTTCGGCGACCACCCCGCCGGGAACCGGGACGCCGAAGCTACGGAAGTACTCGATGGATTTGGTGTCCTCGTTGCGGTGCCGATTGTCGATGATGTCGCGGAACCTCGCCAGCACGACGTCACGCGGAGTGACCTGCGCCCACCGGATGGCCCGCGCCGTGCCCTGTACGAAATCCCGGGTGGCATCAGGATTCTCGGCGATGAAGTCTTTTCGCATCACGTAGGTGCCGTAGCTGAACGCTCCGAACAGCGATTTGTCGGTGAACAGCGGCCGGATACCGCCCCGCTTGAGCGCAGTCTCGCGGTAGATACCGTTGAGTGCCGCCACCTCGACCTGTCCGTCGCGCAATGCCTGCTCGGTGTTGACCGGCGGCACCACCGTCAGGGCGACCGTCTTGATCTCGTCGTTGGTGAGGCCTTCCTTGGCCAGCCATTCCCGGGTCAGGAATTCATGATGAGCGCCAAGGGTGTTCATCGCGACCTTCTTGTCGATGAGGTCGCGGGCACTGCGGATCGGGCTGTTCTCCAGCACGTAGTACCCGGTGTATTCATCCTCGTCGGCGCCGTAGGAACTCAGTACCGAGGTGATGTTGGCGCCGGCGGCATCCAGTTTGACCACCGCACCGTTGAATGCCGAGCCGAATTCGACGTCGCCGGTGGCCGCGGACTGGATGTCCTGCGGTCCGCTCGTGGTGTCGCCGACCCATTCCAACTTGACCTTGCTGTAGTACCCGAGGTTCTCGGCCAGTTCGGGCAGGGTGACCTCACCGGTCGAACCCTGATACCGCAGTACGGTCTTGCCGCCCTCCGTTCGCGCCGCATCACCGGATGACCCGCATGCGGACAGTACGGTCAGGACGACGGCAGCGACGGCCCCCCAGGCCGCCGCCGCCCTTCGGTGTTCACGCTTCACTTCGTCAGCCCCCTGGCGATCGCCTGTCGATACCCTGATCGTGGCATCATTTGGCGGGTCGCCAGAACCTTTACCATCGTCTGGAATACAAAGTCACGGCTCACTTCTCGCCATGAAATGCGCTGCCCGCCAGCGACAGCGATTCAAGGCCGTCAGGACCGACCGGGATGTCGCCTTCCAACGTGGTGCGGTACAGCACGCGGGTGGTCTCGATGTCGTCCAGGTCGGTGGGGGCCAGGTGGGCGGTGGCCCTGTTGTCCCAGAACGCGATGGTTCCCGGACGCCAGCGCAGCCGGACCGTGTAGGCGGGGTTGGTCACCTGATCGAAGAACAGATCGAGGAGCCGGTCGCTGTGCGACGGCGACAGCCCGACGATGCGCGCCGTGAAACCCGGCGTGACGAACAGCGCCCGCTCACCGGTGACGGGATGCACCCGCACCACCGGATGCTCGGTGACGATCGGATTGGACCGGGTCTTCTCGCCGTAACTGCTGTCCGAGGACCACTGCGGATGGCGGCCGCCGAACCGGTGCTCGGCACGCAACTCGTCGGCCAGCCGCTGCAGCGGATCGGGTAGGCCTTGATATGCCGCAACGAGATTCGTCCAGTGGGTATCCCCGCCCTGCTCCGGCACGATCTCGGCGCGCAGGACCGTCGCCGCGGGCGGGTTGACCAGTGCGGTGACATCGGTGTGCCACTTGTTGTCGTAGCTGTAGCGCGCCCGGCCGAACTTGCGCGCGTACTTGCGGCTGTCCACCGCGAGGATCTGCGGGAAACCTTCGGGCGCTTCGTCGTCGTAGGGATGCGACGGGGTGACCGCGCCGAAGTGCGCGCTGAACGCGATCTGCTCGGCATGCCCGATCTGCTGGTCGTGGAAGAACAGCACCTTGAACCGGTGCAGCGCGGTCCGCACCGCGCCGACCTGGTCGGCGCTCAGGCCGGTCTGTAGATCGAGCCCGCTCACCTCGGCGCCGATATGGCCGGCGACGGGCGTGAAGGTCGCGGTTTGTGCTGCTGGGGTTTGCTTTTCGATAGCGATGGTCATGGTCATCCATGCTGGACCGCGACGATGGGCCGGGGAAGGCGGCTTTCACCATGCGAAAGAGACTCAGGGTGAGGTTATGTTCCGGCTCGTGCCGATACGCTGCGCATGTTGCTGCATGGCAGGCAGGATCTCACGGATCAGATCGTCGGTGAGTCTGCGTCGTAACGCCTGCACGCCGACCGCACCCCAGACCCGGCCGTTGCCGTCGAATACCGGCACCGCGATGGCGCGCACATGATGGCCCTGGCTACCGGTCGCGTCGGCGTACCCGCGCAGGCGCACCTGCTCCAGCATCGACCAGCGCTGACCGCGGGTGAAAGCCCCCACGGCCATACCCATCGCGCTGTGCGCCAGCGGTTGTCGGGCTCCCGGGAGCTGGTTGGTGCAGAACCTGTGCACCGGTCGCGCCGTGCACATGGTGACGATGTCGTCGGTTTCGGCAAGGCCGAAGCTCGCCGTGATCTCGATGTCGCCGGCCAGGGCGTACAGGTGCGGGGTCAGGGCCGCCACGTTGAGCCGGTGTGAGGCCGGGGCGGCGAGCGCGACGAGCCCGGACCCGACGCGATAGTGCTCGTCGTCGCCCGCCCGTTCCAGCAACCCGTCGTGCAGCAGGGCCTGCGCGAGTCGATAGGCGGTGCTCAGGGGGAGCCCGGTTCTCGCGGCCAGCGAGGTGAGCGAAATACCGGGCTCGGCGTCCCCGACCGCGGTCAAGATGGCGACGGCGCGGTGCAGGACCTGGGGGCCCGGCGGCCGGTCAGCGGACGACGGCCTGGCCATCGGGACCTGCCGCGGCGGGATAGGTGCCATTGGAGTATGGGTTGAACTTGTTGGTGTATAAGTCTTTCGCCTTCAATTTGCCTTGCTGGAGCTCACCATTGCGCACCAGCCAGTCGATCCACAGCTGCAGCGATTGTTCGGTGATGACGCCACCGGGTTCGGCGACGCCGGTGCTCTTCCAGTAATCGGCGTTGTCGGCACTCTCGTTGCGGCCCCGGGCCCCGATGATCTGTTTGAATTTCGCGATCACCTGGTCACGTGAGGTGATCTGGGCCCAGCGGATCGCGCGGGCGGTGCCCTGGGTGAGATCGGCGACGGCGTCGGCGTTGGCAGCCAGGAAGTCGTTGCGCACGACATACGTTCCGTAGGTGAAATCGCCGAACAAGGAGCCGTCGGTGAACAGCGGGCGCAACCCACCGCGTGCCAGGGCACGGTCGCGCCAGATGTCGTTCAGCGCGACCGCATCGATATTGCCCTGCCGCAGCGCTTGTTCGGCGTTCACCGGTGGGACGACCGTCAACTCCACGTTCTTGATGTCGTCGTTGGACAGGCCCTGGCGGGCCAGCCATTCGCGCATGACGAACTCCTGGTGCGCGCCGAGGGTGTTCATCCCGAACTTCTTGCCGAGCAGATCGTGCGCACTGCGGATGGGACTGTCCTCTCGCACGTAGTAGCCGGTGAAATTCTCCTTGTCCGATCCGTAGTAACCGATGATCGAGGTGATGGGGGAACCGGCGGCAGCCAGTTTGACCACCGCGCCGTTGAAGGCGCCACCGAAATCGGTGTCCCCGGTCGCGGCAGACTGGATGTCCTGAGGTCCGCTGGTGGTGTTACCGACCCACTTCAGCTTGATCTTCTGGAAATAACCCAGATTCTCGGCCAGTTCGGGATAGGTGACCTGGCTGGCCCAGCCCTGATAGCGGATGACGCTCTTACCGTCCTCTACCACCGCTTTGTGCGACGACGACCCGCATCCCGACATTAGGGTCATCACCGCGACGGCCGAGATCAACAGAGCTGGAAGACGTGACCACATCAGGGTGATGCTGCCCAGCGCGAGCGCGGGCAACAACAGTTCGGCGCCCGCGCGATTATTACTCGGCACGATCGCAGCCGTGGTGGATATGTCCACGATGTGGTTACCGTGGACCGAACATGGCTGCGCTCAGGGGGTTTCGACGTGGATGAGATCGACGAGGTGACCGCAGACGTATTCGTCGCGGGAGGTGGCCCCGCCGCCTGTTGGGCGGCCTTGCGTGCGGCCGCCGGCGGCGCGGAGGTCGTGCTGGCGGACAAAGGCTACTGCGGCACCAGTGGTGCCACCGCGTCGGCAGGCACCGGTGTCTGGTATGTCCCGCCGGACGCATCTGCCCGGGCGAAGGCGATCGCCAGCCGCGACGCCTTGGGCGGCTACCTCGCCGACCACCGGTGGGCGGCGAGGGTGCTCGACGAGACCTACCATCGCATCAACGAATTCGCCGATGTGGCCAGGTTTCCGTTCCCGGTGGGGGCTGACGGTGTCCAGTTGCGCGGCGGCCTGCAGGGGCCCGAGTACATGCGCCGGATGCGGATACTGTTGCGCCGCGCCGGGGTCCGGATCCTGGACCACAGTCCCGTCACGGAACTGCTGGTGGCCGACGACGGCGCGGCGGCCGGTGCGGCGGGCTACCGGCGCCAGGTGCAGCGCGGGTACCGGGTGCGGGCCGGCGCGGTGGTGCTGGCCACCGGCGGTTGTGCCTTCCAGTCCAAAGCGCTTGGTTGCGATGTGAATACCGGCGACGGCACGCTGTTCGCGGTGGAGGCCGGCGCCGAATTGTCGGGGATGGAATTCTCCAATGCCTACGGGATCGCCCCGGCGGGCACGTCGGTCACCAAGACGGCCTTCTACCACTTTGCCACCTTCTATCGGGAAGACGGTTCGGTGCTGGAAGGTGCCAGCGGGCGTCAGCGTTCGCCGATCGCTGCGGAGTTGTTGCGCGGTAAGGTTTTCTGCCAGCTGGACAAGGCCGACGTCCCGAGCCGGCAGGCGATGCGGCGAGCGCAGCCGAACTTCTTCCTCACGTTCGACCGCATGGGCATCGACCCCTTCACCCAGAAGTTCGCGGTGACACTCCTCGGCGAGGGTACGGTGCGCGGTACCGGCGGAATCCGCATCATCGACGACGAGTGCGCCACCACGGTGCCGGGGCTGTACGCCGCGGGGGACGCCGCCACCCGCGAGTTGATCTGCGGTGGCTTCAGTGGCGGCGGTAGTCACAATGCCGCATGGGCGATCTCGTCGGGCAACTGGGCCGGGCAGGGTGCGGCGCGTTACGCGCGTGCGCTCGGCGCGGGGGCGTCGGCCCGCCGGGTGACCGGCATCGGCGGCGCGGGCATCCGGCCGCGCACCGCCCACGTGTCCGGGGACCATGCGGGGGTGGTCGCCGCGGTGCAGGCCGAGGTGGCGCCCTACGACAAGAACTATCTGCGCCGCGGACCGGTGCTGGCCGCCGCGCTCGACGTGCTCGACGCAGTGTGGGACGACGTGACCGCGTCGTTGTCCGGTTCCGGCGAGCAGTTGGTGCGCAACAGGCAGGCTGCGGCGATGACAGCGCACGCTCGGTGGATGTACCGGACGGCATTGGCGCGCAACGAGACCCGGGGTATGGCGAAGCGTCTGGACTTCCCGGACCAAGATCCCGGCCAGCACCATCGGCTTCTCACCGGTGGGCTGGACGACATCTGGGTGCGGCCGGAATCAACCAGGGCGCTCGAGGTGGCGTCGTGATCGAACTGGTGTCGGCGCAACGGTGCATCGCATGCGACAAGTGCATCGAGGTGTGCCCGACGAACGTCTTCGACCGCGGACCGGGCGGTGTTCCGCTGATCGGCCGGCACAGCGACTGCCAGACCTGCTTCCAGTGCGAGGCCAATTGTCCTGTCGACGCCTTGTTCGTGTCTCCGCTCGTCACCCCCGCCGAGGTCGAAGAGGAGGCCTTGATCGGTGCCGGCCTGCTCGGCAGCTATCGGGAGCGGATCGGCTGGGGCAAGGGCCGCGCGCCGGGCGCCCGGACCGCGATCGGCCCTGCGCTGGAGCCGGGCGCCGAGCCGCTCATCTCGTAACCCAGGGGGCGCGGGCCAGTGCGGTGAGCGCGACGGCTGTGCGGTCGCAGAAGGCCTCGCGGTCGGTGAGGCCGCGGGTCATCGCCCGCACGACGGTGGTGGCCACCAGGAAGTCGAACAAGATGTCGGCGCGCTCGGCGTCGCCGATCAAGTCGGTCATCAGCGCGCGCACGTCGGACTCGGCGCGCAACACCAGTCGCTCGTAGATCGAGTCGTCGCGGTGGTACGCCGTGAGCAGTCCGGGCAGTGCCGCGCGCGGCACGGGATCGGCCAGCCAGCCGAGGAACATCGCCACCCAACCGCGCAGGTCGGTGTAAAGGTCGCCGGTGGTCATGGGCACCGGGACCGGGTCGGGGTGGCCGAAGGCGGCGTCCTCGACCAACGCCTCTTTGGTCGGCCAGCGTCGGTACAGCGTCGGCGCGCCCACGCCTGCGCGTTTGGCGATGGCCACCATGGTGGTGCCCTGATAGCCCTCTTCGACCAGAAGTTCGCGCGTCGCCTGCAGCACGGCCACGTCCTTGGCCGGGTCGCGCGGGCGGCCCGCTGCACTTGTCATGCCCAAAACCTAGCCGTTCCCAGAACAGCCTGTTACGTTACGACGTATAACGTAATTATCGGAAGGGTCGGCCGTGCTCACACCGCATGATGAACTGCTCTGTCATCAACTACCCACCACGTTTGATCACGTCGCGCAGTCGGACTTGCGCTGGACCGAACGCATCGTCATGTACGGGTTCGATCGCTCGGGTGAAATCAACGTGATGACCGGCCTCGCGCGCTACCCCAACCGCAACGTCACCGACGCCTACGCGATGATCACCCGCCGCGGCGGCGAGGCCAGGGTGGTGCGGATGTCTACCGAGCTCAACCCGCAAACCGGCTCTCTCGGAACGTATTCCGTCGGACCCTTCACCTATTCGATCGAAGAGCCATTGCGCACGGTGCGGGCCCAACTCGCGCCGAACGACCGCGGTGTCAGCCTGGATCTGCGGCTGCGCGGCCAGTTCCCGGCCTATGAGCAGACCGCGGCGTTCCACCGCAGCCGGGGCCGGGTCAGTGAGGACGCCCGCCGGTTCTATCAGAACTGCGATCTGGAGGGCTGGATCGAGATCGACGGCGAACGCATCGAGATCGACCCGCAGCGGTGGTGGTTCGGGCGTGATCACTCATGGGGCGTGCGCAACGGGCCCGGTGGCGGCAGTTTGCCCGAGGGGGCGAACCTGCAGCCGCCGGAGGTCCCGGACGGCACCCTGTACTACATGGGCATCTTCGAATTCGACGACGAGCTGGTGCATTTCGCCCAACGCGAGACCAGCACGGGGGAGCGCTGGCAGTTCGAGGGCGAGATCCTCTACCCGATCGAGTCGGGGCGCCCGGCGGCGCCGATCATCGACGTCGAACACGAACTGACGTTCCGAGACGAACTGCGGGTGATCAGCGGCGGCACCTTCACCGTGCACCGCGGCGACCGCACCACCAGCCTGATCGAGGTCAGCCCGATCACGGACTTCTGGCCGGGACTGGCGGGCTACATGGAGGTGAACGGGTATGCGTCCGGGCACTGGCGCGGCAAGGACTTCCTCGACGGATTCACTGCCGACACAGGAGAGCTGGACGTCATCAGGCCGGTCAGCTTCCTGTCCGAGACCTTGTGCCGGGTGACCATGGATGGCAAGACCGGTTACGGTCTGGTCGAGATGGTTTTCGTCGGCGCCTACCCGCGGTACGGGTACACCGGATGGTGAGGGCACTCATCGAGGATCTGCCCACCGCGCTGGAACATCTCGTGCGGCAGCGCATTCCCGGTGCAACCGATGCCCGTATCGTCAACTGGTCGCCCAGTCCGGGTGGGTTTTCCACCGAGACATACCTTTTCGACGTCACGGGCCTGGACGACGGCTCGACGCTGGGACTGGTGTTCCGCCGCCCGCCCGAATTCCAGATCCTCCCGGACTACGACCTGCGCAGGCAGTATCTGGTGATGCAACGGTTGGCTCCGTCCCCCGTTCCGGTTCCGTCGGTGCGCTGGATCGACCCGAGCGGCGACGGCGTCGGGACGCCGTATCTGGTGATGGACCGCATCGACGACGTGGTCGGCGTCAGTGACGTGCCGCCCTATCACGGGGCGGGCATCTTCGCCGACACCGATGACGCGGGCCGTGCGCGGCTGTGGAACGGCTGCGTCGACATGATCGCCGCCGTGCACCGCGTCGACGTGCACTCCCACCGGCTGGGTTTCCTGGGCCCGTCCGGACCCGTGGCGCTCAGTGGCTTCCTGCGCTACGCATTGGGCTGGGCCTACGCCGACAAACCCCTGCACCCCACATTTATTCGCGCACTGGACTGGCTGGACGCCCACAGCTACGAGCCGGAGCGGGTGGGGCTGTGCTGGGGTGACGCCCGGATGTCGAACGTGCTGTACCGGCCGGACCTCACGCCCAAGGCCGCGCTCGACTGGGAGATCGCCTATCTGGGCGACCAGGCCGCCGACCTCAGTTGGCTGTTGATGACCGATTGGGTCAGCAGTCCGCTGCCGGGCAACGCCGCCGCGCCGGGCACGCCGAGTTGCGAGGAGACCGTCGACCGCTACGAACGGGCCGTCGGGCACCGGGTCGGCAACCTCGTCTTCACCGACATCACGGCCCCGTTGCTGCTGGCGGTGGCCCTGGTGAGGCTGAACCGCCGCTTCGACATCCCCGGCGTGGACCTGGCCGACATCTGCGCCCGACGGATCGACTTTGTCCTAAACAGCTGAACTCACTACATTTTCAGTGTGGGCGCACCCGATGATCCGCCGTTCCCCAGGAGCATGGCCCTGCTGGTGGCCGGGGCCTTCTTCATGGAGATCCTGGATGCCAGCATCCTGACCCCGGCGATCCCCGTGATGGCCGCCCAGTTCGGCGTCGCGCCCATCGATGTCAACGTAGCGATCACCGCCTATCTCGTCACCGTCGCCGTGCTCATCCCGGCCAGTGGCTGGATTGCCGACCGCTTCGGTATCAGGCGGGTGTTCCTCGCTGCCATCGCGGTGTTCACCCTGGCCTCGGTGGGTTGCGCGCTCAGCGTGTCGCTGCCCATGCTCGTCGGGATGCGGATAGCCCAGGGCGTCGGCGGCGCCATGATGGTGCCCGTCGGACGGCTCGCGGTATTGCGGTTCAGCGGCAAGGCCGACCTGGTGCGGGCGATCGCGCTGCTGACCTGGCCGGCGCTCGCAGCCCCGGTGTTGGCCCCGGTGCTCGGCGGAGCCATCGCCACGGTCGGCAGTTGGCGGTGGATCTTCCTGGTCAACATCCCGCTGGGCATCGTCGGTTTCCTCTTGGCTCTCAAGCTCATTCACGGGGACCCCGCACCGCGGCGCAGTCCCTTGGACTGGCGCGGCATTCTGATGCTCGGCGGCGGCATCGCCGCGGCCCTGATCGCCTTGGAGCACATCCGGGTCAGCGGCACCGATTGGCTACTGGTCGGCGCCGGTGGGGTGGCTGCGGTGGTGCTGTTGGTAGCGGCCGTCTGGCATCTGCTGCGCAGCGCGGCGCCCTTGGTCGCCTTGCGCGTACTGCAGGTGCGGACCCTGCGGATCACCGTGTCGGCGGGATCGCTGTACCGGATGGTGATCACGGCGGTGCCGTTCCTGTTGCCGTTGCAGTTCCAGCTGGAGTTCGGGTGGACGCCGTTTGCGGCAGGCCTGATGGTGGCCGCCCTCTTCGCGGGCAACCTCACCATCAAGCCGGCGACCACGCCGCTGATGCGCCGGTTCGGCATCCGCACGGTGCTGGTGGTCAACGGGGTGGCCTCGGTCGGCTGTTTCGGTCTGCTGGCGGCGCTGCGGCCCGGGATGCCGGTGCTGCTCATCGCGGCGGTGCTCTACCTCAGCGGCGCGTTGCGTTCGGTCGGGTTCACCGCCTACAACAGCCTGGCGTTCTCCGACGTCGATGGCGACCAGCTGACCCACGCCAACACCCTCAACGCCGCGGTGCAGGAACTGGCGGCGGGCCTCGGTATCGCCTTGGCGGCCCTGTTGCTGAGCCAGCTGACGTCCTATTCGCTGACATTTCTGGTGTTCGGTGCCCTGATGGCGGTGACGCTGGTGGAGTCGCTGCGGCTGCCGGGTGACGCCGGGGCGCACGTCAGCGGCGCGAGCTGACGATCGCCCGTTGACACGACCGGGCGACCTCGGTTTAATACCGGGTTATGTCTGCAATCTTGGTCATCTCTACCAACTTTATGGAGATGCGATGAGTGCCCCCTCCGAACTGGACCCCGCCGCCGCCCGCTACGAGCTGAGCCACCTGCGTGCGCTGGAGGCCGAGGCCATCCACATCATCCGTGAGGTCGCTGCGGAGTTCGAGAAGCCGGTCCTGCTGTTCTCCGGCGGTAAGGACTCCATCGTCATGCTGCATCTGGCTGTGAAGGCGTTCGCGCCCGGCTGGCTGCCGTTCCCGGTGATGCATGTCGACACCGGGCACAACTTCGACG
The DNA here is from genome assembly GCA_023264765.1 of Mycobacterium sp. Lineage (GTDB taxonomy): Bacteria > Actinomycetota > Actinomycetes > Mycobacteriales > Mycobacteriaceae > Mycobacterium. The sequence goes on along the minus strand of JAHFVC010000066.1, from coordinate 70 downwards.
AGGTGCTCCAGGTTCGCGACGAGTTGGTCGCCGAGAGCGGGGTGCGCCTGGTGGTCGCCAAGGTGCAGGA
>JAHFVC010000339.1 GCA_023264765.1 Mycobacterium sp. | reverse complement strand
GGTGAAGGTGACCGATATCTATGCGGGGACGGCACCGGGGGCCGGGTTGCACGACGCGGCCACCTACCGCTGGCCGATGGTGCCTGCCCTGGCGCTGCTGGCCGCGCTGCCCGCGCTGGGCAGCGCCGAACGGGTCACCGAGATCTATGCCCAGCGGCTCGCCGAGCGCGTCCTCCCCTACGAGGGCGTGATGCAGAAGGACAAGCCGATCGCCCAGGCCCACCTCGCGGGCGCGCAGGTCCGATTGCGCGCGCTGCGCGGACTACTCGCCGACACCGTCGGGGAGATCGAGACCATCGTGGTGGCCGGCGACGTCGTCGAGAAACCGGTGCGCGCGCAGGCCCGGCTGGCCGCGGCGCACATTGTCGCCGAATCACGTTCGGTCATCGGCGAATTGCTCGGCGCGGGCGGTGCGAGCATCCACTTCCTGTCCAACCCCCTGCAACGCTTCAAGCGGGATGTCGACGTGCTGGCCGGCCATGTCGTGTTCGACTACGACACCAGCCGGGAACTCGCCGGCGCGTTGACGCTGGGCCTGCGCGTTCCGCGAACCTCGATGATCTGATGCGGACGCTGTGGGTGGAGGCCAGCCCGAAGGGTGACGACGCGCTGTCCTCACAGCTGGCCATGGCCTATCTGGAAGGCCAAGACCACGAACGGTTCTCGGTGTGGGGCGATGACGTGCTCCGGTTCGGCCGGGACGCCGCCATCGCGAAATTCGCCGGCCTGTTCGGTGAACAGACGACGCCCGAGCAACAGACCACGTAGCAGCGGGTGCTCGACGAGATCGAGCGGGTCCGCGGATTCGACCGACTGGTGGTGTCCTCGCCGATGTGGAATTGGCATGTCCCACATGCCCTCAAGGCCTGGATCGACATCATCGTCCAGCCCATCGCCAGCTTCACCCTCAATGAGCGCGGCGAGCACGTGGGCACTCTCGGCGAAGGAAAACCGTTGCAGTTGCTGCTGACTCGCAGCAGCGCCTACGACGGCAGACATCCGGAGCTCCAGGACTTCCAGAAGCCGTATCTGGAGTATGTGTTCGGCTTGCTCGGATATGAGGTGGACACCCTGGTCGTCGAACCGACCACGCGGTGGACCCCCGCCGAGCGGGCGGCGCTGCGCGCCGAGGCGGTCGAGCTGGCTCGCGCGGCAGGACGATAGGAAGACCCCTCCGACCAAACGGGTGGGCGTAGGCTGCCCGCATGTCCACCGCCCGCCGTCTTGCCGTGGACGACTGGATCCAGACCGGGTACTCGTTGCTGGCAGACGATGGGTTGCCGGCGCTCAAGATCGATCGACTCTGCGCCCGGTTGGGCGTCACCAAGGGCAGCTTCTATTGGCATTTCACCGATCTGGCCGCCTACCGCGCCGCCTTGATCGAGTCCTGGGGTACCCAGCGCGGTGACGAGCACAAGGTCTACACCGAGATCCAGGACCGGCCACCGCGCGAACGTTTGTCGATGATGATCGCGGCTCTGGTCAACCCGCGGCACTGGCGGCTGGAACGCACCATGCGGGAGTGGGCGCGCACCGATGCCGCCGTCGCGGCCGGGGTCGACGCCTCGGACCGCAAGGTCCATCGCGCCGTGCGGCAGGCCTACCTCGACCTCGGGTTCACCGCCGAGCAGGCGGAGATGCGGGCCGGCCTCACCTTCGCCGCCGGCATCGGCTTCCTGCACATGGCCGGGGCAAAACCCAGTCCGCTCAGCGCCTCTCAGCGCGAACAGTTCCTGGAGTTCATGCTGCGTCCGTGACCTCCGCGGCGACCCCTCAGACACCGCGGAAACCACGACGCGATCCAGTTGCCCGGTAGATCCATACCATACCGTCCGGTACGGAGATCTGTACCGGTTTCATCCCGACACGCACCGATGACTCACCGGCGCCGACTGGCCGTGATCGGCGACGTAGCAAAATCGTCGACCCGTCGGTTCGTGGCCGCGTCGGGCATATCCTGACTCCCATGCAGCGACACGCACCCCTGATCGGCGCCGCCGCCATCGCCCTCCTCGCCGGCGCGGGCACGCTCGCCCCACCGGCGATGGCCGCCGACACCCCGGACCAGGTCGCGCTGACCACCCTGGACGAGATCGTCCGGGGCGACTTCCCCGCGGCCTCCGCCGAGTTCAACCCGACCATGCAGAAGCTGCTCCCCACCAAGGCGTTGCAAGAATCGTGGGACGTGTACCAGCGGACCTTCGGCGCGTTCCAGTCTCACGGAGAGCCGGAGAGCATCCCCCGGGACAACCTCACCATCGTGAATGTGCCGCTGCAGATGCAGCAGCGCCCCGGGCAGTTCCGGTTGGCGGTGCAGCCCGACGGCACCATCTCCAGCCTCAAGTTCCTCAAAGAGGGCGTGCCCGTTCCCTGATCGAGCGGTTCCCGGTCGGCACCACTCCCGCGTACTCCCGCGAGGTCGGTACGCCGCACCCTTGTGGTCTCGCGAAACAAAAAGTAAAGTCACTTTCAGTTTTGCATCGCCCGATCTCTGAGGAGCGACATGGAATCCTTCGTTCACCTGCGCAAAGGCAAGACGCCCAAGCGTGTACATGCCGACCTCGACGGACTCAAGGACGACGAACTCGGCCGCGGTGGCTTCGTCGGCCGCACCGCCAACATGTACCGGCGAAACGACCCGACCGCGTACCGCACCGTTGGCCCCCTGCGCCCCACCGATGTGCTGTCCTCCGAGCTCAAGCCGAGCGACGCCACCGATGCGCACGGCGGCCCGCTGCTGATGTTCTCCAACGACGACTGCCAGGTTCTGCTGAGCCGCCGCAGCGAGGAGATGCCGTTCTTCGTCCGCTACGTCGACGGCGATCTGTTGCTGTTCGTGCACAAGGGCGCCGGGCTGCTGCAGACCGAGTTCGGCCCGCTGCCCTACCGTGAAGGCGACTGGGTGTACATCCCCAAGGCGTGCACGTTCCGCCAGGTGCCGGACTCCGAAAGCACGTGGCTGATGATCCAGGCCACCGACGACTTCCGGGTACCGCCGGCCGGCATTCTGGGCAGGCACTTCCCGTTCGACCCGGCACAGGTGAGCATTCCGGAACCGGCGCCCATCGACGATGACGGCCGGGACGAATACGAAGTCCGCCTCATACACGACGGCGGCCCGACTTCGCTCTTCTACCAACACAATCCGCTCGACGTGGAGGGCTGGCGTGGCGACAACTTCCCGTTCACCTTCAACATCGAGGACTACACCGTCATCACGTCCGAGAGCGTGCACCTGCCGCCGACGGTGCACCTGTTCATGCAGGCGACCGGGGTCTATGTGATGAACTTCCTGCCCAAGCCCGCCGAGAGCGTGCCCGGCACCGAACGTACCCCGTGGTATCACCGCAACGTCGACTACGACGAGATCGCGTTCTTCCACTCCGGCTCGCTGTACGGCATCCCGATGCCACCCGGGCTCGTTTCCCATGCACCGCAAGGGGTTCACCACGGGGCACCGGAAAAGGCCAGGGAACGGGCCCGCCGCAAATTCGACGACTACGACCGGGTGGACTGGTCGGTGATCGCCATCGACACCCGGCGCCGGCTCATTCCGTCCACTGAAATCCTCGCCAACGATCTGGGGCAACACTAGTGAGCACCGTAGAAACTCCCGTGAAGTACGAGTACGAGCGCATCCCGTATCTGGTTGCCTACCAGAACACCTCAAGCGTGCGCGACGTGTACGGCGGCGTCGCCGAACTGGTGGTGCTGGAGAGCTACCTGCTCAAGCCGAAGACCAAAGCGTCCGACACCGTGCTGGTGTTCATGCACCCGATCGGCGGCGGCGCCTACCTGCCGATGATCAACGCCCTGGCTCGCGCCGGCCACCATGTCATCTACTGCAACAGCCGGTTCCGCGGCACCGACTCCGCGCTGCTGATGGAGAAGGTGGTCGAGGATCTGGGCGAGTGCATCAAGGACGCCAAGAACCGGCTGGGCTACGACAAGGTGGTGCTGGCCGGCTGGAGCGGCGGCGGATCGCTGTCGGTCTTCTACCAACAGCAGGCCCAGAACCCGACGGTCACCGCCAGCCCGTCCGGTGACGGACCCGACCTGACCAAGCTCGGCCTGATCCCCGCCGACGGCATCATGCTGTTGGCCGCGCACATCAGTCGGCACGGCACCATGACCGAATGGATGGACGCCTCCATCCTCGACGAGAACGACCCGTCGAAGCGCGATCCGGAATTGGATCTGTACAACCCGGACAATCCGAACCAGCCGCCCTATACGCAGGAATTCCTGGACCGCTATCACCAGGCTCAGATCGACCGCAACCGCCGGATCACCAAGTGGGTCAAGGAAAAGCTCGCGGAACTGAAGGCCGCCGGCCGACCGGATGACGAATACGCATTCGTCGTGCACGGCACGATGGCCGACCCGCGCTGGCTGGACCCGACCGTCGATCCCAACGACCGCACCCCCGGCCAGTGCTACCTGGGCGACCCGCAGGTGGTCAACAACTCCCCCGTCGGCCTGGCCCGGTACAACACCCTGCGCAGCTGGCTGTCACAGTGGAGTTATGACGATGCCAACGGCGACGCCGTGAAGGCCGGCCCCGATATCGCGGTGCCCGCCCTGGTGATCGGCAACCTCGCCGACGATGCGTGCACACCCAGCCACACCCGCAGGTTGTACGAGGCGATCGGGCACCCCGACAAGGAGATGCACGAGATCCCCGGCGCCAACCACTACTACTCGGGGCCGGATCAGCGCGGGACACTGCGTCAGGCTGTCGCCATCTGCACGGAATGGCTGCACCGGCACGGTTTCTCGCTGTGAATACCCCGGCCGGCGGGCAGGTGAGCGGCGCGTTGGACGGCGTCAGGGTGCTCGAGCTGGGCACCTTGATCTCCGGCCCGTTCGCGGGTCGATTGCTCGGCGACATGGGCGCCGAGGTGCTCAAGATCGAGTTGCCCACCACGCCCGACCCGCTGCGCACCTGGGGTCAGGCCGAACTGGACGGCCATCACTTCTTCTGGACCGTGCACGCCCGCAACAAGAAAGCCGTCACGCTCGACCTGCGCACCCCGCGCGGCCGGGAGCTGTTCCTGGAACTGGTCGACCGCTCCGATGTGATCGTGGAGAACTTCCGGCCCGGCACCCTGGAGAAGTGGGATCTGGGTTACGACGTTCTGCGCGAACGCAATCGGGGCATCATCCTGGTCCGGGTGTCCGGGTACGGACAGACCGGGCCGGACGCCGGCAAGGCCGGGTACGCCTCGGTCGCCGAAGCGGCCAGCGGGCTGCGGCACATGAACGGCTTCCCCGGCGGTCCGCCGCCACGGCTGGCGTTGTCGCTCGGCGACAGCCTCGCCGGGATGTTCGCCGCCCAGGGTGCGCTGGCCGCGCTGTACCGGCGCAGCGTGACCGGCGAAGGTCAGATCGTCGATACCGCACTCACCGAATCCTGTTTGGCCATCCAGGAATCCACCATCCCCGACTACGACATCGGCGGTGTGGTGCGCGGCCCGTCGGGCACCCGGTTGGAGGGCATCGCGCCGTCCAACATCTACCAGAGCGGCAACGGCAGCTGGGTGGTGATCGCCGCAAACCAGGACACGGTGTTCCGCCGGTTGTGCGGGGCGATGGGCCGTCCCGAGCTGGCCACCGACGATCGCTTCGTCAATCACGTGGCGCGGGGCCGCAATCAGGATGAGATCGACAAGATCATCGGCGCGTGGGCGGCCGAGCGGCAACCCGCCGAGATCATCGAGACGCTGTCGCAGGCGGGTGTGATCTCCGGCCCGATCAACACCGTCGCCGAGGTGGTGCAGGATCCACAACTGCAGGCGCGCAACATGATCGCCGATCACTGGGATGAACGCATCGGACGCAACGTCAAGGGGCCCGGGGTCGTTCCGGTGCTCTCGGAGTCTCCCGGCTCGGTCCGCAACGCGGGCTCGGCGCGCCCCGGCCAGCACAACGACGAGGTGTACACCGGGCTGCTCGGATTGTCCGCCGACGAGGTGGCTTCGTTGAGGGAAAGGGGTGTGGTGTGAGAGTCGATATCCGCGAGGTCTGCCTGCGCGACGGCCTGCAGATCGAGACGCCGATTCCGTTGGCGGCCAAGGTCGCACTACTGGAGGCGATCGTGGCGACCGGGGTGCGCGAGGTCGAGGCCACCGCCTTCGTCTCGCCGTCCAAGGTGCCCGCACTGGCCGACGCCGCCGAGTTGGCCGCCGAACTGTACCGGTTCCCCGATGTCGAGTTCTCTGCGCTGGTCGCGAGCCCCAACGGCGCCAAACGTGCCATCGCGTCCGGTTTGCGGTCCATCGAATACGTGGTGTCGGCCTCCGACGCCCACAGTGTGGCAAACGTCGGCCGCTCCAGCAGCGAGGCCACCGCGGCGATCGCCGACGTGGCGCGCATCGCCCACGACAGCGGCGCCACCGTCGAGGTCATCATCGCCACCGCGTGGGACTGCCCGTTCGACGGCCCGACGCCCGCCCGCCACGTGCTCGACATCGCCATGGCGGCAGTCGAACTCGGTGTCGACCGCCTCGCCATCGCCGACACCATCGGCACCACCACCCCGCGACGGGTCAGCACCTTGATCGGCAAGGTGGCCCCACTCATCGGCGACATCCCACTCGGCGCACACTTTCACAACACCCGCGGCGCCGGGCTGGCCAGCGCGTACGCGGCGGTCCAAGCCGGAGTGACCCGCCTGGACGCTTCCGTCGGCGGCTTGGGCGGGTGCCCGTTCGCGCCGGGCGCCTCGGGCAACATCGCCACCGAAGATCTCGTGTACCTGCTGCGCGACAGTGATATCGACGTCGACGTCGACCTGGACCTCGCGATCGACGCCGCCAAGGTTGCCCAAGAGGCCGTCGGCCACGAACTGCCCAGCGCGCTGTTGCGCGCGGGTGATCGCATCCTGGCCTGATATGACACCCGCCGAATCGCTGACCGCCAAAGGCCGCCAGACCCGGGAGGCCATCGAACTGGCGGCCAGAAAGCTGTTCGCCGAACGTGGCTTTCACGGCACCACTCTGGCGGACATCACCTCGGCGGCCGGCAAGTCCTCGGCGGTGTTCTACCGCTACTTCGACGACAAGGAAGACCTGCTGGCCTCGTTGGCCGAGTCCTTCCTGCACGACATCGTCGAACCCTCCGGAATGCGGGTACCGCTGCCCGACTCCCCCGAGGACACCGAGTACTTCGCCACCGTGGTGACGGGGTACTGGAACCTGTTCAAGCAGAACATC
>JAHFVC010000338.1 GCA_023264765.1 Mycobacterium sp. | reverse complement strand
CCGGTCTCACCTTGGCCATCAACGACCTGATCCTGTGGTACCCGGGATCGGCGACCACCTTCGCGACCCTCTACACCTTCTCCGCAATCGTCTCCGGCGCTTTGCTTGCGGGCGTGCTGTCGTGGTTCGTGGTGCGGGGACTGGCCAAGACGGGTGCCCTGAGCCGGTTCGCATCGGGCCGGGTGGAGCCGGGCCCACACGCCCGATGAGCTCTGCGGCGGGTGCGGGTGCCGCGGTCACCGCGCAGGGCTGGGGTTGGCGGCACGCTGCGCGGACGCACTGGGCGGTGCGCGATCTCGATCTCACCGTCGAACCCGGGGAACGCGTGCTGGTGCTCGGTCCGTCCGGTGCCGGGAAATCCACACTGTTGCATGGCGTCGCGGGACTGTTGGGCGGCGCCGAAGAGGGGCAGCAGGCCGGACACCTGCTCGTCGACGGTGCCCCGCCGGCCGCTCAACGGTCCCGGATCGGCATGGTGCTCCAGGATCCGGATGCACAGGTCATTCTGTCCCGTGTCGGTGATGACGTGGCCTTCGGCATGGAAAACCTCGGCGTCGAGCGTGCTCGGATCTGGCCGAGGGTGCGCGAAGCCCTCGATGCGGTGGGGCTCGAACTCGAACTGGCGCAAAATACTTCGGAGCTGTCCGGCGGACAGAAGCAGCGACTCGCGCTGGCAGGGGTGATCGCGATGAACCCCGGCCTGATCCTGCTCGACGAGCCCACGGCCAACCTCGACCCTGCCGGCGTCATCGAGGTCCGCGATGCGATCGCCGAATCCGCACGGCGCACGGGAGCGACGTTGATCGTCATCGAGCACCGCACCGAAGTGTGGCTGCCCGTCATCGACCGGGTGGTGATACTGGGCGCCGACGGGACGTTGATCGCCGACGGCACAACGGAACAGACAATCCGGCGCAAACACGACTATCTGGTCGATGCCGGCGTGTGGATCCCCCAGAGCCCGGTACCGACGATCACCCGAAACCGTCACCCGGCCACCGAGACACTGCTTTCCGCGACGGACCTGTCGCTGGGCCACCGAGGTGGCCCAGCCCTGCACACAGACCTGAACTTTTCGGTCGACCGGGGCCAGATCTCGGTCATCACCGGACCGAACGGCGCAGGCAAATCCACCCTGGCACTCACCCTCGGTGGGCTGCTTCCCCCGCCCGCCGGCCGCGTACAGGCCGATGCCGGCTTCGCCCCCACCCCGGCCCGACGCGAACCCATCCGGTGGAAGTCGAGGGAGCTGCTCACCCGGATCGGTAGTGTTTTCCAGGATCCCGAGCATCAGTTCCTCACCGGCACCGTTCGCGGCGAACTGCTTCTGGGACCTCAGGCCCTCAAGCGGGGCGGGGCCGAAGCCACCGCCGACGCCCTGCTGGAGCGACTGCGCCTGACCCATCTGGCGGGCGCGAATCCGTACACGCTCTCGGGTGGTGAAAAACGCCGGCTGTCGGTGGCCACCGTGCTCGCCACCGGGCCCCAGGTGATCGTCCTGGACGAGCCGACCTTCGGCCAAGATCGCCGCACCTGGGCGGAACTCATCCTGCTGTTGGCCGAGATCGCGGACGAGGGCACCGCCGTCGTCGCTGTCACCCACGATCTGGATTTCACCGCGCTGCTGGCCGACACCCGCATCGAACTGCCCGCGTGGGCGGCCGTATGACGCTCAACCCCGTTGCCCGACTCCTGACGGCGCTGATCATCGCGGCCGGACTGGTGCTGTCCCTGGACTGGGTGTCGGCCCTGACCGCGCTGGCGCTGGAGATCATGCTGTTCTTCGCCATCGGCGCCCGGCCGCGACCGGTACTCACGCGGACAGCGCTGCTCACCGTCGCGGCCGCGCTGACCGCCATCACGATCCTGTTGTATGGGCAGTCCAGCGGTGCGGTGCACTGGCATTTCCTGATCATCACCGTGAGCGACGGCTCCATCGCGCTGGCGCTGGCGACGTTCGTGCGGGTGCTGGCGATCGCGCTGCCGTCGATCATCCTGTTCGCCGACGTCGAACCCACCGAACTGGCCGACGGACTCGGGCAGGTGCTGCGGCTGCCGGCCCGGTTCGTGCTCGGCGCGCTTGCCGGATTGCGACTGGTCGGACTGCTCGGCGAAGACTGGCGCTACCTCGGCCACGCTCGCCGTGCCCGCGGGGTCGCGGATCACGCCCGGTTGCGCCGGGTCGCCGGGCAGGCATTCGCGCTGCTGGTATTCGCCGTTCGGCGCGGCTCGAAGCTGGCCACCGCGATGGAGGCACGCGGGTTCGGTGCCTACCCCACCCGGTCGTGGGCCCGCCCGTCACCGTTCGGCGGCCGCGAATTCGCCCTCATTGCGGCCGGATTCGTGATCACCGCAACAGCGATCAGTGTGTCGGTCGCCGCCGGAGCCTGGAACTTCATTGGTACTCGATGACATCGTGGCCGCACTGGTTGCCGAACAGGCCACGACGGTGCTGATCGACGGCCGCTCCGGGTCGGGCAAGTCGACCCTGGCGACCCGCTTGGGCGAGGTCTGGCCAGGCAGTGTCACGGTCCGCCTCGACGACATCTACCCCGGCTGGGACGGATTGCTCTGGGCAGCCGAGCATGTGGAGCAGGAACTGCTCGCACCGCGTGCCGCGGGCCGGCCCGGGCGCTGGCGCGGGTGGGATTGGCACCGAGACGCCCCGGCCGACTGGCACACCGTGGGGCCGGTGCAGCGACTGATCGTCGAGGGCATCGGCGCGCTGACACCTGTCGCGCGGGCGTCGGCCGACCTCGGCATCTGGGTCGAGGCGGACGACGCCGAACGCAAACGCCGCGCCCTGACCCGTGACGGCGATGTGTACCGACCACACTGGGACCGTTGGGCCACACAGGAACTGGTGTTCATCGAACGCTACCGACCGCGGTCGTACGCCGACCTGATCGGCGCGCCGGACGACCACGGATTCGTTTTCACCGCCCCGGAAGGAATGCCATGACGACTCCGCTCTCGCTGGCCCTGGAGTACTTCCACCCCTGGCCCAATTCCGCCGGCTTCTACATTGCGCGTCAGCACGGCTGGTATGCCGAGGCGGGCATCGACCTCCAGATCCGCACCGTGGACCCCGGCATCGGTGACAGTCTTGAGCACCTGCGGCGCGGGCTTGTCGATCTCGCGGTCTTTCCCACCAACCGGCTGCTTGTCCGGGCCGAGCACGGCGAGCACCTGCAGGCGATCGCCGCAGTCAACCAGCGCGGCCTGGAGACCATCCGCACGTTGGCCGGCAACGGGATCGAGAGCCTCGCCGATCTCGCGGGAAAGCGACTGGCGCTCAACCCCACTCCGCGAGGCGTGGCGTTGGTGCGGGATCTGGTACGCGACGCGGGCGGTGACCCCGACGCGGTGATCCTGGTCGACGTCGGTGTTCGCGAGTTGACCAGTGCCCAATTGGCCGCCGGTGCGGCCGACGCCACGTTCGGGTCCTACTGGGCGTGGGACATCCTGCTCACCGAGCACCCCGACCGCCCGGAACGGGTGTGGCGGGTCGATGACCACCTGCCCTTCGACTACCACAGCTATCTACTCGGTACACAGAGCATCTTCGCCGAGCGCAACCCGCTGTTGATGGCGAACTTTCGCGAGGTGTCCGAGCGCGGATTCCGGTACGCCGCCGAGCACCTCGACGAGGCCGCAGCACTGCTCGCAGATATCACCCCCTACTTCCCCGACGATGTGATCGCCAGTTCACTGGCGGCCATCTCCGCGACCTGGTTCCACGAGAACAACTGGGGCACGGTCCGTCCCGAGCTCGTCGGGCCGTACGCGCACTGGTTGGCCGGACACGGGATACTGACCGCGCCGCAAGACTGGGAGTCGGCCTTCGCCGCGGAGTCCTTCGCGCGGACCGGTAGGACGCTGTGAACGCCCACCCGTTGATCGGTGTCCGGGAACTCGCTGTAGCCCTCACCGGCCCGGATGCGCCGGTGCTGTTGGATGCCAGCCTGATTCTGCACCGGCCCGAGTTCGACGGGGACCACCGCACCGACAGCGGACTCGACACCTACCTGGCCGGCCACCTCCCTGGTGCGATCCATGTCCGGGCCGACGAGGACTTCTCGGTGCCCGCCGACACGCACAACAGGCACCCGCCGCCGCAGGAATTGGCCGACAGCGCAGCCCGATTCGGGATCGGGCCGCGTACCCCGACCGTGGTCTATGACAGCACCGGCGGCTTCTGGGCAGCCAGGGTCTGGTATCTGCTCCGTTGGATCGGCGTACCGGTGCGCGTGCTCGACGGAGGGTTGGCGGCCTGGCACGCGGCCGGACTGGCGATCGACACCGGCACCGCGGTACCCGAACCGGTTCCGCAATGGCACGCTGCGGCAGAACGTGATGCGTGGATCGAGCTCGACGAACTACGCGAAATCCACATCAGGAACGGCAATCTGGTCTGCGCACTCTCGGCCGCGGCGTTTTCCGGTGCCGAGCCCACCCGCTACTCACGGCGCGGACACATCCCCGGCAGCACCAACCTTCCGGCCCGGGCCCTGCTCGACGCACGAGGCATGCTCCGGCCGCCCGACGAAATCGCGGCGCTGTACCGGGAAGCGGGCGTCGACCTGACCCGTGAGGTGCTGCTCTACTGCGGCGGCGGTATCTCCGCGACGGTGAACGCGCTCGGCCTGACCGTCGCCGGCGTCGACCGGATCCGTATCTACGACGGGTCCTTGGAAGAATGGAGCGCCGACCCGAGGCTGCCGCTGACGGCTGGGTGAGACGGCTTCAGCGCCGCAAACCAGCCAAGATACGTTGCGCTACTGAGGGTTTGGGTGCCGATGCAGCCGCAGCCAGCATCTCCTCGACGTTGGTGAACTTGTCCCGTGGTCGGTCGTCGCCGCCCCGCGCGATCTCTGCCGCATCGATGGCACGCCAGCCCGCGGCGTCAACGACCGCGGGCCGGCGGCTTCGGACCAGCTTCTCCAGTGCGCCGGGCTTGTGGGCCCGGTCGCCGAGCTGTCCTCGGTTGTAGTCCTCCACCAGGTTGTGCACCGTCTGCGCGGCACACGACTTGTTCGTGCCGATGAAGCCGGTCGGTCCGCGCTTGATCCAGCCGGCCACGTAGCTGCCCGGCACCGGCACACCGTCGTCGAGTACCCGGCCACCGTCGTTGGGCACAACGGCAGCAACCTCGTCGAAGGGCAGGTCCGCAATGGCCTTGCCGCGGTAGCCGATCGAGGTCAGCACCATGCCTGCGTCCAGTGTGCGCCGGTCGTCGGAACCGGTGACACCGAACTCGATGCCGGAAACGCTGCCCTGCCCCAGCACCCGCTGCGGGGTCAGTTGGTAGGCCAACCGGATCCGCGGCCGGGTGCGAGGCGCACCGGCCGCGGAAACGGTGTCGAGCTTGGACAGGATCTCCAGCTTGTTTCGTGTCAGCGGGTCCGACTCATTGGCGAGGTCGCGGATCACCAGGTCGTGGTCGGTCGCGTCCAGCACGACGTCGCAGGTCGAGGTCAGCCCGATCAGTTCGGGCAGCGTGAACGCCGACTGCGCGGGTCCGCGCCGCGCCGCGATCACGACTTCGGCCACCTTCGACCGGCGCAGTGCGGCCAGGGCATGGTCGGCGATGTCGGTGCGCGCCAAGGTATCCGGGTCTGCGGTGAACACGCGGGCCACGTCGAGCGCGACGTTGCCGTTGCCGACGATGACCACCCGCTCATGGCTGAGGTCGACCGGTAGCCCGACGAAATCGGGGTGGCCGTTGAACCAGGCCACCACCTCCGTGGCCGTGGCGGTGCCGGTCAGATCCATCCCGTCGATGTCCAGGCGCCGGTCGTTGGGCGCCCCGACCGCGTAGAGCACGGCGTGGTGGTGCTCCAAGAGCTCCGCGTGGGTCAGGTGCCTGCCGACTTCGACGTTGAGGAAGAAGGTGAAACCGGATTGCCGCGTCATCCGGTCGAACAGCCGGGTGACGCGTTTGGTGCTCTGGTGGTCCGGCGCCACCCCGGCGCGGACCAGCCCGTACGGCGTGGGCAGCTTCTCGAAGACGTTCACCCGGACCCCTCGCTGGGTGAGCAACTCGTCGGCCGCATACATCGCCGCCGGGCCGGAACCGACGATCGCCACGGTGAGCGGATCACCGCTGCGCGGAAACACTTTCGGTGCCTCCAGCACCGGCGCCAGCTTCGACGTCGGTGGCAGTTTGCCCTCGCGCTTGGGATAGAACGCAGCATTCAGTTCGATGAACGGCAGCTGGTTGTCGGTGAGCCGGGAGTCGGGACCGATGGCACCGACGGGGCATGCGCTGACACACGCACCGCAGTCCACGCAGGCATCGGGGTCGATGTAGAGCATCTCCGCGGTGGCGAACCCCGGTTCGTCCGGCGACGGGTGGATGCAATTCACCGGGCATGCGTAAACACAGGACCCGTCGCTGCAACACGACTGGGTGATCACATGAGGCATGGTGCCGACGCTAGGCGACCGAGACCAGATGCTGGCGTTGCGGCTCGCTGCGGTAACGGCTCGGGCTGCCGTTGATCCGGCAGATCCGCCACACCAGCTTGGCCAGCGGGTTCATCAGCCCGCTGTCATGCGCCAGCATCCGCACGTCACCGAACATGTCGCGGAGCATCTGCCGCGATTCCGGCGACTTGAAGAAGATGTCCTTGCGCACCGAGCGCGGGATGTCGAACTTCTTCCAGAACGCGCGCGGCGGCACGATGATGGCCGAGCACAGGATGCGCATCACCACGGGCACGTAGATCGACAACACAAAGCGCTTGCGCCAAGACAATTCGGGAACGCGCTTGCGCAGGTACTCGTGGGCGAACGAGATGTGGCGGGCCTCTTCGGCCACGTGGATCGCCATCACGCGCTCCATGATCGGGTGCAGCGTCTTGCCCTCGCGCAGCACGTTCTTCTGCGTGTGGTCGATGGGCTCCTCGCCGGCGAGGATGCCGAACCAGAACGGGATAGGCAGCGGGCCTGCGACCAACGGGATGGCGGGCTGGATCCACTTCAGCAGTCGCGGCATGCCCGGCACGTCGGCACCGATGCGGTTGACCATCTCCTGGAACATCAGGGTGTGGTTGCACTCCTCGACCGCCTCATGCAGGCAGTACCGGTATTCCGGGGAGCCGTTGGGCGTCCAGAAGGCGTATTCCATCAGGCCGCGGATCAAGATGGACTCAAAATGCAGGCCGACCTTGGCGACGTTGGCCTGGCGCCACATGCCGATCTCGATCTGGCGTTCCA
>JAHFVC010000065.1 GCA_023264765.1 Mycobacterium sp. | reverse complement strand
GAGATCGACTACGGCTTCGTCGCCGCCATCCACCGCTGGGCGACCACCGGTGACCTGGCCGGCGCCCTGCAGGCCTCCGATGTCAACCGCAACGGGTCGCCGCTGTCGGCGGGCGATTTCGTCCGCTGGTGCCGTCAGGTTCTCGATCTGCTGGACCAGGTGCGCAACGCGGCACCGGATCCCGCCCTGCGCAGCACGGCCAAGCGCGCCATCAACGACATCCGGCGGGGTGTCGTCGCGGTGGATTCGGCCTAGCTGCGGCGTAGATTGAGCGGGCCGCGCTGGCGGCCGGTTCCGCCTGCTCACCGACCCGGAACGGTACTGTGTTGCCAACGGACCTCAACCAAGGAGAGACATGAGCGGACCGCAGGGATCTGACCCGACGCAGGCGTGGCCGGGTCAGCCGCCGCAGTCCGGCGGAGCACAGCCGCCGAGCGATCAGAACGCTTGGCAGCCGCCGTCCACGCCCGAACAGCAGCCCACCACCGAGGCACCGGCCTGGCAGCCGCCGGCCTATCAGACACCGCAGTACCCCCAGTATCAGCCGCCCGCCCAGCCGGGACCGCCGCAGTACAACCCGCAGCAGTACCCGCCGCCGCCGGAGCAGTACGGTCAGCAGCCCACCGCCTACGCCCCCCAGGGCTACCCGCAGTACGGGCAGCCCCAGCAGTACGACCCGTCGGCCCAGCAGTACGGGCAGCCGGGGCAGTACGACCCCAACAATCCGCAGTACTCGCCGTACGGTGCGCCGGTCCCCGCCGAGGAGGGTTCGAAGAAGTCGCTCGCCGTCATCGGCGGAGTGATCGGCCTGCTCGCCGCGGTCATCGTGGCAGTGGTCCTGGTCCTCGGCTTCTGGAAGCCGGGCTGGTTCGTCACCACCAAGCTCGATGTCGGCGCGGCGCAGACCGGTGTGCAGCAGATCCTCACCGACGAGTCGAACGGCTACGGCGCCAAGAACGTCAAGGACGTCACCTGCAACGACGGCAACAGCCCGACGGTGAAGAAGGGTGAGAGCTTCGACTGCGTCGTCAGCATCGACGGCACCAAGCGCCAGGTCACCGTGACATTCCAGGACGACAAGGGCACCTACGAGGTCGGTCGGCCCAAGTAACCCCGCAGCGTCGAAACGGCCCCGAAAGCCTTGCTTTCGGGGCCGTTTCGCGTCTGGGGCTCGGCTATAGCTTGTCGAGAGCCTTCTGCAGCCGGGCGATCGACGACGTCACCCCGAACTCGCCGGCCAATTCGGCGACCCGGGCCGGGTCGGCCGCCGCCAACGGCAGCGTGTCCGTCGCGGTGGACATGGTCACGTCGGCGTCGGTGGCGACGCGCACCACCGTCTCGGCCGCGGCGATGTAGTCGGTGGCGGCCTGCAGCTTCTTGCGCTGGGCGGTCGGGAGCTTCGACGACGGGTCCGCCGCCGCATCGACGATCGCAGCGAGTGAGCCGTACTGGCCCAGTAGCGTCGTCGCGGTCTTCTCACCGATACCCGCGACGCCGGGCAGACCGTCCGAGGCGTCGCCACGCAACAGCGCCAACTCGGCGTATGCCGGTCCGGCCCGGTCGATCGGCACCCCGTAGGTCTCGGCGACCTCCGCCGGGCCGAACAGTGTGGCCTTGGCCAGGCCGCGGCCGATGTAGAAGACACGGACCGGCGGCGGGCCGTCGCCGACGAGTTGCAGCAGGTCGCGGTCACCGCTGACCACGATCACGGGATCCTGCTGTTCCCTTGAGGCGAGGGTGCCCAGCACGTCGTCCGCCTCGTAGCCGGCAGCGCCCGCGGTGGCGATCCCGAAGGCGTCGAGCATCGCCATGATCATGTCGACCTGCGGGGTCAGCTCGTCGGGCACTTCCTCGACATCGGGCTCGCCGGCAGGTTCCTCGACCGCGACCCGGTGCGCTTTGTACGACGGGATCAGGTCGACCCGCCACTGAGGTCGCCAGTCCAGATCGAGGCAGACCACCAGTCGCCCGGGCCTGTGCGTGGTGACCAGGGTGGCGATGTTGTCCAGGAAACCGCGTAGGGCGTTGACGGGCCGGCCGTCGGGCGCGGTGATCGACGACGGCACCCCGAAGAAGGACCGGAACCACATGCTGGCCCCGTCGAGGAGCAACACCGGTTGCGTCATGGCGTGACCTTCCGGAAGACGTAGGACGCCGAGGTGATCACCTTGTCGCCGTTGCCTTCATCGTGCAGCAGTGCTCGCACCGCGACCGTGCCCTCGGGGCCGGGGATCGGTTCGGTGACCACCCGGAACGGTCCGGCCTTACCCCGGGCCAGGAACATCACGTGCACCGAGACGCCTTGCACGGCACCACCTGCCGCGTCCGCCGCGGCGGCTTCGAGGAGCACGAATTGCGGGCCGATGTGCAGGGCCGCGTCCGGGGAAGCCACCTCGGCCGACAGCTCCGGCAGCACCCAGGTCCCGTCGTCACGGCGGGATCCGCCGAAGACCTGCCAGAGCGCAGGAAGGTCCGGGGAGTCCACCACCTCGATGTTGTCGACCTCCATCTTCTGCAGGCCCTCTGGCGGTACCCCGATGGTCACGCCCTGGCCCTCGATCAGGGCGAGTACGCGGTCGGGTTGGTCGGCGTCGACGATCTTGGCGCGGCTGTACCCCATCTGCCTGCCGCGTCGCAGTTCCTCGGAGATGATCTCGATGCGTCGCACGCCGATTCCGGGATCGACGATCTGGCAGGAGTGGATGACGGGATTGGGCACCGCCTCAAGGTCCGACATGTGCCCGCTCTCCGGGGCGCAGATACCCAGGACCGCGAACAGCAGACCGCCGGCCGGGTTGCGCATGTCATGCCTGACGACAACGGTATTGGGTACGTCGCGGGGGTCCATATCGGCGTACTGCCTGCCGATGTAGCGGTAGCTCAGCAGACCGCCCCAGCGCCGCCGCAATTCGTCGGCATAGGCCTCGTGCTGGTCCACCAGTTCACGGATATCGCGCAGCATCGCCTGACAGTAGCGTGAAGGTCGCCACGCATCGGGGGCAGCGTTAATGTCGAGTGCATGACGACCCGCTTCAGCACCGACGTGTACGCCCACCGACTTGAGGTCGCCGCGGCCAGCGCCGCCAGGGCCGGGCTGGCCGGCCTGGTCATCACGCCGGGTTATGACCTGCGCTATCTGGTGGGTTCCCGGGCGCAGACCTTCGAGCGGTTGACCGCGCTGGTGTTGCCTGCCGACGGTTCGGCGCCGACGGTGGTCGTGCCGCGTTTGGAGTTGGCCGCGCTGCGGGAGTCCGCAGTCCCGGATCTCGGTGTGACGGTGCGGGATTGGGTGGACGGGGAGAACCCGTACCAGCTGGTGGCCGATGCGCTGAGCGGCAGTGCCGTCGCCGTCACCGACTCGATGCCCGCCCTGCACCTGCTCCCGCTGGCCGATCTGCTGGGCACGGTGCCGGTCCTGGCCACCGACGTGCTGCGCCGGCTGCGGATGATCAAGGACCCGGCCGAGATCGATGCGCTGCGCAAGGCCGGCGCTGCGATCGACCGGGTGCACGCCCGGGTGCCGGAGTTCCTGGTGCCCGGCCGCACCGAGGCCGACGTCGCCGCCGATATCGCGGAAGCCATTGTCGCCGAGGGACATTCCGAGGTCGCGTTCATCATCGTCGGCTCGGGGCCCAACGGGGCCGACCCGCACCACGAATGCTCCGACCGCGAACTGTGCGCCGGGGACATCGTCGTCGTCGACATCGGCGGACCGTATGAACCCGGCTACAACTCCGACTCCACCCGGACCTACAGCATCGGCGAGCCCGATCCCAGGGTCGCGCGCCAGTACGCCGTGCTGCAACGGGCCCAGGCCGAGGCCGTGGCCGCGGTGCGCCCCGGGATGAGCGCGGGCGCGGTGGATGCGGTGGCGCGCGACGTCCTGGCCGCCGAGGGGCTGGCCGAGGTCTTCGTGCACCGCACCGGGCACGGCATCGGGCTGTCGGTGCACGAGGAGCCCTACATCGTGGCCGGCAACGAACTCACCCTCGAACCCGGGATGGCGTTCTCGGTGGAACCGGGGATCTACTTCCCCGGTTTGTGGGGCGCCCGGATCGAGGACATCGTCGTCGTCACCGAAGACGGGGCGGAATCGGTCAACAACCGGCCACATGACCTCGTGGTAGTGCCCATCTGAGCCGCGACACGCCCGCGGCGGGCGACACTGACCGAAGGTCTAGGTCGTCTCGCCGCGATCCAGCAGACCCGAGGAACCCAGGACGCGCTGCACCCGGACCTCGATCACGACGCGACGCGGGTTGACCCGCGGGGTGCGGTAGCGCTGGGCGTAGCGCAGCTCGGCGTCGCGCACGTCGTCCGCGTCCGAACTGACGGTGGCCGCGCCCTCCAGCGACAACCAGCGCGCACCATCCACCTGGCTGAGCACCGCGACACCGCGTTCGGCGGCGTTGACGGCCTTCTGCGAGCCGCCGGTGGTGATCACCCTGGCGATGTGGGTTTTGGGGTCGAAGGTGAAGCCGACGGCGACCACGTGCGGCGAATTGTCGTTGCGCAGGGTGGTCAGCATGGCCAGATGCCGTTCCGTCAGGAACGCCAACGCATCGTTGGTCAGCCGGGTGGTCGGCTTTCGACCGGAAGTAGCCATCGGGGTCCACGCTAGCGCAGGCCATAATCGCAGCCATGACGGACACACCCCACTCGGTCGTGGTTTTCGGGGGGCGCAGCGAGATCGGCCTCGAGTTGGCCAAGCGGCTGGCCCCCGGGAACACCGTCGTGCTGGCCGCCCGGCGCGCCGATCAGCTCACCGACCAGGTCGCGGCGCTGTCCGCGGCCGGGGCTGCCGCTGTCCGGGTGCACGAGTTCGACGCCGATGACGTCGCTAACCATCAGGCGGTGGTGGCCGCCATCGAAGCCCAGGCGGGTCCCATCGGGACGGCGGTGTTGGCCTTCGGCGTCCTCGGCGACCAGGAGCGCGCCGAGGCCGACCCGGCGCACGCGGTGGCCGTCGTCCACACCGACTACGTGGCCCAGGTCAGCCTGCTGACGGTGCTGGCCGCGCGGATGCGGGCCCGCGACAGCGGCCGGCTGGTGGTGTTCTCCTCGATCGCCGGTGCACGGGTTCGACGCGCCAATTACGTCTACGGTTCGGCCAAGGCGGGTTTGGACGGCTTCGCCTGCGGATTGTCCGATGCGCTGCACGGCACCGGTGTGCGGTTGCTGATCGTGCGGCCCGGGTTCGTCATCGGCCATATGACCGAAGGCATGGACCCGGCTCCGCTGTCGAGCACGCCCGATGAGGTGGCCGAGGCGCTGGCCCGTGGCAAGTCGGCGGTGTGGGTGCCGTGGGCGATCCGGCCGTTGATCTTCACCACACGGCTGGTACCGCAAGCGATCTGGCGGAGGTTGCCGCGGTGAACATCGTCGTGGTCGGTATCGGCGCCGACGGAATGGCGGGACTGTCACCGGTATCGGCCGACGAATTGCGCAGGGCCAGCGTTATTTACGGGTCGAACCGGCAACTCGACCTGCTCGACGACAGCATCGCCGCACAGCGCCGCGAGTGGCCGTCGCCGATGCTGCCCACCCTGCCCACCCTGTTCGACGGCCTGGACACGGTGCACGTGGTGGCTTCCGGGGATCCGATGCTGCACGGCGTCGGCGCCACCTTGATCCGGGTGTTCGGCGCCGGGGCGGTCCGGGTGCTGCCGCATGTGTCGTCGGTGACGCTGGCGTGCGCGCGGCTGGGCTGGCCGGTGCAGGACACCGAGGTGATCAGCCTGGTCACCGCCGACCCGGTCACCGCGGTGCGCCGCGGCGGGCAGGCGATCATCCTGAGCCGCGACGGCTCGACCCCGGCCGCGTTGGCCTGGCTGCTCACCGAAACAGGCCGCGGCACATCGGAATTCATAGTGCTTGAGCAGCTCGGTGGGCTGGGGGAGCGGATCCGCCACACGTCGGCCGCGGAGTTCGCCGGGACCGTCGACGATCTCAATGTCATCGCGGTGCGTTACCTGCCCGAGGAACGCCGTTTCCACACCCTGCCCGACGACGTGTTCGCCCGCGACGGCCAGATCACCAAACAGGGGATCCGTGCGGTCACGTTGGCGGCTCTCGGCCCACGGCCGGGAGAGCTGTTGTGGGACGTGGGATCCGGATCGGGCAGCATCGCGATCGAGTGGTGCCGCAGCGGGCCTGGCCTGCGGGCGCTGGCGTTCGAACGTGACGCGGCGCGCCGCGACCGCATTGCCGCCAACGGCCGCGCCTTCGGTGTGCGGGTGGACGTCCGTGGCGCGGCACCCGATGATTTCGCGGGCGCGCCCACCCCCAGGGCGATCTTCATCGGGGGCGGCATCACCACCCCGGGATTGCTCGACGGGTGCCTCGAGCACCTGGCCCCGGGCGGCCGGTTGGTCGCCAATGTGGTCACGGCAGAATCCGAAGCCGTTGTCATCCAGAGGTATTCGACGTTAGGTGGACAGTTGCACCGGTTCCAGCACTACCGCGGCGAGCCCGTCGGCGGGTTCACCGGATTCCGGCCGGCGTACCCGGTCACCCAGTGGTCGGTGACCGTGCCGTGACCGTCTACTTCATCGGCGCGGGACCGGGTGCGGCCGACCTCATCACCGTCCGGGGGCAGAAGCTGGTGCAGCGCTGCCCGGTGTGCCTGTACGCGGGTTCGATCATGCCCGACGACCTGCTGGCGCTGTGCCCGCCGGACGCCCGGATCATCGACACCGGACCGCTGACCTTGGCCCAGATCATCGACGAACTGGTCGCCGCCGACCGGGCCGGCCTGGACGTCGCGCGGTTACATTCCGGGGATCCGTCGATCTACAGCGCGCTGGCCGAGCAGACCCGTCATCTCGACTCGCACGGCGTTGCGTACGAGATCGTGCCCGGGGTACCCGCTTTCGCCGCGGCCGCCGCCGCGCTGGGCCGGGAACTGACGGTGCCAGGGGTCGCTCAGACCGTCACCCTGACCCGGGTGGCGACCCTGTCCACGGCGATGCCCGAGAAGGAATCACTGACCGAGCTGTCCAAACCCGGCGCCACACTGGTGCTGCATCTGGCCGCGGCACAGATCGACTCGATCGTCACGGACCTGACCGCCGGCGGCTATACCGCCGAAACACCTTGCGCCGTCGTCGCATACGCCAGCTGGCCGACCCAGCAGGTGCTTCGTAGCACGCTCGGCGAGATCGCAGGGCAGATGAAGGACGCGGGTATCACCAAGACCGCGGTCATCTTCGTCGGCGACGTGCTGGCCGCCGAGGGATTCTCGGACAGCTATCTGTACTCGTCGGGCCGGCGGCGCGGGAGCAGGCACTAGTGCGCGTCCTCATCCTGGGCGGTACGGGTGAGGCGCGGGCGCTGGCCGCCGCCCTGCACCCGGGCGTGGACGTGATCAGCTCGCTGGCCGGCCGGGTGCCCGATCCGGCGCTACCGGTGGGCCAGGTACGGATCGGCGGATTCGGCGGGGTGCGCGGCCTGACTCGCTGGCTGCAGAAACACCCGGTCGACGCCGTGGTGGACGCCACCCATCCGTTCGCGGCGACCATCACCGCCCACGCCGCCGAGGCCTGCGCCGCCGCCGGCCTGCCCCATCTGGTGCTGGCGCGCCCGGCCTGGCCCACCGGCCAGGCGATCGTGGTGGGATCGGATACCCAGGCGGCGAAGACCGTTGCCGAGCAGAACTTCTCGCGCGTCTTCCTGACCACGGGGCGCTCCGGCACCGCGGCGTTCCGGTACGCCGACGCGTGGTTCCTGATCCGAGCCGTCACCGCACCCGAGCCGGACACGCTGCCGCTCAACCATCAGCTGCTGTTGTCGCGCGGACCCTACGAGTACGAGGGCGAACTGACCCTGATCCGCGAATATCAGATCGACGCGCTGGTCACCAAGAACAGCGGCGGCGCGATGACCGAGGCGAAGATCCGGGCGGCCGAGGCCGCGGACATCCCGATCATCATGGTCGATCGGCCGTCGTTGCCCGCCGGGGTACGCACGGTCGGCACCGTCGACGAGGCCGTCGGCTGGCTCGCCGAATACGGGTCCTAGATCAGGGCCAGCGTGTCGAGTTCACGGATCGCCGCACAGGAGCGTTTCGCCATGGCGAGCATCATGTCGTCACCGCGATCGGTGGAACTCGCGAACGCGATGCCGAAGGCGATGATCAACGGGGCCTGAAGCATACCCAGACGGTAATCGCGCCAACAGGTTTCACGGTCGTAACCGGTGACGCCCAGGGCAAGCAGCTGCGCGTGGTAGGCATCGACGAGTTCCGGCTCGGCCTGCGCGCGTACCTCGGGATCCAGGCTGGTCGCGGTGAAATAGGACAGGTCGCGGGCGGGCAGCCCGGACCCCAGTGTCTGCCAGTCCACGATCGTGATCTCGGTGTGGTCGGGATCGAAGAGCATGTTGTCCAGCCGGTAGTCGCCGTGCAACAGCGCGAAGCGTTCGGGTTCGGACAGCAGCCACGGCGTGATGACGGACAGTGACGCTTCCAGCGTCTCGCGATCGGCCGCGGTCATCCGGTCGCCGAGCTTGTCCAGGGTGATCCCGCTGGCCATCTTGGCGACTTCGCCCATCCCGGAAGCCATGTCCGCGTCCGGTCGCGGCATCGCGATGCCTGGGAAGTCGGTCCACTTCGGATCGCACCAACTCGGCGCGTGCAGCCCGGCCAGCGCGCGCGCCGCGAGCAGGCCGTCAGCCGCCGAACAGCCGGCGATCTGATCGCCCTGTTCGGCGGGGGCCAGATCGGCGAGCAGCAGGGCGAATTCGGCACCCTCGTCCTCGATCTCGCAGTAATAGCTGTGCGGGACGGGCACCGAGACCAGGTCGGCCACGTCGTTGTAGAAGGCGTGTTCGGACCGGTAGCCGATGGCGACCCGGTCGCGCACGGTGTCGTCCTGGGACGGCAGTTTGATCGCGAAACTGGCGGGCGCGTCGACGTTGTCGGCGTACCGGACCGACAGACGATAGGTCGCCCCGGTCTGGCCGGTGCCGATGGGCAACACGTCGACGGTGCGAACCTCGGTGCCCAGAACACCACTGAGCCAGTCCGCCGTCACGTCATCGGGATTACGCGGGATCACGAGCGGACAGTAAACCGGCTACTGACGCATGTCAACGATCGTCGACAAGTGTCAGCCGGGGTAGTACCTCGGGGTGAACACGGTGTCGCCGTGCCACTGCGTTTGCGAGGAACCGATGATCAACATGCACCGCATGTCCACCTCGGCGGGATCCAGCTCACCCAACGCCACCACACGCACGTTCTCCCGGGGCCCCGCCACGTCGCGGCCGATCACCACGGGGGTGGCGGGATCGCGATGGGCGAGCAGCAGCTCCTTCATCGCGCCGACCTGCCAGGTGCGGGTCTTGGAGGCCGGGTTGTATACCGCGATGGCCATGTCGGCCGCGGCCGCCGCGCTGATCCGCTTGGCGATGATCTCCCAGGGCTTGAGGCGGTCGGACAGTGAGATGACGGCATAGTCATGCCCCAGCGGCGCACCGACCCGGCTGGCCACTGCCTGGGCCGCGGTCATCGCGGGGATCACGCGCACCGGCACGTCGGGCCACGACTTGGCTTCCTCCAGCACGGCGGTGGCCATGGCGAACACCCCCGGATCACCGGAGGAGACCACCACGACCGCGCGGCCCTGCTGGGCCAGCTCGCAGGCCAGTCGCGCGCGGGCGGGTTCGTCGGTGTTGTCACTGGGGTGCCGGGTCTGACCGGTACGCATGCCGACTCGATCGAGGTAAGGGAAATAGCCGATCAGATCGGTGGCCCGGGCCAATTCGCGGCGCGTCTGCGGCGTGATCCAGTCCAGGTCACCGGGACCCAGCCCGACCACCGCCACGCTCCCGCCCTCGCGCGGCTGGGCCGCCTCACCGGGGAGCATCACGATCGAGAAGTACGGGACCGAGGATTCGTCGACGTCGCCGGCGCCGAGCACGCGCTGCGCATCGGTGCTGGCGCGTTCCACGTAGAACGCCCGATCCAGCCGGTGTGTAGCCGAAAGCGCTTCCCGCACTTCGGGGTACGACTTGCCGAGTTTCATGATGACGGCGGCGTCGGTGTCGGCGAGCCGGCGCGTGAGCTCCGCGGCGGGCAGCGTACCCGGCAAGATGGTGAGCACCTCGTCGCCCTGGACCAGCGGGGTCCCGGTGGCGGCCGACGCCGCGCTGACCGACGTCACCCCCGGCACGATGACCGCGTCGAACCGCTCGGTCAGCCGGGTGTGCATGTGCATGTACGAGCTGTAGAACAGCGGATCGCCCTCGGCCAGCAGCGCGACATTGCGTCCCGCATCCAGATGAACGGCGATCCGGTCGGCGGCCTCGGCGTAGAAGTCCTCCATCGCACCGGCATAACCACCGGGATGTTCGGTCGTCTCGGTGGTCACCGGATACACCAGGTGTTCCTCGAGCTGCCCGCCGCGCAGATACGGTTCCGCGATCCGGCGGGCGATGCTGCGGCCGTGCCGGGCGCTGTGATAGGCCACCACGTCGGCCGTGCCGATCAACCGGGCCGCCTTGACGGTGACGAGCTCGGGGTCACCTGGGCCCAGGCCGACACCGTAGAGGGTTCCCTTGCTCATTCGCGTTCACTCGCAATCGCATTCACCGCGGCGGCCGCCATTGCGCTACCGCCCCTGCGGCCCGTCACCACCAGGTAGGACATCCCGCGTGGCCGGGCGATCAGTTCGTCCTTGGACTGCGCCGAACCCACGAAACCGACCGGGCCGCCGAGTACCGCGGTGGGTACCGGCGCACCGTCGTCGATCAGCTCGAGCAGCCGGAACAGCGCGGTCGGCGCGTTGCCGATGGCGAGCACCGCGCCCTCGAGCCGGTCGGCCCAGAGGTCGACGGCCGCTGCCGAGCGGGTGCTTCCCAGCGTCGCCGCGAGGTCGGGCGCCCGCGGGTCGGCGACCAGCGACACCACCTCGTTGTCGGCGGGCAGCCGGGACCGCGTGATACCGGCGGCCACCATCGACGAGTCGCACAAGATCGGGGCGCCGGCGGCCAGGGCGGCGTGCGCCCGGGCGACCACGTCGGCGCTGAACGCGACATGCTCGCCGAGATCCACCTGCCCGCAGGTATGGATGAGACGGACGACAACCCGCGCGACGTCCGGGGGGAACCGGGTCAGATCAGCTTCGGCGCGGATGGTCGCGAACGATTGCCGGTAGATCTCCGCGGCGTCGCGGACGTAGTCGAGCACGGGATCACCCTACGGGTGACGGCCCTGGTAGCCGTGCCCGGTGGCCACCAGCACCTCGGCCCCCGAGGGGGTCCCGCAGGCCCGTGTGCAGCCAACGAAATGACGGTGCACCCCCGTTCGGCCGTCGTGCAGCGCCGCCGCCGCGTCGGCACGCACATCGGAGAGAGATTTGTCACACCCCGGGCTACCGGTGCAGGCGCTCACGCTCAGCCAGGGCGACGTCTCGTCGAACACCAGGCCCAGCGGGGCCAGCACCCGTAACGCGGTGTCGGCGACACCTTCGTCGAGATCGCAGACGAGCACCGAGCGCCACGGGGTGATGAGCAGCGGTGCCTCGACGGCGGCCAGGAATTCCGCGACCCGGGCTTGCAGCACACCCAGCGGCACAACGGCCCCGAGGCTGACCTTGCCGTCGTCCTGGGCGATCCAGCCCACCGGCGGAGTGGAGGCAACGGGATAGGGCGGGCCCGCTTGCGCGCCGTCGAGCAGCGCGGTGGCATCGGCGAGTTCGGATACCCGCCAGGCCGTGCCTCTGATCTGGACGAACCGGTGCGCGGCCGAGAGCAGCGTCGGGACCGCCTCGTGCACCGGGATGCGCACCCCGCTGTCCCGGCCCGCCAGGATCACCGCCAAGGTGTCCGCGCCGACCGCGTGTACCCCGACGTCGGGCCGCAGCAGACCGGCCACGTCGCCGCTGCCGTCATCCAGGGCGAACAGAAACCGCCCCGGCAGCCGTGCCAGGTCCGGTGCCGCGCACAGCGCCGCGTCGAGTTCGGTCACCATGGGCCGGACGTCGACGTTCCCGCCACTGCGGCCCGACAGCGGTGAGGCGATGATGTTGCGCGCGCGCTCGTGGCTGGGTGAGGGCAACAGGCCCGCGCCGGCAACCGCCTCGGCCACCGCGTCGGTGTCGGTGATCGCCCTGATCTGGATGTTGCCGCGGGATGTGAGTTCCATTGCGGGCGAACCGAATTGTTCGGCCGCACGGGCCAGTGCCGTGAGTTGCGCCGGGGTGATGGCGCCGCCGGGCAGGCGAATTCGCGCCAGCGCTCCGTCTGCGGCCCGGTGCACTGCGAGCGCGCCGGGACACGCGTCGTCGTCACGGTCGCGGGCCATCTCCCTACCGTACGACCTGCGTATCGGCCGCGGCAGATGGACACAAAACGAGTACCGGTCTACGCAGTCGTCCACACCCCCGGGCTCCTAACTTTGGACCATGCCCGCACTCAGGGCGAAGAAACACGGGAAGTGATCGACATGACCATCCACCTACCTCATCCGGATCTACACCGTCTCAGCGCCGCCGCGCAGACCGCCGGAGCAAAGATCCATGACGCACTAGGACCGCACGAACATCACGAGTGCAAACGTTATGAATTCCTCGAAGACGCGCTCCTGACACGCGAGATGGGCCGCCTGTAGCTCAGCTGGCCAGCCGGATCGGGCTGACCACCTCCGAGTAGTGCGAGGCGTCTCCGGCCACCGCCCGGCTGTACCGGCCGTGCACGTCGACCGGGATGTCGCCCGCCAGCGTCACCCGGCTCAAATACCGGAACTGATCGTCGTAGTCGGCCACCGCGTAGTGCTGAGTGGCCCGGTTGTCCCAGACGGCCAGATCACCCGGCGACCACGTCCACCGAACGGTGTTCTCCAGCTTGGTGACCCGTGCCTGCAGCAGGTTGAACAGGGTCGCCGACTCGGTGGTCCCCAACCCGACGAAGCGTTTGACGAAGTGCCCGAGCAACAGCACCCGCTCGCCGGTCTCGGGATGTACCCGCACCACCGGATGTTCGGTCTCGAAGTACTCCGAGACGAATTCCTCGCGGTACTCGCGGGTGTTGTCCGACAGCTGATCCAACTCTGCCGCGGCATCCGAGGCGTAGTCGTATTGATTGGTGTGCACGGCCCAGAGATTGTCCACCAGCGCCCGCAGCGGGGACGGCAACTGCTCGTAGGCAGCCTGGGTGTTGGCCCAGACGGTCGTGCCACCGTATTCGGGCAGGGTGACCGCCCGCAGCAGCGACGCCTTCGGGATCCGATCGACGAAGGTGACGTCGGTGTGCCAGCTGTTGGCCTTGTCGTAGCGCGAGTCGATCGGCAGAACGTGCGCGCCCCGCGACGTCACCGTCGGGTGTGCGCCTGTCGGGGTGCCGAGCAGCCCCGCGAAGGCGAGTTGACCGGCGTCGTCGAGATGATCCTGGTCACCGAAGAAGATCACCTTGTGCGTCAGCAGGGCGTCGTTGATGGCCTCGACGGTGGCGCTGTCCAGATCGGGGGACAGGCGCACACCGTCGATGCGTGCGCCGATGTTCGCACCGAGTTTCGTGACGCTGATCGAATTGCGGGTGCTCATATCTCTATTGCGCCAGTTACCGCGTGCGACGTAAACGGTTTGACTAGGCCCGATCGGAATGCCCGCGGACTGACAGAAAGGCCAGTTCAGCGACCATGCGTCGGGCATCGAAGTGATGTGCGTCACCTGAATGTGCGGGCTGTCTCGTCCGGCACAGAATGCCGGTACCGCCGGTTCGGGGACGTAGATTTCAGCACGAAGAAAGGAGTGACCAATGGTTTCACTCATCGCCATCGGAATCGGTGTCGCGCTGGTATTCGGTGCCCTCGCGGCGCCCTATCGGGATTCCTGGTACGGCCGCTGGAGCCGCTCCGAGCGCTGACGGCGCCGACCGGACACCGCAGGTGGTGCGGTACGAATAGACGGTGCCGTCTGTACTGCTGCTGTCCACGTCCGACACCGACCTGATCACCGCCCGCGCCTGCGGCGCGGACTACCGGTGGGCCAACCCATCGCGGCTTCTCGACGACGAACTCGGTAGCGAGATCGCCGCCCTCCTGCAGGGCGTGGACATCGCCATCGTGCGCATCCTCGGCGGCTACCGCAGTTGGCAGCACGGTATCGACGCCGTCATCGCCAGTGGCGTCCCGACCATCGTGTTGTCGGGGGAGCAGACCCCCGACGCCGAGCTCATGCGCCATTCCACCGTGCCGGCCGGTGTGGCCGTGCAGGCCCACATCTATCTGGCGCAGGGTGGCACCGAAAACCTTCGCGGTCTACATGCGTTCCTGTCCGACACCCTGCTGATGACAGGCTTCGGCTTCGAGCCGCCGGTCACCATCCCCACCTGGGGGGTCCTCGAGCGCAACGCTGCCGCAACCGGGCCGACCGTGGCAGTCCTCTACTACCGGGCCCAGCACCTGGCCGGTAACACCGGCTACGTCCAGGCGCTCTGCGATGCCATCGATGCCGCGGGCGGCACGGCCCTGCCGGTGTACTGCGCCTCGCTGCGCACCGCCGAACCCGAACTCCTGCAGTTGCTCGGCACCGCCGACGCGCTGGTCACCACCGTGCTGGCCGCGGGCGGGGCCACCCCGGCCACGGCAACAGCCGGCGGCGCCGACGACGGCTGGAACGTCGCACACCTTGCCGCACTGGACATCCCGATCCTGCAGGGGCTGTGTCTGACCAGTTCGCGCGCCCGCTGGTCGGAGAACGACGACGGCATGTCCCCGCTGGATGTCGCCACCCAGGTCGCGGTCCCGGAATTCGACGGGCGCATCATCACGGTGCCGTTCTCGTTCAAGGAGATCGACGACGAGGGCCTGATCACCTACGCCGCCGACCCGGAGCGCTGCGCCCGCGTCGCCGGCCTGGCCGTCCGGCACGCGAAGCTGCGCCACATCGCCCCCGCCGACAAACGGGTGGCGCTGGTGTTCTCCGCCTACCCGACCAAGCACGCGCGCATCGGCAACGCCGTCGGCCTGGACACCCCGGCCAGTGCCGTGGCCCTGCTGCGTGCCATGCGCGAAGCGGGTTATGACATCGGTGAGGTTCCCGGTGTCGACGCCGAAGATGGCGACGCCCTGGTACACGCCCTCATCGAACGCGGGGGACAGGACCCCGACTGGCTGACTCCGGACGCCTTGGAGGCCAACCCGATCCGCGTGTCCGCCGCCGACTACGCGACCTTCTTCGCCACCCTGCCGGAGGACTTCGCGGCAGCGATCGTGAAGCACTGGGGCCCGCCGCCGGGTGAGCTGTTCGTCGACCGGAGCCGAGATCCGGCAGGCGAGATCGTCATCGCGGCAATGCAATCCGGCAACACCGTGCTGCTGGTCCAGCCACCGCGCGGATTCGGGGAGAACCCGGTCGCCATCTACCACGACCCCGATCTGCCGCCGAGTCACCACTATCTGGCCGCCTACCGCTGGGTCGACACCCGGTTCGGCGCGGACGCCGTCGTCCACCTGGGCAAGCACGGCAACCTGGAATGGCTGCCCGGCAAGACGCTCGGGCTCAGCGCGGGCTGCGGACCCGACGCCGCGCTCGGCGACCTTCCGCTGATCTACCCGTTCCTGGTCAACGATCCGGGCGAGGGCACCCAGGCCAAACGACGCGCCCACGCCACCCTCGTGGACCACCTGATCCCACCCATGGCGCGAGCCGAAACCTACGGCGACATCGCCCGCCTCGAGCAGCTCCTCGACGAGCACTCCAACGTCTCGGCGCTGGATCCGGCCAAGCTGCCCGCCATCCGCCAGCAGATCTGGACGCTGATGCGGGCGGCCAAGATGGACCACGACCTGGGCCTGGAAGACCGCCCGGACGAGGACTCCTTCGACGACATGCTGCTGCACGTCGACGGCTGGCTGTGTGAGATCAAGGACGTCCAGATTCGCGACGGCCTGCACATCCTGGGCCAGGCGCCGACCGGCGAGGCCGAACTCGATCTGGTGCTGGCGATCCTGCGCGCCCGCCAGCTCTTCGGCGGCGAGCAGACCGTGCCGGGCCTGCGGCAGGCACTCGGCCTGGCCGAGGACGGCACCGCCGACAAGGCATCGGTCGACGCCGCCGAGGCCCAGGCCCGCGAGCTGGTCGCGGCCCTACAGGCCGCTGACTGGGACAGCGCCGTCGTCGACTCCCTCACCGACGACCCGGTGGTCGCCCAGATCCTGACGTTCGCCGCCGACGAGGTGGTGCCCCGGCTGCGCGGCACCGACGGCGAGATCGACGCGGTGCTGCGCGCGCTGGACGGGCACTACATCCCGGCGGGTCCGTCGGGATCGCCGCTGCGCGGACTGGTCAACGTGCTGCCGACGGGCCGCAACTTCTACTCGGTGGACCCCAAGGCCGTGCCGTCCCGGCTGGCGTGGGAAACCGGTGTGGCGATGGCGGATTCACTACTGGAGCGTTATCAGGCCGACTACGGGCGCTGGCCGGCCTCGGTCGGCCTGTCGGTGTGGGGCACCTCGGCGATGCGCACCGCAGGCGACGATATCGCCGAAGTCCTTGCGCTGCTGGGTGTCCGGCCGGTGTGGGACGATGCGTCGCGTCGGGTGGTGAACCTGGAGGCCATCTCACTCGCGGAACTGGGCCGGCCCCGCATCGACGTCACCGTGCGCATCTCCGGGTTCTTCCGGGACGCCTTCCCACATGTGGTCACCATGCTCGATGACGCGGTGCAACTGGTGGCGGGTCTAGACGAGGCACCCGAGGACAACTTCGTCCGGGCCCACAGCCAGGCCGACCTTGCCGAACACCGCGACGAACGTCGCTCCACCACAAGGATTTTCGGCTCCAAGCCGGGTACCTATGGAGCCGGCCTGCTGCAGCTCATCGACAGCCGAAACTGGCGCGACGACAACGATCTGGCGCAGGTCTACACCGCCTGGGGTGGATTCGCCTACGGCCGTGATCTGGACGGTGCGCCCGCGGCCGACGATATGAACAAGGCCTACCGCCGGATCGCGGTCGCCGCCAAGAACATCGACACCCGCGAGCACGACATCGCCGACTCCGACGACTACTTCCAGTACCACGGCGGCATGGTCGCCACGGTGCGGGCGCTGACCGGCAAGGATCCCGCCGCCTACATCGGCGACAACACCCGGCCCGACGCGGTGCGCACCCGCACGCTCAGCGAGGAGACCACCCGGGTGTTCCGCGCCCGGGTGGTCAACCCGCGCTGGATCAACGCCATGCGCAGGCACGGTTACAAGGGGGCCTTCGAGATGGCGGCCACCGTCGACTATCTGTTCGGCTACGACGCCACCGCGCACGTCATGTCGGACTGGATGTACGAGCAGCTGTCCGCCTCCTACGTGCTGGATCCGGAGAACCGCAAGTTCATGACCGAATCCAATCCGTGGGCGCTGCACGGCATGGCCGAGCGGTTGCTCGAAGCCGCGGGCCGAGGAATGTGGGCGCAGCCCGAATCCGCCACCCTCGACGGGTTGCGGCAGGTGCTGCTGGAAACCGAAGGCGATCTCGAGGGCTAGATCGTCCGCACACCCACTAGATTCACGGTCATGGCTCTCACGTTCGCCGAAGTCGCCAAGGCCGACTACATCCTGCTGACCACCTTCACCAAGGACGGCCGGCCCAAGCCGACCGCGATCTGGGCCGCCCCGGACGGCGACCGGCTGCTGGTCATCACCCAGGGGACGTCGTGGAAGGTCAAACGGATCCGCAACACCCCGCGGGTCACCGTGGCGATCTGCGACAGGCGGGGCAACGTCAAGAGCGAGGCCGTCGAAGCCACCGCAGCGATCCTGGACCAGGCCCAGGTGGGCGCCGTCTACGACGCGATCGGATCCCGGTACGGCCTACTGGGCAAGACCTTCAACCTGTTCTCCAAGCTGCGGGGCGGCATGAAGAACAATGTGGGCCTCGAACTCCGTGCGGCCGAATAGTTCCGGGGTCGCGCGCCACCCCGACATCGGCCGGTTGCTGCTGACCTGCCCGGACCGCTCGGGCATCGTCGCCGCGGTGTCGACCTTCCTGACCCGCGCGGGCGCCAACATCATCTCGCTGGACCAGCATTCCACCGAGCCGGAAGGTGGAACGTTCCTGCAACGCACCGTCTTTCATCTGCCCGGACTGACTGCCGCCGGTCCCGAGCTGGAACGGGAGTTCGCCGAACTGGCCGCGGAGTTCGACGTCGAGTACCGGTTCACCGAGGCGGCCAAACCCAAACGGGTCGCCATCTTCGCCTCCACCGCCGACCATTGCCTGCTCGATCTGCTGTGGCGCAACCGCCGCGGCGAACTCGACATGACCGTGGTGATGGTGATCGCCAACCACCCTGAGCTGGCCGAGCAGGTCCGGGCATTCAACGTGCCGTTCGTCTACATCCCGGCCACCCGGGACACGCGGGCCGAGGCCGAGGGGCGGCAACTCGAACTGCTCATGGGCAATGTCGATCTGGTGGTGCTCGCGCGGTACATGCAGATCGTCACCCCGGAATTCCTGGGCGCCATCGGGTGCCCGTTGATCAACATCCACCACTCGTTCCTGCCCGCGTTCATCGGCGCCAACACCTACCGCCGCGCCCGGGAGCGCGGGGTGAAGCTGGTCGGCGCCACGGCGCATTACGTCACCGCCGACCTCGACGAGGGCCCGATCATCGAACAGGACGTGGTGCGCGTCGACCACACCCACACCGTCGAAGACCTGGTGCGGCTCGGCGCTGACGTCGAGCGGGCGGTGCTGTCCCGGGCGGTGCTGTGGCATTGCCAGGACCGCATCCTGCGGCACGACAACGAGACGGTTATCTTCTGAATCATGGCTCCGAACCCTCCGACCTTCGAAGATGTCTACCGCGAGAAATATTTGCTGCTGACCACCTTCACCAAGGACGGGCGGCCCAAGCCCACCCCGGTGTGGGGTGTGCCGCACGAGGGCAAGTTGCTCATCAGCACCGACGACGGCTCTTGGAAGACCAAGCGGATCAAGAACACGCCCCGCGTCACCATCCAGAAGTGCGGCGTGCTGGGCAAGGTCAAGGGCGAACCCGTCGAGGCCGTCGCCCGCAATCTGCCGAAGTCGGAGACCCGGCGGGTGTTCGACATGGTGACCAGGCGTTACTGGTGGCACGCCTGGTGGTGGATCCCGCAGGCGATGGTCCGCGGTGGCGTCGACAAGGTGCATGCCGCGATCGAGGTGCAAGCCGTCCAGGAGAGCTAGGAACCCTGGCGACCGCCCGCACGTTGACCGGTCATGGCAATGCGACTGTTCCTCGTCTACGTCCTCGTCGAGCTGGCGGTGGTCGTGGGCCTGGTGTCGACCATCGGATTCGGGTGGACCGTGCTGGCGCTGCTGGCGACGTTCGGTCTCGGGTTGGCGCTTGCCGGTGCTCAGCTGACGCGGCAACTCGGCCGCCTGCAGGACGCCATGCGCGGCCGCACCGGCGCCGACCATCAGGCACTGGCATCCGACAGTTTGCTCGTCGCCCTGGGCACCGTCATGATGGTCATCCCCGGTCTGGCCAGTTCCGTCGTGGGTGCGCTGCTGCTCCTGCCACCCACCCGCGCCGTGGGCCGACCGTTGGTTGCCGGGCTGGTCAACCGACAGTTGGCCCGGTCCGTACCGGTGATGGTCTTCAGCACCGGCAGGCAGCAACCCGGCAGCGGTACCGGACACGGTGACTATGTGGACGGCGAGGTCATCGACGTGGTCGACGAGGTGATCACCCCGGCTCCGCTGGAGCATCGGCAGCCCTGAGCGCCGACTACTCTGTCACCCTCGTGACCACACTTCTCTTCAACGGGCGTGTGCACAGCCCGGCAGCCCCTGACGCCACCGCCATGGCGGTGCGCGACGGTGTCGTCGTGTGGCTGGGCGCCGACGACACCGCCCGCAACGAGTTCCCCGACGCCGAGGCGATCGACCTCGACGGGGCTTTCGTCGCCCCGGCGTTCGTCGACAGCCACGTCCACGTCACGGCCACCGGACTGGCACTGACCGGTCTGGATCTGCGGGGCGCGCAGTCGCGCGCACATTGCCTGCGCATGATCGCGGAGTACGCCGACCGTCATCCCGACGGGATCGTCTGGGGCCACGGCTGGGACGAGACGAGCTGGCCCGAGAACGAACCGCCCACCACCGCGGAGCTGGACGCGGCAATCGGCGGTCGCCCCGCATATCTGAGCCGGGTCGACGTGCACTCCGCCGCGGCCTCGACGGGCTTGCGCGCCACGGTCGCCGACCTGACCGCCGCGGCCGGCTTCGACCCGCAACGGCCCCTGAGCGCGGCCGCCCACCACGCGGTGCGAGCCGCCGCCCGTGACCTGTTGACGCCGGCGCAGCGCCACCATGCGCAGTGTGCGGCGCTGGATGCCGCGGCGGCCCTCGGCATCGCCGCCGTGCACGAATGCGCGGGCCCCGACATCGGTGGGCTCGACGACTGGGACGCGCTGCGCGCCCTCGACCACGGCGTAGAGGTCATCGGTTACTGGGGTGCGGCCGTGCAGACCGCCGAGCAGGCCCGCGCCCTCATCGAACGCACCGCCGCGCGGGGGCTGGCCGGCGACCTGTTCGTCGACGGCGCCCTCGGGTCACGGACCGCCTGGCTGCACGAGCCCTACGCGGACGCCCCCCACTCCTGCGGCAACAGCTACCTCGACGCCGACGCGGTCGCCGCGCACCTGCTGGCGTGCACCGAGGCCGGCATCACGGCCGGTTTCCACGTGATCGGCGACGCCGCCGTCGCCACCGTCACCGATGCCCTCCATGTCGTCGCCGACCGTTTCGGGGGCCCGGCCGTCGCCCGCTGCGGGCACCGGCTCGAGCATGTGGAGATGGTCGATCCGGACCAGGCCGCCCGCCTGGGCTCCTGGGGCGTGATCGCCAGCATGCAGCCCAATTTCGACGACCTCTGGGGCGGCCCCGACGGCATGTACGCCCAGCGCCTCGGGGTTGCCCGAGCCGGCAAACTCAACCCGTTCGCGCTGTTAGCATCCCAAGGCGTGCCACTCGCCTTCGGCTCCGACAGCCCGGTCACCGGACTTGACCCGTGGCAATCCGTGCGCGCCGCCTCCGAACACCGCACCCCCGGCAGCGGCATCTCGGCGCGCGCCGCGTTCTCCGCGGCAACGCGTGGTGCGTGGCGGGCCTCCGGTGTGCGGGACGGCGTCGCAGGCACGCTGGTGCCGGGTGCGCCCGCCACCTACGCGATCTGGGATGCCGGCGATCTGGAGGTCGCGACGCCGGCCGCCGAGGCGGTGGCCCGCTGGTCCACCGATCCCCGATCGCGGGTTCCCGCGCTGCCGCGGGTGACGCCCGGCCAGTCGCCGCGCTGCCTGCAGACCGTGCACCGGGGCGTGGTCCTGCATGGCTGACACCGAACCCGATATCAAACCCGACGCCGGCACCGAATCCGAATCCCGGCCCGAGGAGCGAGCACCCGGGCGGGTGGCCCGCCTCGGCGCCCGGCTGCGCCGGGTCGCGGCGCCGCGGTGGCCCCGGTTCGCCGCTTCGGTGGTCGCCGGCCTGC